>CALZIZ010000017.1 GCA_945787465.1 uncultured Desulfuromonadales bacterium
CTACGGCCGGGTTTCGCGCTATGGGGTCATTGCCTACGCCTCCTCCCTCGACCAGGTCGGCCCGGTGGCCCGCGACGTGGAGGACTGCGCCATCATGCTGCAGGCGGTTGCGGGGTATGATCCGTCCGACTCGACCTCCGTCGACACCCCGGTCCCCGACTACCGCGCGGCACTCAAAGACGGTGTCAAGGGGCTGAAGATCGGCCTGCCGAAAGAATATTTCATCGAGGGTCTCGACCCAGATGTCAAGCAGGCGGTGGATCAGGCGATCGCCTGCTACCGCGAGCTCGGCGCCGAGATCGTCGAAATCAGCCTGCCCCACACCGATTACGCGGTGGCCTGCTATTACCTGCTCGCCACAGCCGAAGCCTCGAGCAACCTGGCGCGCTACGACGGCGTGCGCTACGGGGTGCGGGTCGATGAGGGCCAGGGCTTGATCGATAGCTACATGAAGAGCCGCGCCGCCGGTTTCGGCCCCGAGGTCAAACGGCGCATCATGCTCGGCACCTACGCCCTCTCCTCGGGCTACTACGACGCCTATTACCTCAAGGCCCAGAAGGTGCGCACCCTGATCCGCCAGGACTTTATGACCCGCTGCAGATGTACCTCTCGGACATCTTCACCATCCCGGTCAACCTGGCCGGCACCTGCGCCATGAGCCAGCCCTGCGGGCTTACTGCAGAGGGCCTGCCCATCGGCCTGCAGCTCATCGGCAAGCCCTTCGACGAAGCGACCCTGCTACGCACCGGCTACGCCTTCGAACAGGCGACGGACTGGCATACGAAAAAGGCGCCGCTGTGATATCCATGTAGGGGCAGGTCTTGTGCCTGCCCTTGCGGGGCAGGGCCACCCAGGCCAGGGCACCCAGGCCAGGGCACCCACAAGGGGCGCCCCTACATCGACAAAGGACTATTGAAATGACATCAAAATACGAAGTCGTCATCGGACTCGAAGTCCACGTCCAGATGACCACCAACACCAAGATTTTCTGCGGCTGCTCCACCGAGTTCGGCCAGGAGCCCAACTCCCAGACCTGCCCGGTCTGCCTGGGTCTGCCCGGGGCGCTGCCGGTGCTGAACCGCAAGGCTGTGGAATTCTCCATCAAGACCGGCCTGGCGACCAACTGCGCCATCGCCCCCCGCTCGATCTTCGCCCGCAAGAACTACTTCTACCCCGACTTGCCCAAGGGCTACCAGATCTCCCAATTCGAGCTGCCGATCTGCGAGCATGGCCGCCTCGATATCGAAACCGAACAGGGCGGCCACAAGACCATCGGCATCACCCGCATTCACATGGAGGAGGATGCCGGAAAGCTGCTCCACGGCGACACCCCGGAGACGGCCGACACCTCTCTGGTCGATTTGAACCGCGCCTGCACCCCGCTTATGGAAATCGTCTCCGAGCCCGACATGCGCTCTTCGGACGAAGCGATCGCCTACCTTAAGAAGCTGCACCAGATCGTGGTCTATCTCGGGGTCTGCGACGGCAACATGGAGGAAGGCAACTTTCGCTGCGACGCCAACGTCTCGATTCGCCCCTGGGGGCAGAAGGAGTTCGGCACCCGCGCCGAACTGAAGAACATCAACTCCTTCCGCTTCATCAAGCAGGCCATCGAGTACGAGATCGAGCGCCAGGCCGAGGTGATCGAAGACGGCGGCCGCGTCATTCAGGAGACCCGCCTGTTCGACAGCGCCAACGGCACCACCCGCTCCATGCGCGGCAAGGAAGAAGCTCACGATTACCGCTACTTTCCTGACCCCGACCTGCTGCCCCTGGTGGTCGACAGCGAGTGGGTCGAGCGCTGCCGACAGGAGCTGCCCGAGTTGCCTGAAGCCAAGCTCGAGCGCTTCATCGGCGACTACGATCTGCCCCGCTACGATGCCGAGGTGCTGACCGCCGACCGGGCGCTGGCCGATTATTTCGACCAGTGCGCAAAGCTGCACCGCGACGGCAAGGCCTGCTCCAACTGGGTCATGGGCGAGGTGACCCGGGCCCTGAACGAAAGTGGCATCGCCATCAGCGAAAGCCCCGTGACCCCGAAGATGCTGGCGGCAATGCTCGGCCGCATCAAGGACAACACCATCTCCGGCAAGATCGCCAAGACCGTCTTCGACGAGATGTGGAAGAGCGGCAAAGAGGCCGATTCCATCATCGAGGAGAAAGGGCTCAAGCAGGTCACCGACACCGGCGCCATCGAAAAGATCGTCGACGAGGTCATCGCCGCCAACCCCAACCAGGCCGAGGAATACCGCGGCGGCAAGGAAAAAATGCTCGGCTTCTTCGTCGGCCAGGTCATGAAGGCCAGCAAAGGCAAGGCGAACCCGGGCATGGTGAATGAACTGCTTAAGCAAAAACTAAAGGCGTAATATGTAATAAGTGATGAGTAACAAGAAAACCTTCTTATCGCTTTTTACTCATCACTTATCACTGATTACTTCTCACTCGCCGGAGGCGAAAATGTCCATCAAACCTATCGAATACCAAAACGGCGTGCTGCGCATGATCGATCAGCGGCTGCTGCCCACCGAGGAGCTCTGGCTCGAGTACACCGACTACCAGGGGGTCGCCGAGGCGATTCAGACCATGGTGGTGCGCGGGGCTCCGGCTATCGGCGTGGCGGCGGCTTTTGGCGCCTGGTTCGGCGCTCGGGACATCGAGGCCGCTGATTTTAACGCCTTTTACAGCCAGCTTGAAAAGGTCTGCGAAGTCCTCGCCGCAACCCGGCCCACGGCGGTGAACCTCTTCTGGGCCCTGGAGCGGGTGCAGGCCTTCGTCAAGGCCCGCAGCGCCAAGCCGCTGGCCGAAATCAAGGCAGAGCTCGAGGCCGAGGCGCTGGCCATCGCCGCCGAGGACGAGCAGCTCAACCGCACCATGGGGGCCCACGGCGCCGCCCTGATCCCGGAGCAGGCCCGCATCCTCACCCACTGCAACGCCGGCGCCCTGGCCACCGGCGGATACGGCACCGCATTGGGGGTGATCCGCGCCGCGGTCGAGGCGGGTAAAAAGGTCATGGTCTACGCCGACGAAACCCGCCCCTTTCTGCAGGGCTCGCGGCTGACGGCCTGGGAATTGCAAAAAGACAACATCCCGGTCACCCTCATCTGCGACAACATGGCCGGCTACATGATGAGCAAAGACGAGGTCGACTGCGTCATCGTCGGGGCCGACCGCATCGCCGCCAACGGTGATGTGGCCAACAAGATCGGCACCTACACGGTGGCAGTGTTGGCCAAGGAACACGGCATCCCCTTTTATGTGGCCGCCCCGCTTTCGACCATCGACCTGGCCATTGCCGACGGCAGTCAGATTCCCATCGAGGAGCGGGACCGCAAAGAGGTCACCCATCATGGAGACAAGGCCATGGCTCCCGAAGGCATCGAGGTGCGCAATCCGGCATTTGACGTAACCCCCAACCGCCTGGTGACAGCCATCATCACCGAGCGCGGGGTGGTCAAGGGCAACTACCGTGAAGGCCTGACAAAGCTTTTTTCAACCTGAACAGCTCGCCCAACAGGAAGCCAAAGGCAATGAGACGCAGAAAAGGCGGATCAAATCGGCTAAAGACCCAAAACGGCTTTTAGCTTTCCATCGGTTTTATCCGCTGTTTCAGATCAAATCCGCGTCCAATTGCTTTGTTGCCCTTTGTGCCTGGTTTCCCCGTTGCCTGCTGCAACTTGTTTGCCTGGAAAAGGATAAATTTCAGGAAGGATGCATAACATGGAGCAAGAGGCTCTGAGCCAACGTTTGAGCGAAGCCCTGGGCGCGGCGGATCAGGCGCCCTTAAGTGAACTGGCCGCAGAACTCGGCTTTGCCGAAGCCGCCAGGACGGCCACCAATCTGGGCCTGCTGCAGGAGTTTCTGAACGATGCCGAGCTTCTGGCCGGCATCGCTCCTGCGGCCCTGCAAGCGGCCGATCCCGACCTGGCGTTGAACAACCTCGAACGCCTGACCGCGTGCGCCGATGGTAACGAGCTGAAGACGGTTCTCAACCACGCGGCCCAACGCAGTCGCCTGCTCACCGTGCTCGGAGCCTCACCGTTTCTCACCGGCATCCTTTGCCGACGCAAGCACTACTTTCACAACCTGTTTACCGACGACGAAATCAACCGCGCCAAGGACGAGGCGGCCATGCTCGCCGAACTGCGCCGGGACATCCCCCAACAAAGCAGCTTTGCCGAACTGCAGCAGGCCCTGCGCCAGTACAAGCGCCGGGAGATCCTGCGCATCGGCAGCCGCGACCTCTGCCGCCTGGCCGAAATGGCAGAAGTCACCGCGGAACTCTCGGCACTCGCCGCCGCAACCCTGCAGCGCGCATACGAAATCAGCGATGCCCTGCTGCGCCGGGACTACGGCGCCCCACTGCTCGATGGCTGCGAAGCCCAAAGCCCCGCTGAGGCCGAATTCTGCATCATGGGCATGGGCAAGTTCGGCGGCCGGGAGCTCAACTTTTCTTCCGACATCGACCTGATCTACTTCTATTCTTCGGAGAAAGGGCGGACCACCGGCATCCCCACCCCCACGGGCGAAACGAAAAACCGCATCCAGCTCCACAACTACTTTGTCAAACTCGCCGAAATGGTCACCAGAGCCATCGGCCAGGCCACCGACGAAGGCTTCGTTTTCAGGGTCGATCTGCGCCTGCGCCCCGAAGGCAACAGCGGCGAGATGGCCAACTCCATGCGCAGTGCCGAGGTCTATTACGAGAGCTGGGGGCAGAGCTGGGAGCGGGCAGCGATGATCAAAGCCCGGCCGGTGGCCGGGTCGATAAAGATGGGCGAACGGCTGCTGAACAACCTCGAGCCCTTCATCTACCGCCGCTACCTCGATTACGGGATGGTCGAGGACATCAAGGTGATGAAACAGAAAATCGATCACAGCCTGGCCCGCAAACAGGAGGGCGACCAGAACCTGAAGCTGGGCTGGGGCGGAATCCGCGAGATCGAATTCTTCATCCAGGCCCTGCAGCTGATTTATGCCGGCAAAAACCCGCGGCTGCGGGAGAAAAACTCCCTCAAGGCCCTCGAATGCCTGCACCGCGAAGAGATTATCAAGGAGCAGGAGAAACAGGTGCTGCGCGAAGCCTACATCTTTCTGCGCGACACCGAGCACCGCATCCAGGTGGTTCAGGAGCGGCAGACCCACAACCTGCCCACCCAAAAGCAAGAACGACTGGCCCTGGCCAGGCGCAGCGGGTTTGCCGACCTGCCCTCCTTCGAACAGAACCTCGAACGCCACCGCCAGAATGTGACCGCCATCTACCGCGACCTCTTTTATACCAGCGAAGAGGAGATCCGTGAGGAGGTCCGTCCCGAGGTGGCCTTCCTGTTCGACCCGGCCGCAGACTCTGACCTGGTCAAGGACATGCTGGAGGAGAAGGGTTTCAAGAACCCGGACGGCGCCTACGAAAACCTGCTGCTGCTGCGCGACGGGCCGCCCCATGCCCACCTGACCCAGAGGGCCCGCCGGCACCTCGAGCGCATCGCCCCGCTGCTGATGCAGGAGGTGATCGACTCGCCCGAACCGGACATGGCCCTGGCCAATGTCGAAAAGTTCATTTCGGTGCGCCGGGCCCGAGGCACCTTCTACGCCGTGCTCGCCGAAAACCGCGAAATCGTCAAGGTGCTGGTCACCCTCTTCGGCACCAGCCAGTTTCTTTCGCGCAGTTTCATTCAGCATCCGGAGATTCTAGACGCCCTCGTCTCACGGGCCTACGCCGTCGCCTACAAGGACCGCGAGACCATGGCACGGGATTTGGCCGAACAGGTGCAGGCAGCCCCGGATTACGAGGAGCAACTGGAGCTGCTGCGTCGCTTCCGCAACGAGGAGTTTTTGCGCATCGCCCTGAACGACATCCATGGCCACACCCCCCAGGGGCAGGGCACCGAACAGCTCTCCTCGGTGGCCGATGTCTGCCTGCAACAGGCGGTGGTGATCGCCCAGCAGGAGCTGATCCCCCGCTTCGGCCTGCCCTTCTGCCAAACGCCCGAGGGCGAGGAGCACGAGGCCAGCTTCGCCATTGTCGGCATGGGCAAACTCGGCGGCATGGAACTCAACTACCACTCGGATCTCGACATCATCTTTATCTACGAGGGTGAGGGGAAGACCAGGCCCGTCGACGGCACCGAGCCCGAGCGCTTCAGAGCCCAGACCAACCAGGAATATTTCTCGCGCCTGGCCCAGCGGATCATTTCGGTGCTGACCCTGATGACCCGCGAAGGCTATGTCTACCAGATAGACACCCGGCTTCGCCCCTCGGGCAACCAGGGACCGCTGGTAACCAACCTGTCGGCTTACGAGCGCTACCACCAGAGCTCGGCCCAGCTCTGGGAACGCCAGGCTTTGACCAAGGCCCGGGTGGTGACCGGACCACCCGAGTTGCGCCGCCGCATCGAGGAGCTCAACCGGCATATCGTCTATGAAAGCCCCCTGGCCAAGGATCTGCGCCAGGAGATCTTTCGCCTGCGCAGCCGTATGGAGACCGAAATCGCCAAGGAGAGCAATAGCCATTTCAACATCAAGACCGGCCGTGGCGGGATGGTCGATGTAGAATTTCTGGCCCAATACCTGCAGTTGCTTCATGGCAGCAAACGCCCCGCACTGCAGAAAACCAGCACCCTCGAAGTTCTCGAAACCCTGCGCAAGGAAGAGCTGCTCGGCGAGCCCGACTACCAGGCGCTGGCAAGCGGCTACAAGTTTTTGCGGCGCCTCGAAAACAAGCTGCGCCTGGTCCACGACCAGTCGATCAACCAGCTCTCCGGTGACCGCCAGTACCTGACCAAGCTGGCCCGAAGGCTCGGTTACCCGGACCGGCCGCGCCGCCCTGACCAGGTCTTTCTTGAGGATTATCGCAAGGTGACGGAAAAAATCCGCGAGGTCTTCAACCGTTACCTGGGCCCAGAAAAACATTTATAACCAGCAACAGCCCGAGCCACCGGACCTATGGCCAAAAACATCCTGATCATCGACGACGACCCGAATATCTGCCGACTGCTCAGCGAGTCGCTGCGCATACGCGGCTACCGGGTGGATAGTTTCGCCTCGGCCGAACCGGGCATGGACGCACTGCTCAAAGGCAGCTTCGATCTCGCCCTGATCGACATCCTGCTGCCCGGCCTCTCGGGTCTTGAAACCTGCCGGGCGCTCCGCACCTACCCGGCAACGAGCACCATTCCCATCGTGTTGATGACCGCCTTCTACAAGGACGCCAAACACATCCAGGAGGCCAAGGAGGAGTATGGCGCCACCGAATACCTGCTCAAACCTTTTTCGCTCAACACCCTGTTCCAGAAAATCGAGGACCTGACCGGGCCCACAGAGAGCCAGGAGCAAAAACGCCCCTTCAGTGTCCATGGCACCCTGGTCGAAACCCCCATCGCCCACCTGCTGCACAACCTTTACACCCTCAAGGCCACCGGGTTGCTGCACCTCGAACGCCAGGACGTGCGTAAGGTCATCTACATAAGAGAGGGCTACCCGATCTTCGTCCGCTCCAACCTGGTGCGCGAATGCCTGGGGCAGATGCTGGTCAACACGGGGCGGCTCACCGAAGCCCAGCTCAAGGAGTCGCTGGAACGGATCAAGGAGACGGGGCATCTTCAGGGGACGGTACTAATCGAAATGGGCCTGCTCAGCCCCCATGAGACCAAGCTCGCCCTCAAACAGCAGGTCATGGAAAAGCTGCTGGAGACGTTTAGCTGGGAGACAGGTCAATACAAGTTCATTCAGGCCAAAAACTTCAAGCAGAGTGTCACGACAATCGAAATGTCCCCTGCGGCGCTGATCCTGCAGGGCATCCGTCGCTATTATTCTGCCGAGCAGGTCGCAGAGGTTCTCGATTTTCACCGCGACCGCTACCTGGTGCGGGCCGAAAACCCCCTTTACCGGTTTCAGGACATGAACCTGGGCCCCCGGGACGCGGGAGTGCTGCGTCAGTGCCGAGGCGACCTGACCCTCGAGCAGCACCTCGATCTTCACCCCCTGCACCGAACAGGAGCCAGGCAGCTGCTGGCGGCCTTGCTGGTCGCCGAGATGGTCGAAAGCCTCGACGCCCCACTGGCGACCCCTTTGCAGGATGAGGACGAGCCTGAACTGGCTGAAGAAAATCATCTGCTGCGGGATAGATTTCTCTGCGATTACGGTCGCATGATCAAGCAGGACTATTTTACCCTGCTGGGGCTGGACAAGACCTGCACCCCGCAGGCCGTTCGCAAGGCCTACTTTTTGCTGGTAAAAAAATACCACCCCGACCATTTCTTCAAGGAGCAACTCTCCGAGGAGGTCCGCGCCAAGGTCAACGAATTGTTCCAGCGCATCAGCCAGGCCTACAGCGTGCTCGGCGACCCGCTCAGCAAATCCAGATACATCGCCTCCCTGCAGCAGGATGGGAAAAAGGACGAGACCTCCGAACTCAGCGCCATTCTGCAGGCCGAAACCGCCTTCCAGAAGGCCGACATTCTGCTCAAGGTGAAAAAATACCCCGAGGCCCTCGAGCAACTGCAGTGGGCGATCAAGCTCGCGCCCAAAGAGCCCGAATACCTGACCAACTACGCCTGGGCCCTTTACAAGAGCCGCCCCGAGCAGGCCCGCTCCCGGGTCGAGGCCCGCCAGGTGCTGCTGCGCTCGGCCGAGTTGAACCCGCGCCTGGCCCAGACCCACCTCTACCTCGGCTACCTGCTCAGGGCCGACGACAAGGGCCCCGAGGCGGAACGGGCCTTCGAAACCGCCCTGCAGTGCAATCCCGACTGCACCGAGGCGTTGCGGGAACTGAGGTTGATCGACCTGCGCCGCAAGCAGGAAGCAAAACCCAAGGGAATGCTCAAACGTTTCTTCAACGAATAAAAAAACGGGACGGCCAGGCCGTCCCACATCATTATCGAAAGGTGTTTATATATGAAATGGTTGAAACTTGTTGTGCTGATGATTGCTTTGGCTCTGGCCCTCGGCGGCTGCGGCTGCCTCGACCCTGACCTGCCCTGCATCCCCTGTCTTTAAACTCTAAGGGCCACCCCCTTTGCCACAGAGGCACAGAGACACAGAGTCTTTCAAGCCAGTCGGCCCAAATCAGGGCTTATTCTCTGAGCCTCTGTGTCCCTAGTAAGCGAAGCGAACGGGTGGCAGTGACCACACCGGAACCTGCTGAGAAATTCAGCCATGCACCAGCAGAATCGCGGATTAAGGTGATTATCAGCCGGGCAGGTTCATGCCGTGAAAATCGATGACGATGGCCGTGCAGTCGTCGTCTGGGGGATCACTGGCCCCGAACTCCTTCAGGCTCTGGAAAATGTCCTCGAGAAACTCCAGGTGGTCCCCCTCTTGGGCCAGCAGCGCCCGCTCGAGGCGTTCGCGACCGAAGATGTGCCCCTCGTCGTTGAAGGCCTCGGTAATGCCGTCGGTAAAGAGCAGAAACCGATCATCCTTTTCGAACTGAAAGGTCCGCATCTCTTTTTCGAAGTTGTCGAAAAACCCCAGGGGCTGGGCAGTTGGCGTCAGGTAGGAGATTCGCTGCTCGCGCAGGACCATGGGCGCAACATGGCCGGCATTGACATAACACATTTTGAGGGTCTTGGGGTCGATCACTCCGCAGAACAATGTGGTGGAAAAATAGTGGTCGAACTCTTCTGAGCGCTGGGCAAAGGACTGCAGGAAATCGTTGACCTGGGTTACGGTTTCCAGCGGCTTGGAGCCGTCCATGGTGGATTGGTGAATAAAGCCGTAAAGCAGCGCCATGACCACCGAGGCCTGCAGCCCGTGACCGGTGACATCGCCGATAAAGATGACCTGACATCCGTCGGGCATGCTGATAAATTCAAAATAATCCCCACCCAACCCGCTGGCCATGCGGTTTTTCACTCCCATGCAGCACCAATTGCACATGGGCATGCTTTTGGGAAAAAGCAGCTGCTGCACTTCGCTGGCCAGATCGATATCCAGACCCATTGTACATTGACAGGGATGGTCCATAGGCTCCTCGGAGAAAAATACTTTTCTTATTTTACCCCAGATTTCGGCTCAGGGAAGTTTTTTTCAAAACTCGGCCAGCGCCTTGTCCATCAGGTGCCGGGGATGAACGTTGCCGATGGCCCCGAGCATGCTGCGCCGCAGATGGGGATTTTCTTTGGCCATCTCACGCACCAGCTGCTTCATCCGCTTGCGCTTCTGGTCGACCTTGCCGCAGACCGGGCACGCGCAGCAGACGACCGGGAAACCGCTGGCACGGGTAAAGGCAATGATGTCCTGCTCCTCGACATAGACCAGCGGCCGGATAACGGTGTGCTTGCCGTTATCAGCCAGCAGTTTGGGGCTCATCGCAGCCAGGGTGCCGACGTAGAACTGGTTGAGCAGCAGGGTCTCGATGAAATCGTCGAGGTGGTGGCCCAGGGCGATCTTGTTGCAGCCCAGCTCTTCGGCCAGGCTGTAGAGCACCCCCCGCCTCAAGCGGGCGCAGAAGGAACAGTAGGAGGAGCCGGGACGACGCTTTTCTTCGATAATCTGGTAGCAGTTGGTCTTCTCCATGCGGTGGGGAAAGCCATGCTCCTTGAGATGCTCCTCGATCACCGAGGTGCGATAGCCGGGGTAGCCCGCGTCGACATTGACCGCCACCAGCTCATACTTCACCGGGGCCCGCCGGCGCAACGACTCGAGGATGTGCAGCAGGGTATAGGAGTCCTTGCCTCCAGAAACACCGATGGCAATCCGGTCCCCCTCTTCGATCAGGTTGTAATCCCCGACCGCCTTGCCCACCTGCTTCTTGATCCGCCGATACAGACTATCTTCAATAAGGGCCATGTTTTCTCCGATCTTTCAAAGACTTGGAGGCCCTTTTTAATCTATCTGCAGAAATATTGCAAGAATCTTGATAAAAAGCCGGTTCCAGGTCCCAGGTTCCAGGTTCCAGGAGTCGGAATTCAAAACTAAAAATTCAAAATCCAAAATTATAACCACCTCTAGCCTCTAGCCTCTAGCCTCTAGCCTCTAGCCTCCAGCCTCTAGCCTCTAGCCTCCAGCCTCTAACCTCTAGCCTCTAGCCTCCAGCCCCTAATCCCCCCTAGCCTTCCGCATCTTTGGCATGATTCGCATGCTCTTCGCGCAGCCCCAGCAGGTTGCGCACATCCTCGAGAACCATATAGAGGGCCGGAATCAGCAACAGGGTGATGCCGGTGGCGAAGAGGATGCCGAAACCCAGGCTGATCGCCATGGGGATCAGAAACTGGGCCTGGACGCTGGTTTCGAGGATCATCGGCATCAGCCCGAAGAAGGTGGTCAGCGAGGTCAGCAGGATAGGCCGAAAGCGCCGCCGGCCGGCATCGAGCAGCGCCTGATGGGAGTCGCTGCCCTGGCGCCGGTTTTCGTTGGTGCGGGAGATGAGCAGCAGCGAGTCGTTGACCACCACACCGGTCAGGGCGACGATGCCGAAGAGCGATAAGAGGCTCAGGTTAAAACCCATGATCAGGTGGCCGAGGATCGCTCCGATCACCCCGAAGGGGATGGCGGCCATGATCAGCAGCGGCTGGCTGTAGCTGCGAAAGGGGATGGCGAGCAGGGCGAATATGGCGAGCATGGCCAGTTTGAAGCCATCCTTCATGCTGCCCACCGATTCGCGGCGCTCCTTTTCCTCGCCCTCGAGGTTGAAGCTCAGTCCGGGGTAATCATGGGCCAGTTGCGGCAGCAGCCCCGCTCTGATATCGGTCAGGATCTCCTGGGCATTGGCCAGCTTGCTATCGACGCTGGCGGTCACATTGATGACCCGCTTGCGGTCGGTGCGGTTGATCTCGGAGAAACCACGCCCTTCCTCGACGTAAGCCGCCCGCTGCAAGGGGATTTCGCCCCCGTCGGGGGTGCGGATGCGCATCGACTCCAGGTCCCAGAGATGGCGGCGGTCTGCCTCGGGATAGCGGACCATGACCTTGACCTCGTTGCGGCCGCGTTGCAGGCGCAGCGCTTCGGACCCGAAGAAGGCGCCTCGGACCTGGCGTCCCAGGTCCTCCTCCGTGACGCCCAGGGTCTGCGCCTCGGGGGTCAGGCGCAGCTTGATCTCCCGCTTGCCCCGCGAGTAGGTATCCTGGATATCGCCGACCCCGGGGTATTCGGTCAGGGCCTGGCGGATACGCTCGGAGGCCTGATCGAGGATGGTGAAATCCCGGTGCCCCATCTGGATGTCGATATTTGCCCCCATGCGCACCAGGCTGTAAACAAAGGTCAGCGACTCGATGCCGGGCAACTCCCCCACCTTCTCGCGCCAGCGCCGGGAAATCTCCGTGGTCGGAACACCGCGCTTCTCCGACTGGGTCAGAAACAGCAAAATGTTGGCCAGGTGCGATCCCGATTCGGTCGAAGTCCCCATGGGTCCGCCGCCGGAAACCGAGGAACCGACCGCCGCATAGACGTTGCGCAGCACCGAATCCCCTTCGGGTCGCTGGGCGTCGAACTCGGAGATCGTCTCCAGGGCCTTGTCGACAATGTACTGCTGAACCCGGCCGGTCTCCTCTACCGGGGTGCCGCGGGGCATCTGCAGCGAGGTGATGATCACATCGCCATCGACCTCGGGCATGAAATGGAATTTGATAATCCCCCCCTTGACCAGGCCGAGGGCCAGCAGCAGCATGGCGATGCCCATGGCGACACTGGCGTAGCGCCAGCGCAGGTTGAAGTCAAGGGCCTTAAGATAAGGGCCGGCGATGAGCCAGTCGAGCCAGGCACCGAACCGGCGGCGGTTGCGGTCGATGGCGCCAAGCGGCCCCCTGGGGGCCTTTCGCGGGCCGCCGATGGCCAGATGGGCCGGCAGCACGAAAAGGGACTCGATCAGCGACATAAAAAGCAGGCTGATGACGATCACCGGGATGACGTTGATAAACTTGCCCATCATCCCCGAGACAAAGATCAGCGGCAAAAAAGCAACCACCGTGGTAAGGATGGAGAAGGTGACCGGCACCGCCACTTCGAGCACCCCGTCGATGGCCGCCTGCCGGTAGGGTTTTCCGAGCTGACGGTGTTCGTAGACGTTCTCGCCGACCACGATGGCATCATCGACCAGGATCCCCAGCGCCAGGATAAAGGCGAAGAGGGAAATCATGTTGATCGACACCCCCAGCGCCGGCATCAGCAGCATGGTGCCGAAAAAGGAGATCGGGATGCCGAGCATGACCCAGAGAGCCAGGCGGATTTCGAGAAACAGCCCGAGGATGATCACCACCAGGGTCAGACCGAGCAGCGCGTTTTTCTGCAGCAGAGTCATGCGGCTCTGGAAGATCTCAGAGGTGTCGTTCCAGGTGGCAAGTTGCAGCGAGGCGGGCAGAATCGCCCGCTTGCGCTCCACATAGTCCCTGACGGTTCTGGAGATCTCGTTCGGTTTCTGCTCACCGACCCGAAAGACCTCGACCTTGGCTGCCGGCATGCCGTCAAAGCGGGCAAACTCGTCGGTTTCGCGAAAACTGTCGCGCACCTCGGCAATATCGCCGAGCCGAACCTGGGTGCCGTCCCCGGCGGTGACCACCACGATATCGGCATACTCGGGCCCCCAGTAGCGTCGCTCCTTGGTGCGCAGCAGCACCTGCCCGCCTTCGGTTTTGATGGTGCCGCCGGGCAGGTCGAGGGAGGCCCGGCGGATGCGCTGAGCGACCCGGTCGAGGGTAAGGTTATAGCGACGCAGGTTCTGCTCGGAAATTTCGATGGAAATCTCGAAGGGGCGCACCCCGCCAAGATCGACCTGGGTGATGCCGGGCAGATTGAGCAGTTCATCGCGGATGTTCTCGGCCTGCTCGCGCAGGCTGCGTTCGCCGGCCTGCCCGGAGACCACCACCGAGATCACCTCCCGCCGGTTGAGCAGCTTGGCGATGACCGGCTTTTCGGCATCCTCGGGAAAGGTGATGATGCGATCGACCTCGCTCTTGATGTCCTGCAGCACCCGGTCGGGGTCCTGGTCGGTATAAATCTCGGCGGTGACCGTCCCGAAGCCCTCGGCGGCCAGCGATTTGAGCTCCTTGATGCCGTCAACCCCGGTGAGGTTCTCCTCGATCTTCAGCAGGATCCCCTCCTCGACCTCCTCGGGGCCGGCGCCGGGGTAGGCCACCGAAACCTGGATCCGGTCGAGGGAGACCTCGGGAAAGACCTCCTGCTTGATTGATGGGCCGTTGAGCAGTCCTCCCACAACCAGCACCAGCATCAGCAGGTTGGCGGCCACGTGGTTGCGGGCCATCCATTTTATGGCTCCCCTCATTGCCCGGCTCCTGCAAGGCGCGGGCGCAGCTTCATTCCCTCGGCAGCTCCTGAAAGATAGGTCAGCACAACCCGGGCGCCCTGGGGCAGGCCGTTTTTCACCAACACTTCGTCCTTCTCCTCGCGCAGGATGCTCACCGAATGGATCTGCAGCTGATTCTGTTCATCGGCAATCCAGACCGTCTGCTGATCGCGCAGGGCTCTGCGGGGGATGGTCACCACCTGCGATAACACCTCGCCGTGCAGGGCGACCTCGACAAACAGGCCGACCTCGAGGGCCGGGCGTCCCTGCTTCGTCCTCGCCTCAAACCCGTAGGGATCATCGACCCCCACCACCAGACGCGCCATGCGGCCGCGGCTGTCTACCTCGCCCAGCGAGCGCACCAGGCGGCCGGGCCATTCGTGAAGCTTGTCGCCGCTTCGAAAACGAATGGTCGCAGCAGCCCCCTTGGCACCGTTGCCGGGGCCCGGAACCTGCAGCCAGCCCAACTCATCGACCGGCAGCGGCACCACCACCTCGGCGCGATCGGTTCCGGCAAGCATGGCCACACCGGTTCCGGCCCGCAGGTATTGGCCCGGATCGACCTGCTCGGAGCGCACCCTGCAATTGAAGGGTGCGTAAATTCGGGTGCGCTGCAAGTCGAGTTCGGCCTGTTTTAAGGCAGCTTCGGCCGAGGCGATGTTGGCCCGGGCATTCTTCAACTGGGGTTCAAAGAGCACCAGCGGGTTGGGCTCGCCCCCGCCATCGAGGGCGAGGCGATCCCATTCGATGCGGGCGATGCGCGCCTGGCTCTGCACCGTGGCCAGTTCGACCTGGGCCCTGGTCAGGGCCGCCCGTGCCCGGTCCACCGCCAACCGGTAATCAATCTCCTCGATGCCAAAGAGCAGCTGTCCCTTGCGGAAAAAGCCCCCGGCGATAAACTCGGGCGCCATCTCCACTACCCTGCCGCTGACCTGGGGAGTGATGCTCACCTCGCTGCGAGCCTGCACGGTTCCGGTCCCCAGCACCTCGACCCGATGGTCGCGGCGCTGCACCTCGAAAACCTCCACCAGGGCCCCGGGATTCTCCCTGACCTCCTTGTGCGGAGCCTCGCGGGACATCACCAGCATCCGAAACCCTAGAAAACCGACCAGGATGATCAACAGAGGGACGATAAATTTGACGAGTTTGCCTTGAAGGCTCATGAGTTATTGTCCTTCCGCTGGACGAGATGTTTATCAAGCTCCTGCGGCATCCAGTCCCCGCCAAGGGCCCGGGCCAGGCTGATGCGATCACTGATCAGCTGCCGCCGGGCGCTGAGCAGGCGGCTCTGGGTCTCGGCATAGGATATCTGTGCAGTCAGCACCGGCAGGTACTCGGTGATGCCGAAGAAGTAACGATCCAGCGCCAGCCGCAACGCGGCTTCACTGGCCTTTTTCGTCTCTTCGAGGCGGGCAATCCGCTCCTCGCCGGTGCGGTTTCTCACCAGGGCATCCTCCACTTCGCGAAAAGCGTTGAGGGCTGCAGACCTGTAATCGAGTAAATTCTCCTCGAGCACAGCCTGGCTGCGCTGCACTTCGGCACGCCGCCGGCCGCCGTCGACCAGCGGTTGGGCCAGGCTCAGGGCCAGGCTCCAGAACTCGCCGACGATATCTCCGGTGCTGAATGCCGTGCGGGAGGTCCCGTAGCCGCCGAGCAGGTTGAAGGAGGGAAAGCGCTCGGCAATGGCTGCCGCCACCCGGGCATCGGCGGCCCCAACCCGCAACAGGGCGGCGCGCAAGTCGGGGCGGCGCTGCAGCAGCTGCGAAGGCAGGCCGGCCGCAAAAGCCTCGGGCGCTGTCGGCAAAATGGCCAGGCTTCCGCCGGCACTGCGATCGGGGTAACGTCCGAGCAGCACCCCGAGGCCGTGCTCGGCGGCGGCAAGGGCGGCCTCGAAGTTCGGCCGGGCTGCCTTGGCCGCGGCCAGGTTCTGGCGGGCCTGGTAGAGGTCCACCGCCGGAACCAGACCTTCGCGGTAGCGGCGTTCCACACGCTCCTGGGTCTCGGCAAAGGAGGCGATGGTCTGATCTGAGAGCTCGAGCTGGGCACGCTGTTCCGCGGCTAAAAAATAGAGATCGGCCAGCTGCGCCGAAAGCCCCAGGTACAGGGTCTGGAGGTTCTCCCGGCTTGCCGCGCTCTCCAGCGCCGCCGCTTCGGTACGGGAATGAAGCTTTTGCCAGAGATCGAGTTCAAAACCTGCGGCCAGGGACAAGCGGTAGCTGTTGCCGATGTTTTCGCCAAAAAAACTCGGTGTGCTCTCCCTGCCGACCTCGCCCTGCAGGTTGACGAAGGGACGCTGCCCGGCACGGGTGCTGCGCACAACCGCATGGGCCTGCTCCAGCCGTGCGAATCCCCGGGCAAGGTCCAGGTTGCCGGCAAAGGCTTGTTCCATCAGGGCGTCGAGCCCGGGATCGTTAAAGGATTTCCACCAGCGGCCAGTTTCCCGAAGCTCAGCAGCAACGGTTTGCTCTTCGACAAAGCCCTGGGGCAGGTCAATGTCAAGCTGCGGGGTCTGGCGCTGGTGCAGGCTGCAGCCCGAAAGAACCACCGGCAACAGCGCCAGCACAAGAGTGCGGGTGATCACTTGCATGGGGCCTCCATTCCCGCGGTCACAAACCCGAGCAGCATCTCGGTCAGAACCCCGGTCTCGTTTTGCGGGTTGAGCCCCTCGGGGATCAGATCGAGTTGCCCCACCCGGCACAGGGTGTGCCCCATCGCCCCCAGGGCGAAGTGCAGGCGCCAGAAAAGGGTTTCCCCCGGCATTTCGGGCAGAGCCAGCCCCAAGGCCTCAAAGAGCAGCAGGTACAGGGCCTTCATCTGGCCAAGAAACATCTTGCGCACCGTTTCATCGGGCTCGGCCAGAACCCGCCCCACCAGGGTGATGAAATCCTCGCCAGCGGGCCCCATTTCTCGAAGCTGGATGGTCGGGGCGATGAACGCCTCAAGCACCTCCCGGGTTTCGGGACGCCGGCCCTCTTCTGCGGCCAAGGCGCACACAGCTGCCAGGCGCTGTTGCCTCAGTTGATTCAGGGGCCCCAGGCGACGCTCGAACACCGCCTGCAGAAGGGACTCTTTGGACCCGAAATGGTAGTTGACAGCAGCCAGGTTCGCCCCGGCCTTGCCGGTGATCATCCGCAAAGAGGTGCCGTGGTAGCCTTCGGCGGAAAATAGATGTTCTGCGGCATCGAGAATGCGCTGCTTGGTATGCGGTGGGCTCATGGGGCGACCTCAAAAAAAAAGGACTATTTTCATACACATAATTAAAACGCCCGTTTCAATCCAAAGTCAAGGTCCTTTTCCCAACTACTAACAAACATTTCTGGTTTTCTGACGCAAAAAGGACAGGCGGAAAGGCCTGTCCTTTTGGATTTGGGAATTACGCCCTGACCAATTGGGGTCTGCGGACCTACCCAGAATCAGGAGCCGGCATCGGGCTGGGGCTTGGCGACCCGAAAACGATATCCCCTGCTGGTGAGGATCACTCCCTCGGCAACGATCTCTTCCAAAACCAGGTCTCCCTCCACGGTCTGGCCCTGGCGCAGGATGCGACCGTTGATTCTGACCATCCGCTGGGCGGGGGCATCGGTATAGAAATGGACCGAAAGGGCCAACTCGGGCACCGAGCTGCGCACCTGCTGCGGCAACTCATCCCACTCATAGAGCCTGGGGGCCGGCGGTTCGGAGGCCCTGGGAGACACCGGCTGGGGCGGCGCCTGGGGCAGGGCTTTTGCGAGCGAAGGCTGAGGGGCCGCTGGGATCACGACCTGACGCGGTTTCCGGGGAGGGACAGCCGGCACGGCGGTCTCCTGCGCAAGGGATCTGGCCACCGGAACAGGCGCGGATCGCTCGGCAGTGACCACAGCGGGCTGCCGCTCTGCAGCCACCTCCGACTCCCCCCAGGATCCCAGCCACCAGGCCAGCACCCCGGCATTGACGACCAGGGCCGCCGCCAGCAGATAGGGCCAGATCGCCCGCCCGGAAGCCTTTTTAAGGGGCGGCGGGTCATGCATGGTCTGCAGGTTCGGTATTTTCGCCTGCTCGCGACTGTTGTCCGATTTTTTCAGGGCATCCAGGATAAATGACATGCGGATTTATCCTTTCCGGGGATCGAGGAGCGTAGGGACCGCGGGGTCGAGACGGGAATTGAGATGGATCAGGGTCTGGGGTCCGACGATGCCGTCCGACACCAGTCCCTCGGAAAACTGGAAAGCCTTCACCTCTCCCAGCAGTACGCCGGAGAGGGACGAGACAGAACCGACGGAGCGCCCGTTGAGCCGGGCCATCTGCTCGTTCAACCAGGACACACCGGATCCCCGGGAACCGGGCTGGAGGTCGCGCTGGTAATCTGAGGGGACCCGCCAGAGCAGGGTATATTCGCCGAACCAGCGCAGCTCAAGCTCCTTGACCGACACCTGGAGGTTCTGCCCGCTCAGGGAAAACTCCGCCGTCTCATCATCGAGCCGGGTGAGGGTGGCAAAGAACTCCCGGCCCTGGCCATCGATCAGGCGCAGCACCGCGGGTCGGTTGAGGCTGCGCAGGCTGCCGAGGCTGCCCCGCTTGTAAAGGCAACGCAGACCGTTGGTTTGGGCTTGATCGCAGGCCTTGCCGTGTTCGGAGGGCTGGTAGGACAGCCCCCACTCGTCAAACAGGGCCTGGTAGGCCAGAATCTTGCTCTGTTCAATGGGCAGATTTTCGGGCCAGCTCAGCACATCGAGTTCGGGCTCGGCGATGGGCACCTCCGGGGGGGCCTCCCGCACCGCGGCCCCTGCTTCGGGCGCGGCCAGGGCCACCGGTTGGGGGGCCATCTGAGGCATCAAGGGCTGCCAGTTGCGGGCCGCCCCCAAGGCGATGACGCCGGCAACCAGAACCGCCAGGGCCAGGCCCCACATGCCTGCTGCCCGGCGCCCGCCCCCGGCACCCCGGGTCTGCCCGAACACTTCATCGGCCGCGTCGCCCAGCACCCGCAGAGTGACCGAATTACGCTCCTGGACAAAAGTCCCGAGCAGGGCCCGGTCGCAAAGGACGTTGATCAGCCTGGGGATGCCGCCGCTGAGGCGGTAGAGTCTTTTTATAACCTTTTTCGGAAAAAGGCGCCGCTGCACCCCGGCGACCGACAGGCGATGAGCCACATAGGCCGTCACCTCGTCGCGCGAGAGGGGCCCGAGATGATAACGGGCCGTGATGCGCTGGGCCAGCTGCCGAAGTTCAGGCCGGGCCAGCATCTCCTTCAACTCGGGCTGCCCCAGCATGATGATCTGCAGCAGTTTGTGCTGGTTGGTTTCGAGATTGGTCAGCAGGCGAATCTGCTCGAGAACCTCGGGATCGAGGTTCTGGGCCTCGTCGATGATCACCACGGTCTTGCGTCCGCCGGCAAAGGTTTCGAGCAGGTAGTGGTTGATGCGGTCGACGAACAGCTTGACGCTGCTGGCCCCGTCGGGGTAATCGATCCCGAGTTCGTCGCAGATTGTCGCCAGGAGTTCGAGGGCGGTCACCTTGGGATTGAGAACAAATGCGACCTCTGCCGTGTCGGGTCTCTGCTCGAGTAGACAACGGCAGACGGTCGTTTTGCCGGTACCGACCTCGCCGGTGAGCAACACGAACCCGCCGTCGCTTTGCAGGCCGTAGATCAGGTGAGCCAGGGCCTCCCTGTGGCGCTCGCTCATGTAGAGATAGCGGGGATCGGGAGCGATGGAAAACGGATTTTCGTTAAGTCCGAAATAGTCCCGGTACATGAGGCCTGATCTTGGTAAGGGTTGCAGTCGATGGCGAGCCGGAAACGGCGGGCGCCCGAACAAGGGGCTATCATATTAAATCAGGGGGGTTTTTCCCAGAAAAAAATCGGGTAGAAGGTAGAAGGTAGAAGGTAGAAGGTAGAAGGTAGAAGGTAGAAGGTAGAAGGTAGAAGGCGAGAATGACACCAATGGCTCGGGTTTTCATTTCAACATCTTATTAGCCCGCCCTTGCGTCCCCTGTCCCCTGGGCCAGGCCATCGCCCCGGCTGCGGTCTGCCGCCCCCTCCACAGAGCCGTCCGAGAAGACCCGGATGGCATTGACGCGCCCCCAGGGGGATCTGGAATGGAGCTGATGCCCCAGATTTTCCAGGGCCTGTCGCGAGCCGGCATCGAGGGCGTCGGGTTGGTGGTCAATTCTATCCGGCCACCACTGGTTGTGCACCCGCGGCGCGTCGATTGCCTGCTGCAGGGTCATACCGTGATCGATGAGGTTGAGCAACACCTGAAAAACCGTGGTGATAATGGTTGAGCCTCCAGGGGAACCAAGGACCAGGGCCAGTCTGCCCCGGTTCTCAACGATGGTCGGGGTCATGGAGCTGAGCATGCGCTTGCCCGGGGCTATGGCATTGGCCTCGGCAATCGTCCATCTCGTTGTTGAGCACGAAACCGGCTCCTGCCACAACCACCCTGGAGCCGTAACTGCTGTTGAGGGTCGTGGTCACCGAAATCCCATTTCCCGCCCCATCAGTGATCGAGTAATGGGTGGTTTCCGGACTCTCCGTAACGGCCATCGGCCCCGGCCCGATCTGGCGCGAGTCGCTCTTGCGGTTGGGGTCGATATCGGCCATGCGCTTGCGGATGTACGCGGGGTCGAGCAGGCGGGTGACGGGAACCGGAAAAAAGTCGGCATCCCCCAGGTAGGCGGCTCGATCGGCGTAGACCCGGCGCTCGAGTTCGGTCATCAGGTGAATAGTGTCAGATGTGTTGAATCCCAGCTTGGAAGGCGCAAAGGGCTCGATGCCCTTAAGCAGTTGCAGCAGGGCGATGCCTCCGCTCGAAGGCGGGGGCATGGAGGTAATGCGGTAGCCGCGATAGGTAAGACTCAAGGGACGGCGCCAGATCGCCTGATAGGCCTCGAGGTCGGCAAGGGAGATGATCCCCCCGCCGCGCTCCATTTCCCGAACCAGCAGCTCTGCTGTCGGCCCGGCATAAAAGCCCTCCCGGCCCCGGTCGCGAATCAGCTCCAGGGTTTTCGCCAGTTGCAGGGGATAGAACCGCTCCCCGGGACGCCATTTCCCCTGAGGCTTGACCAGGTAGGGGGGCTCGCTGTTGAGGCGCAGCAACGCCTCGCGCTGCCGGTTAAGGCGCCTGGCCTCCCGAACGCTCAACTCCACCCCGGCCCGGGCCAGATCTATGGCAGGTTGGACCAGCTTCGTCCAGGGCAGCGAGCCGAAACGACGATGCAGGCGCACCATGCCGTCCACCGATCCTGGCACCCCCACCGCCAGATGCCCATCAAGACTCAACCGGGGCACCACCTGCCCTGCGGCATCGAGGTACATGTCGCGGGTGGCCGCCGCAGGGGCCCGCTCGCGAAAATCGAGGCTGCCCAGTTCGCCGCCGGGACGGCGGAAGACGGCAAATCCACCGCCGCCGATATTGCCCGCACCGGGGTAAGCGACGGCCAGGGCGAAGTGAACCGCCACGGTGGCATCGAAGGCATTGCCCCCTTCGCTGAGGACGGCCGCACCGATGCGGCTGGCCTCCGGGTGGTCGGTGACGACCATGCCCCTTTTGAGCCGGGCCGGTTCTTCGGCAAACAGAGCATCGGCCCACACCAGACCGACAGCCCAAAGGCTTAAGAAAAAAGCAACTCTGAGGTACCAGCGCTTACCCAATCCAGGCATGACAACCCCTTTTGAGCAATAAGGTCGATGGTGGTCCCCGCGTAGGTTGGGGCCTGCCCCATCATTATAACCAAAGGCCCAATCGTTGGGGCAGGCCTCAGCAAAAATGACCTGTAGGATGGGTCAAGGAGCGCAGCGACGGACCCATCGTGCTTTTTTTTTTCTGCATGGGCATCGCATGACTCTGCCCATCCTACGAGGATATCCCCCCCCTTACGCCATAAAGTTCTTCACCCCGGTAAAGAAGATCTGGGCGGCGATGGCCGAAACAAACAGTCCGGTCAACTTGGTCAGAATTGTCAGCCCCTGCTGACCGAGAACCTTTTCGAGGCGACCGGCGACAAAGAGCAGCCCGCCGACACTGGCCACCGCGCAGAACAGGGCCAGGCTCGCCACCACCTGATCGGCAAAGGTGTTGAGCCCCGCCCCCATGACCAGCAAGGCGCCGATGGTCCCCGGGCCGACAGTAATGGGGATGGCCAGGGGGACGACCGCCACGTCCTCATCGGAGGCCTTGGGCGAAACCGAGGCCTTGCCCTGGATCATGGAGATGGCCGAGAGAAAGAGCACCGCCCCGGCGCCGATCCGAAAGGCGTCGAGGGTGATGCCGAAGAGCTCGAAGATGTAGCGGCCGAAGAGGTAGAGGATAAAACAGGTCACCACCACCGCCACCGTCACCTTGGTGGCGGTGCGTTGCCGCTCGGCCAGGGTATAGTCCTTGGTCAGGGACAAAAAGGCCGAAATGACGAAAAAGGGGGTGAGGATGATGAACAGCTTGAGGTAGATATTGATAAAAGTGGTCAGCATGCTGGAGACACTCCGGTTGAAAAGGATTTTTCGCCACGAAGGGCACGAAGAGCACGAAGAGAAACTCCTGTTTTGGGGCTGTTCTTCGTGTCCTTCGTGCGCTTCGTGGTGCCCTGATCGATTTAATGTGCAGCGTATAGGTCGTGTAAAGGAGCTCAGCAACGGAACAAACAATTGCCGTGAACCAACTGTTGGGTTTCGTTCCTCAACCCAACCTACCCTTGAAGACTCGTCAAGGCGCCGGTGGTGCCCTGACCGACAAAAACAAACAGGACCGGTCGCCCGGCCCTGCCTGATGTAACGATCCTGAAAAACGATCCCCGGTTACTTGCTTACCAGCAGCAGCCCCCCGGGCAGCGACTCTCCGAACTGGGCGACACGGTCGGCGTATTCGACAGGGATCAGCTCCCGGACCACCTCGATATCGTGGGGACGGGCGCCTGAGGCCTTCATCTTGGTCAGCAGCTCCTGACGCACCTCGGGGCCGATATCGACGCCCCGCTCCTCGGTGCGCCGCGCCGCCAGGCCGAAGAGGGGGTTGAGCCCCGGGTAGTCGGGGCTCTTCCAGTCCAGCTCGCGAAGCTTGGCGAAGAGCTTTTCGACCTGGGCCGGGGGCAGGATGCTGTCGGCCCCGGCGTAGAGGGGGGTGCGTGTGAGCAACCGTCCCAGGGCCCAGGCGTAGGGTTCGCGATTGCGGGTCCGCTGGCTGAGCAAACCGGCGGAAAGTTTTTTCACCAGCTGCAGCTTGCGGTCGAGGCGCAGCCGCTCGAGGGCGCCTGCCAGGCGCAGCGCTTCGGTGCAGACGTCGGCTCCTGTGCGCAGCTGGGGCTCGATCTTCTCCAGCAGCTTTTCCTGGCGCAGGGCATTGAGCCCCCCGGCGATGCGGCGCCACAGCAGGCACCACTGATCCTGGATGCGTGGCTCCTTGGGAAAACTCATCCCCAGCCCGAAGAGCTGCCAGAGCTGCTCCATGCGCGACTCGTCAAGCTCCACCCCGTAACCGGGGCGCAGGGCGTAACCGGCCAGGTAGAGCCAGGCGGCCTCGTGTTCGACACTGCGGCTCTTACGGGTCATCCCCTGATTGAGCGGAGGCCACAACAGGCGCAGGGTTGCCGAATCCCACTCGTCCCGAGCTCCGCCAAGGGCCTTTTCGAGCTCGCGCACCAGAGCGCGGGGTTTGACATCGGGCAGTTCGGGATCCTTCTTTTTGCCATAAAGGGCCCGCACCAACGCCTCGGCCCGCATCAGTTGTTGCTGCGGCACCTGGGACCGGGCGGCCTCCTGCTGCTGAGGCTGGTCGACTTCGATGTTGCGACGCAGGTTAAAATCGAGCCGCCAGCGTTCATCCCCTTGCTGCTCGACGCAGAAAAGCTGCAGCAGCCCGAGCTCGTTCAGGGTGCACTCGAGGGAGACCCGCAAACGGTCGTTGGCCGGCTTGGGTCGCTCGGGGGGCAGATGGATGGCGGTCTGCAGCTGCGGCAACGGGTGAAATTCGTCATCGTCCCAGTTGACCAGGTCGCCGGGCCGATCGCCTTTGCGGGTCGCCGAATAATAGCACTGAAACCGCACCGGCTGGTTGACCAGCAGGTCGAACTCGGCATCGCGAATGCGCACCGACTCGTTGGCCTCCATGCCCCTCGGCAGGATGCAGACCAGGGTTTTCTCGCGCTTCTTCTTGCGCCGGGTGACCTCGAGGTAGAGGGCGTGGGCGTGGCCGCCGGTGATGCGCTGGCTCTTTTCCGGCTGCTCGAGGACAAAGCCGTACCGGGCCGCGCCGCGAGCCACCGCCAGAGCCAGGGAATCGTTGTTCAGCACCAGGGGCTGGTAACCGCTCTGCCAGTCGGTCAACAGGGCGGTCAGCCGCTCGCGCAGCAGGGCCGGGGTCACCGTGCCGCCGTTGAACAGCACCCCGTCGACCTGCTGGCCATCGAGAAAGGCGGCCAGGTGCCGCGAGACGGCGGTATCGCTGGCAAACGGCAGGCCCCACTCCTTGAGGCCGCTGACGCTTTTGCGCGGCCGCTCCTCGGCGCCGCACCTGGGGAAGAAACCGTCCAGAACGCAGGCCCAGACATCGGCGCCGCTGATGCTGGCGGTCATGGTCGAAGCAAGCAGGCCCGAGCCGGTGCCGGTCAGGGTCACCGGGAAGCTGGTGTCAGCGGCGGGAGTCTTGGCGCCGTCGCGCAGCAGGCGCTCCTTGAGATCCCGGGCCTGGACCAGCAACTGGTTCCACTGGCGCCCCGAGAGCTTGGTCCGTCCGCCGGTGAGCTTCTGCTCGAGAATGTAGGCCAGGGTCAGGTCGATATTGTCGCCGCCGAGCAGCAGATGGTCGCTGACCGCAACGTCGGTGGTGCCGCCGCCGATGTCGCAGACCAGGACCCGCGCCACCTTGCCGGGGACCTTGTCGAGCAGATCGACCAGGGTGCTGAGGTTCTGCCCCTTCTCGAGCCAGTAATAGAAGGCCGCCTGGGGCTCCTCGATGAGCCGGATGCGCTCCGGATAGCCAGCCATACGCGCCGCCTCGAGGGTCAGCTGCTGGGCCACTTCGTCGAAGGAGGCCGGCACGGTGATCACGATCTGCTGGGCATCGAAGCTGCAGGCGGCATCTTCGGCGGCCAGGGTGCGGTTCCACACCAGGCGCAGGTGGGCCAGGTAGGCGCTGCTGGCCTGTACCGGGGAGAGGCGCTGTTCGGCAGGGACGTCCTCGGACTGCCAGGGCAGAATGCCTCCGGTACGGTCGACGTCCATGTGGCAGAGCCAGGACTTGGCCGAATGGATCACCCGCCCCGGGCTGAAGGCCATCTGGGCGCGGGCGAATACTCCCGGA
>CALZIZ010000018.1 GCA_945787465.1 uncultured Desulfuromonadales bacterium
ACCCTGGCGCTCTTTGTGCTCGGCGCGGTGCGCGAGGTGCTCGGCTCGGGCAGCATCCTCGGGCTTTCGCTCTTCGGCGCCGGCTACCAGCCCTTCTTGTTGATGATCCTGCCTCCCGGGGCCTTTATCGCCATGGGGCTGCTGCTGGCGGTGATGAACCGGTGTGAGAAGGGGTAAGAGGAAGGGGGTTTTTCTTCTGATCAATGCCCTGGGAAAAGTTTTCCTTGACCTGACCGGCAAGTCTGAAGAAAATACCGACGTATTTATTTGCAAGAGCAAACAGCAAGGAAGGAACGGTAATCCTGCCTCCCCCTTCCTGACCAACACCCAAAAGGAGAGAACAAGATGAAAATCACTGAAGAATGCATTGCCTGTGGTGCCTGTGTTGACACCTGCCCCGTCGTTGCCATTGTAGAAGACGCTGACAAGTACAAAATCACCGAAGATTGCACCGAGTGCGGCGCCTGTGTTGACTCCTGCCCGGTTGCGGCAATTGTCGAGTAAGTTGTGAAAAAGGCGCCGCTTGCGGCGCCTTTTTTCTCTAGCACGGCTTGCCCTCCCTCCCTCCAAAATGTTTTTTCTGGCCATCGAATAAAGCTCTTCACCCCCCTCATACCCACCTTTTTCAATGCCCCTGGATGGCCAAAAAAGCCCAACAAGAACGCGTTCAGTGGCAGGAAACTCCCGATAAAATCAGCAGCACCGCCTCTCCGACAGACGCTTTTCAGCGGACCTGCACCAACCACATCAATGTCCATTAAACGGCCGGCCAAAAAGAGTTTGAGCACAATTCATCCGGCGCAGGCATGGCATATCAAGGGCGATAAATTGGATGCTCCGCCAGAACATTGCTAAAGTACCGCAGGGCTATATACTTTTTAAAAAGGATCGGCTTTTCACTGGCGGGACGAAAAACAACGAGGTCAACAATGGCGAATGAGGGAGAACTGCGTAAATTCGTTGCTCCTGAATATATTTTTGGCGTGGGAGCTCGACTCCTGGCGGGCCGTTACGCAAAAAATCTTGGCGGGCGAAAAGTCATGGTTGTTTCGGACCCCGGAGTGGTTGCCGCAGGATGGACCGGGGACGTCACACAGAGCCTTGATGAGGCCGGAATTGCTTATGTCCTTTTTACGGGCGTATCCCCCAACCCGCGGGCCGAAGAAGTCATGGCCGGGGCCCGGCTCTACAACGCCGAGAGATGCAATGCCCTGGTTGCCGTGGGCGGTGGAAGCCCCATGGACTGCGCCAAGGGAATCGGTATTGTCAGTTCCAACAACAGCCACATCCTGACCTTCAATGGTGTCGACAAGGTGCAGATTCCGATGCCGCCGCTGATCTGCGTACCGACCACAGGAGGAACCTCCGCCGACGTTTCCCAGTTTGCCATCATCACCAACCCGCTGGAAAAAATAAAGTTTGCCATCATCAGCAAATCGGTCGTTCCCGATCTTGCCTTGATCGACCCGCTGACCCTGACCACCATGGACCCCTATCAGACCGCCTGCACCGGCCTTGACGCCCTGACTCACGGCATCGAGGCCTTTGTCTCCAATGCAAGCTCCCCCATGACCGACCTGAATGCACTGGAGGCGATTCGCCTGGTCTCTACACACTTGATCGACTCGATCAAAAACCCTCAAGACCTCGAGCTGCGCGCCAAGATCATGGAGGGCAGCCTGCTGGCAGGCCTGGCTTTTTCCAACGCCATCCTGGGAGCCAACCACGCCATGGCGCACAGCCTCGGTGGCGAGCTCGATCTGGCTCACGGCGAGTGCAATGCCATTTTGCTCGACCATGTGATTGAATTCAATCTGCCATCCTGCCCTGAGCGCTTCGAGCGCATCGCTCAGGCCATGGGGCTCGACCTTCGCGGGACAACCACCAAAGAGCAGAAAGCGGCGCTGCTGGGACAGGTCAGAAAGATAAAAAAAGCAGCAAATGTCGACCGGCGTCTTGAGAATCTTGGGGTCAACCGAAGCGATTTGCCAGACCTCAGTGAAAAGGCCTTGAAAGACCCCTGCATGATGACCAACCCGCGCCGGGTAAACCTGAGAGACATCGAGGTGATTTATGAGGAATCCCTCTGATCCCCCCGAAAACGGGGAAACACTGAGGGATCAGCTGATAGGCCTTGGGGAAGATTCCCACCGAAAGAGCTATTATCCCGAGCTTCAAAAACGCCTGGCGCAACTGGAACGCTTCAAAACCTTTCTGGATCACAGCAACGACGCCATTTTTCTCATCGAGGTACCTACCGCAAACATCGTTGATCTCAATGACTCCGCCTGCCGCCAATTGGGCCGGCAGCGTGAAGAGTTGCTGAAATTGTCGATATTTGAGGTTTCCGACCTGGGCAGCAAGAAGCAGCTGCAGAACCTCATTTGCGATACCAGTGAATGTGCCAAGCCCCGGGCCCTGGTCGAAGCATCGCTACGAAGGCGGGATGGGGGCCTGATCGCCGTAGAAATGACTCTCAGCCGCAGGTTTTTTCAGGAATCTGCCTATGTGATTGCTGTCGCCCGGGACATTACCAAGCGCAAGCGGGCGGAAGAAGCCCTGCGGCAAAGCGAAATACGCCGCTACAAGCTGCAAACCCAACTGGAGGTGGCTGCCGAGGTCCAGAAAAAGCTGCTTCCAGAGAAAGCCCCCAGTGTGCCTGGGTTCGAGTTCGCCGCCAGCTGCCTGCCGGCCTATCATGTCGGCGGCGATTTCTACGATTGGCAGCAGACCGCCCCGGGCCTTTTAACCCTGACCCTGGGGGATGTCATGGGCAAGGGCATGCCGGCGGCCATGGTCATGGCGACGGTAAGGGCAGCTTTGCGGTCCGTTTCACAGGCAAATTCGCCGGCAATGGCCTTAACACTGGCGGAACAGGCTCTGCATCAGGATCTGGACAATTCCGACAGCTTTGTGACCCTGTTCCATGCTCAACTCAACGTCCACTCACGCCAGCTCACCTATGTGGACTGCGGTCACGGCTTTGTTTTCCTGCGGCGGTCCAGTGGCAGAGTGATGGAGCTTTACCCACGGGGTCTGCCATTTGGCATCCCCTTTCATAAAGATTACCAGGAGGGGTCTTTTACCTTCGAGAAGGGTGACGCCCTGGTTCTTTTTAGCGATGGTTTGATTGATGCCTTACCCGAACTTGAAATCGACAACGAGTATCTGGCCGAAACGCTGACCGGTGCTGATGGCGCAAAAGATATGGTGGGGAGCCTGACCGCGTTGGTCCCTCGGGACACAGCACAACCGGACGATTTGACAGTACTGGTTGGGTTATGCACGATGAATGGATAAGTTGAAATAAAATTTTCCCGCTCAAAAATGACCAGTAAAAAACAATGGAGAACCGAGATGTTTACCGATGAGCAGATCGAGCGATACTCTCGCCACATCGCCTTGCGGGAGGTCGGGGGCAAAGGGCAGAGAAAACTTCTTGCTGGCAAAGTCCTGATCATCGGCGCAGGTGGGCTCGGCTCCCCCATCGCTCTTTACCTGGCCGCGGCGGGGGTGGGGGTCATCGGCATTGCCGATGCCGATCTGGTCGACCTCTCGAACCTGCAGCGGCAGATCATTCACCATACCAGTGACATAGGCAAACCCAAGGTCCTCTCGGCCAAGGAAAAAATAGAGGCCATCAACCCCGATGTCAGGGTGAATCTCCATCAGACCCGGGTAAACGCCTCCAACGTTCTGGATCTCATAAGGGACTACGATTTCGTCATCGAAGGCACGGACAATTTCGCCGCCAAATTTCTTATTAATGACGCCTGCGTACTGGCGGGCAAGCCCTACTCTCATGGCGGGATTCTTCAGTTTGTAGGTCAGACCCTCACCGTTAAACCAGGGGAGTCGACCTGCTATCGCTGCCTTTTCCCAACTCCCCCCCCCAGCAACTCCACCCCCACCTGTGCCCAGGCCGGCGTCATCGGCGTGCTGCCAGGTGTGATTGGCAGCATCCAGGCAACAGAAGCGATCAAATATCTGCTCGGACTGGGAAATCTTTTAACCGGAAGACTTCTGACATACGACGCCGAAGAGATGGAATTTGCGACGGTTCCTGTTGCCAGAAACCCTGACTGCCCCATTTGCGGGGAGAATCCATCCATTACCGCATTGAGGGACGAGACCGAGGCAGAGAACATTTGCCAAGCAAACAACTAAAGGGATCAAAACATGGAGACAAAGGGACAAAAGGGTGGGCTTGATCTGGGCAATCTAAAAGCCGGCGGATTTATCAAGGAGCGCGAAAGGGATTTGTTTACGGTTCGACTGCGGGTCCCCGGCGGGCGGCTTT
This sequence comes from uncultured Desulfuromonadales bacterium, assembly GCA_945787465.1. Lineage (GTDB taxonomy): Bacteria > Desulfobacterota > Desulfuromonadia > Desulfuromonadales > Trichloromonadaceae > CALZIZ01. The sequence continues at coordinate 4,301 of CALZIZ010000018.1, forward strand.
CGGTTGGGAAACTCAAAAAAATCGCCGAAGTCGCCGAAAAACACGGCGGTGACTATGTTCACCTTTCCGTTCGCCAATCAATCGAGCTGATCCATATCAATTACCGGGATTTTGATGCGGTCGTAGCGGAGTTGGGGGAAGCCGACCAGAAAGTGGCGTCCTGCGGGGCGCGGGTGCGGGTGCCGGTGGCCTGCGGGGGGTGTGAATACAACCCCAACGGCCTCATGGATACCCAGCAGGCGGCGCTGGAGGTCGACCGGAACATTTTTGGCATCGCCACCGAGCATCACAAATTCAAGGTCGGGTTTTCCGGATGCCCCTTCGATTGTCCCAAAGCGCCCATCAACGACGTCGGATTCGTCGCCGCGGTGGAACCGGAGATTAACCTGAAAGAGTGTATTGCGTGCGGCCTCTGCGCCCAATCCTGCCCCAGCGGTGCCGTGCACCCGGGAGATGATCAAAAGCCGGTGTTCGCCAAAGAGAACTGCCTCTACTGTGGGGATTGCATCAAGGTCTGCCCCAGCGGATCCTGGCAGGTTCGCCAATTGGGGTACATGGTATTTGCGGGGGGAAAATGGGGCAGACGCCCCCTGATCGGAACCCAGGTCGCCTCCTTTCTTCCCGCCGGCCAGGTTGTGGATTTTATAGGCGAAGTGCTGAACTGGTATCGCGAAGCAGCCAAAGAGATGGGCCGGATACGGCTTGGGGATGTTATTTTTGAAACAGGGAGCGATTCACTTCTGGACCACCTGCGAAAGCGGTTTCCGAACAATGTGGTGGACAAAGCCGCGGCACCCCAGGTGATCTTGACCCGTTTTCGCCCCTCCCCAACCACAAAGTAGAGAGTTGCTATGGCAAGAATTGACTTACGGGGCGTATGCTGTCCGACCAATTTCGTCAAGGCCAAGCTGGAACTGGAGCTGGTCGAACCAGGAGTCGTGGTGGAATTCCTGCTGGATGAGGGCGAACCGATCAAGAATGTTCCGAAAAGCCTCAAGGCAGAAGGTCACAGACTGCTCAGCCTGGAAAAAGCCAACGGATACTATATCCTCATCCTTGAAAAAGGGTCTGAATGACCCCCAAACCATCTACCACCTTGCTTGTATAAAGGGCTTTTTGTTGGAACCACTTTTCTTGGGCCCCCAAGCCTCTTCATTCCGGTTCCACAGCCAGCCCAAAGCTATTTCCGATCAGGGAGGTCTATGATTCTGAGGTAGACCATGGTCTGGTTCAGCAACTGGTAGGCAATCTCGCCGAATGTGGTGGGCCCTGTGGGGCCGGCGGTCTTTTTTCCATCCAGCCCCAAATACAGGTAGTTCAAAATGCAGTTGCAGGAGAAAATTAGTTTCCCCCCCATGTCCACCGGCATCTGGGTCTTGAATTTTGCCAGGGAACCCTCGGCGGGCCTGGCATGTTTATATTGCAGGCCGCTGAATACCGGTGCGTAGAATTCGACCTTCTCCTGAAGTTCATCACCCTCGAGAAAGCTGGTATTGATCATAACCCCGTAATAGTCAGCCACCAGGGGCAAGCGCTTATCGAGTTTTTTTTCAAAAACATATTCACCAAAATTCCTTTTTTGGCCGTTGACACAGGCCTCGGTGGCACTAAAACCATCCGAATAAAACGTGATGACATCGCCATCGCCCTGCTCAAAGATATTGACGATGCCGATATCCGCCACCTTGTTTTTCGGCAATGCCACATGCATGACCACCGCTCCCTCTTCCAGGGATTCGGTAGTTCGACCATCAAACACCTTTGCCGTGACCGTGCCAAGGTCATCGAGGTGAAACCCGGAGATCCAGCCGATCAGGGGGCGCCAGGCGAAATGTTCATAGTTCGGGGCATTGAGAGCAAAGGAATAATGGGTTTTACAATTTGCCGGAATAATAATGACGCTGAAACCATTATCGGGCGCATCCTGATAGACCCTGCTGACCGTCTCTTCGTCGTAGACCTGAATATCGATATCCAGAACATAAGCCGGCACCTCAGTCACAAAGAGATTTTCCCTGGAACACACACCACCGCTCTCCGTCATGAAATAGGGGATGGTGCCACCGATCCAGTTTCCAGCCGGAAGCTGCCGCAAAAGGCGCTCATCGCCAGAGAGCAAAAGCGTTTTCCCTTGCGCTATCAGATCTGCTGCTTCGGCAACTGTGCATATCTCATGTCCCATCAGATATCTCCTGGCCAAAGATTTTTTCCAGATCCTTTTTCGCTGAGGGCAGGTCCGCATTTTGCGCGAAAAGCTCCCTGAGTTCAGTGGCGCATTTCTCGAGAATCGAGGGGTCCTTTGCCAGTTTTCGCTTCAATGTACCCTGAAGAATCTTGGCCCCCAAAAATTCGAACTGGAATTGTTGTTTGCCGCAGACGATGTCGCGCCATATAGGATGAAAGATGGATGGGACTTCCATGGCTGTCTCCATAATGGTTACTTATTGTACAAACCTGTGGGGCAATTACAAGTCAATGGTCTGCACCCATGAATCAACCATCAATGGTGAAGCCATGGGCTCTGCTGAGACTTTTCTGAAACACCTTCTCAAGTCCGACAGCCTCCTAGACCATCCGGGAGCCGAAATAGCCCAACTTGGAAGACACGACTTGCCCCGCCTCCTGTAACTCGGGGAATAATTCGCTTTTAATTCGCTCATCACTAAAGCGAAACTCCGGCCCCATTAAGCAGAGGCAGCCAGATAGGTCACTTTCGGCGTCAAGAAGGGGAACGGCCAGACTAACAACGCCGGCACCGAAGCCGCCGACCTCGACACATCCCCCCTGGTGCCTGATGAAAGCCTGGTCATGCCCGAAGAAGGTGAGAGACTCCTCTTTGCCGCCATCACCGTGAACTGAATCTGAGGCCAAAAAGACCCGACCCGCAGAAGTGCTGGCCATGGGATAGCTGTTTCCGACTAAGGACTTGATTGCAACCTGATGTGACGTATCAACCATATCCAGCAGTAAGACCTCTTCCTCGCGACGGACGGCAAGATATACAGCTTCGTCGCACTGGCGGGCCAGGCGTTCCATGATCGGCTTGGCCTTATTCAGTACGCTCATCCGGGAAAGAATCTTCCGCCCCATCTCGTAAGACCACAGGCCAAGGCGGTACTTGCCCGACTTTCCAGACTTTTCGACATATCCCTTCTGCTCAAAAGTTGCCAACAGCCGAAATATAATAGACTTGTTCATTCCCAACCGCTCACTCAAGCGGGCGATCCGAACATCCCCATCCGTTTCCACCAAGGCTTCCAAGAGGTTTAAAGCATTTTCTACTGATTTAATCGAATAGGACTTTTCTATTTCGCCGCGCAAGTTCCGACTCCCAGATGAAGAAACATTCTTAAAAGAATGGGGTTAAAGACCACAGGGCACTTGGAGATAACAGCCAGTCAATGCTGGTCATTTCTCGAGTCTTGAGCGACGTGGAGGAGCAGTCGTTTTTTTTACCGACTTCAGTCGCCCCATCGCAGGACTGGCACTCCTTGTCTTTGCAGCCCGGTCACGATTTTCCTGCAATAATGTAATTCCTTGACGTAACAAATCAGATTTATTGATTCCTGAATCTGTGGCCAGCTCTTGCAAACTTTGCATCTCCTCGCGACTCACCCGACAGGAAACAATAACTGTCTTAGATCCCTTTTTGCTCTTGGCCATCTCATGCCCCCATTCGAGCCCTGTGATTTTTGGTACCTTCTTCCGCACCTGAATCAACTACACCGTTTGTTTTTTACAGCATTTTGATCAACTTCCCCTGAGAACCTAGCAAAGGCCCTGCCATTTTTTACTTGAAACATAGATTTAAACGTTTTTTCAATGATGGCTGTTCAAGGGATGGTAGTTTTGGTCGTTAATTCTGCCACCAAATAATGCCGAATCGAAGAGGATGACCAAATTCGATCTTTTTGCCCCAGAGCGATGCACCCAGGACGCCTGAGTGGAGCCATTTGGACCACCCCGATGCTTTCAATTAATAACGATGTACGTGTTCTTTCCAAAAGGGCCCAGCGAATGAAACGCCATTTTCATCTCCCGACAGCACAAACCGTAGCAAAAACCTACAGTGTGGATTTTGTCTACAGCTCGATGGGGCCATCAAAACCCTCTGCCTTCAGGACATGCTTCAAATTTCCACAACTCAGGCGGGTACCATTTTTCGCAAGGTTGGGCTCCATCTAACCAAACCTGCCGAACTTCACTCGTTGCACAAAAAAGGAAAAAAATTGGGGGAACAATTTGTTCCCCCATATCAGGAGAGAGTGACGCAGGAGGCGTCGTGTAGCCCCGCTCCCCCGGTTGCTTTTCTACAGGGGATAGCGGGGTTTGGGATCGGGCCGGAGATTACATCCCCACCCGCTAAACCATTGTACTAAAAGGGCAATTGACCTGAGGCCATGAGCATGAAGGACGGAATCCAAAGCCCGAAGGGCACCCACAGGATAAGGGACCAGGCGACAGTGCTGGCTTTCAGCTTGCCATATGCATTCAGCCACACCTGGAGGGTGAGAACCGTGTATCCCAGGCAGGCAAAGGCAAAGTAATTGCTCTTGGCGACCAGAACCGTACCATCGGCGCCTGCGCCACCGGTGTAAAAAAGAACCGTGTAGATCGCCGAGATCACTGCTACCGCCAGACTGACGTTGCCGACCGAGCGCATGTCTTCCAGCCCTGCCAGCAGAGCATAGGCGACCGTGCAGTACAACAGACCGTGAGCAAAGAGAAGGCCACCGGTAAAGGCGTCCTTAAAAACCGCCGTTTGAAGAAAAGCTCCAAAAACCACGACCAGGCCCACAAAGGCGGTGATCGCGCCGGTTCCCTTGGCCTCGCCTTTGCCGAGAAACAAAATCGCTACCGAAATCCACATCAGGCTGATCGCTACCAGAATCGCTAAAGTCACTGTCCTTCTCCTTCACCCTTGATAAAGTCCCCCCCCGACCTCATTGTCAGGGGGGAGGAATTATTTATGCCTCGGAAGTTGTGGGATCGATGATGGTTTTCACCTCGGAAACCCGATTTGCCGGAAATCCCCCCTTCTCGGCATGTTCGCGCACCAGCTCTTGGCTCGGGGCGATATAAACACAATAGATTTTGTCATCCGTAACATAGCTTTGAACCCACTGAATCTTGGAACCCAGCTGGTTCAGAACGCCACAGGATTTCTGTGAGATGGCCTGAAGTTCTTGGGCCGATAGCTTTCCTGCGCCCGGGATGTCTCTTTCGATCATGTATTTCGGCATAACATCGCTCCTTTCAAAGGTTCCAAATTTTTAAGGATTATAGATATAATCAAGTCCCTCATACCCGCAGGCCGGGCACTTGAGCTTCTGTCTCTTTTGGTCCTTGATGGCACAGGCGCCCAGTGACAAGGCCAGTATCGCCACTATTAATAAAGAGATCAGCTTTTTCATCGTTTTTGGTCCTTTCACTTAAGAATGATTGCCTTTTTGTCTCTTCCTCTCTTGAGAAAGGAAACACACAAACAGGCTTCGTGGCGAAGAGTTTTATGCTCAGAAGTTGATTATACCGCCCAGGGCAATGGTGTTGGTTTCCTCTTCGGGGCTGCCAATAGATATTGTATTGACGTTGTATTCGGCAACCACCTTGAGGTTGTCATTGATGCTGTAGAAAGCAGCCCCGGTAGCAGTCTCATTTTCCCACTTCGTGCTGGCCTCGAGCTCGCTCTCCCCGTAAGAACCCACAACTCTGACCGGGCCGTAAGTGTAGGAAGCCTGCAGCAGGTATCCGTTGCTGTCGACTTCATCCCCCGCCTCAATGATCGGAAGACCAAGGGTCGTGTCGGGGCCGGGACCGAGCAGAAAGCCAACCCCCTTAGCGTCATAACCTGAAGCATGGAAGCTCAATCCGGCGTATCGTGCCCGGATACCGTAGGAGACACCTTCAGACGTGACGTCCTCTTGTGTTGCTAAGTCGCTATTGGTTTCGGATTTCTGGAAAAGAAAACCGGCCCAGGCGGTAACGTCGCCCTTTTCAAAACTGTGGTTGTAGGTCAGTTCGCCTTCAAACCGAGGCGTTTTCTCTTCGCCCTTTATTGTAATGAATTCATCCGGGGCGATTTCTTCAACGCTGTCAGTGGTTCTAGATGGGTCAATCGCGCCAATCGCCAGCTTGAACCCATACATTTCGGGCGTACGGTAGGTAATCTGTGCAGAGGGGAACGGATAGGTGTAGCCTGTGCCGATATTTCCGAAAGAGACACCAGTGCCATCAATAAGGGCCAAGGTGTCGCTAACATTGCCGTAGCCGAGCAGGATCTCGTCCAGAAAAATGTTGGAGCGGTTAAACAGGGTAAAGTCTTTGCCGATCAGCACTTGACCCCAGTCAGCATCCACAGTGCCGTAGAACTGACGAACATCGATGCCTGTCTCGGTGAGATTGTTGTCGCTGTCATTGATGGTCACCCAGAATGAAGAGCGGCCACCCAGCTTCAGATCACCGACCTGCTTGCTGAAATTAAAACCGACCCAATTGGGCAGAAAGCCCATTTTCACCCGGGATTGATCACGATCAACTCCTGAAATCTCATTATCAGTGGAACTATAGACATAAAAAGTGTTGAACGACCCATCTACGCTGAACGAAGTCCCTTCGGTGTCATAGAGGGTTATCGCGGCCTGAGCTGTACCGGCTGCAAACGTTACAAAAAACAGCAATGTTGCAACCTTCATAAGACTTTTCCTCATTCTGTTCCTCCTCGATGTATCGTGGCTTCTCAAGCCACCTGGTTGATATTGCACTGTGCATCATCCTGCTCCTTGAATGGTGCGACCTGGAATCCGGAGTCCAGAACCGCCATCCGTGGCCGAGCGCCAAGCTCGGGTGGTCTCAGGCCATGCTCTTGAACATGCCCCCAGCGGGGCACGGTGTAGCCCATCTGCAAAGCCGATGCCACCGCGTAAAACGGCGGTATACTGCCCAAGCAGCCCCCAATGCACGCTTTGCCATTGTTGCCCGGTTGCCTCAAGTGGGGAGAAATGGGATAATGTTTTACTGTTATCGGGGGGCGAGGGGGGAGAATCCGTCGGTCTCCCGGTTTGGAGAGAACCGCCCATCGGGGAGGGGAAAGTCACTATCTATCCGGGTCCTTTCCTTGTCTGGCCAGGGGCAGACCGGAGCGGGACGACCGCTTCAGGGGCCCTGTGGGGAGCCCTTCCACAGCGTGGAGTATTTTCCCAACGGGGTGGCTGCCCTGTGGTTTACTTGCGTGGTTTTTTCATTTTCAAACTCTGTTTGACGTTTGGGTATGGGAATTGCTAATATCAAAACTGTCGATTATCCGGGCATTTTCAGAGTTTTCAGCCTGACGCCGCCCTCTCCTGCCCCGCCGATAGGGAAATAAATGATGATTAAACAGCAAAACGCATTTTCCCACTGCAAATTTGAAGTCCCTGAAATTATTTTTGGCCGGGGGTTGCTGAGCCAGGTCGGCTCCTGCGCCCGCCGCCTGGGCGGGAAAAAAATATTCCTGGTCAGCGACCAGGGGCTATTTAAAGCAGGATGGGTGGATCAGGTCATGCAAAGCCTGCTCGATTCGGGCCTGAGATTTGCCTATTACGATCAGGTCACCCCAAACCCCAAAGACTGGGAAGTCGAACAGGGGGCCAAGGAATACATCCGCCACGAAGCCGATGTGATCGTGGGCCTTGGCGGCGGCAGCGCCATGGATGCCGCCAAAGGAATCGCCATTCTGGCCTCCAACGGTGGCCGCATAAGAGACTTTGAAGGCTCCAACAATATCAACCGTCCCCTGCCGCCCCTGGTCCTTTGCCCCACCACCTGCGGGACGGGATCGGACGTGTCCCAGTTTGCCGTCATCAACGACACCCAACGGCGTTGCAAATTGACCATCATGAGCCGTTGCGTGGCCCCGGATATCAGCCTGACCGACCCGAACACCCTGCAGACCCTGCCGGGAGAATATATCGGCACCACCGCCACCGATGCCCTCAGTCATGCGATGGAGGCCTTTTTATCGGTGGCTGCCTCCTCCCTGACCGATGTCAATGCCATCAGGGCCCTGCGACTTATTTCCAAAAGCATGGAAAAAGCGGTCAAAGAGCATTCCCCCGAAGACCTGGAAAACCTTGCCCGGGCCAGCCTGCATGCGGGAATGGCCTTCTCCAACTCGCTGCTCGGCATCGTCCACGCCCTGGCCCACCCCATTGGTGGCCTCTATGATGCCAACCATGGCAGCGTCAACGCCGTACTGCTGCAGGAAGTCTTAAGCTATGACCTTCCGGCAGTTGAGGATAAATTGCCCGAACTGGCCTTCGGCATGGGCTATCGCACCGGTGGAGACACAACATCCGCTGCTGAAATGGTGCAGGAATCCCTGAACAGACTGCTCGATGCAAGCGGAGCCCCGCGCAGCCTTAGAAGCCTCGGGGTTGCTGAAGAAGACCTGCCCGCCCTGGCCAAGCAGGCGAAACAGGACATCTGCATTCTCACCTCGCCCAGGCAAGCCGAGGAGGACGATCTGCTGGCCATTCTCAAGAGGGCCTACTGATGGAAGAAGTCAAACGCACCAAAATCGACGAGGGTATCCTCGATAGCCTGTTGGGGCTCGACAGCTCCAAGATCGGCTTTTATTCCGAAGTCAAACAGAAAATCCAGGAGCTTGAAGCGGCCAACCTCAGCCTGCGCATCAAAAAGAGCGAACTTCAGGCCATATTCGATTCCATCAGCGACGGGGTTGTCATCTACAACGACAAAGGCCATGTGCAGCAACGCAACCATATCTGCCCCCGGCTCTTCCCCCAGGAGACCATGGTCGGCAAGTCCTGCCGGGAACTCTTTCACCCCGAACGCGATCAGCACCCGGAATACTGCCCTGTAGAAAGGGCGCTTCGGGGGGAAAGTGCCCAGCTTTCCATTACCTCGACCAGTGACGGAACCGGCACCCGATATTTCGACGTTACCGCAACCCCCATCGAGGACCCCTCCGAACAGACCCGGGCGCTGTTGTTTTTGCGCGACGTCAGCCACAGACGGGTCCAGGAGCTGCAACTTTTGCAGGCTGAAAAAATGTCCAGCATCGGCGTGCTTGCCGCGGGGGTGGCCCATGAGATCAACAACCCCCTGACCTCGGTGGCGGGTTATGCCGAGGCCCTGATACGGCGGCTTCGAGACGAACCCGGCTTGGCTGAAGATCCGCGCCTGGAGGTGTTTTCCCAATACCTGGACACCATCATTCGCGAGTCATATCGATGCAAGGGGATTATCGATAACCTGTTGAGCTTCAGTCGTAAATCCGATGGCGCCTTCGGCAGGGTGGATCTCAACCAGATTCTGCGTGAAATCCTTGAGCTGGTGCGCCATGGAGCCCGCTACGAAAATGTCGACATCCAGGACCATCTGTCCCCCGAGCTCCCCCCGATCAACGGTGACCCCTCGAGCCTGCGCCAGGTCTTTATGAACCTGACAATGAACGCGATTCAGGCGATCAAAGGATCCGGGACTGTGCAAATCTCAACCAGCCACCACGGCTCAACGGTGACTGCCGAAGTGAAGGACACGGGCACCGGCATCCCCCTTGATGTCATCGGCCAGATCTGGGAACCCTTTTTCACGACCAAAACGGTCGGTCAGGGCCTCGGGTTGGGCCTCGCCCTGAGTTATAACATCGTGCAAAAACACCGAGGAGAGATACAGGTGGAAAGCCAGCCTGGTCAGGGATCCACATTCATGGTGAGGCTGCCGGCATTTCAGGAGAACTAATGGCGACGAAAGCAAAGCTTCTTATCGTTGAAGACGAAAAACCGCTCAGGGAATTGCTCAAGACCGAATTGACCCGCAGCGGCTACAACGTGCAGACCGCCCCCGAGGGCAATGAAGGGCTTGCCAGATACCGCGAGGAAAGTTTCAACGTGGTGCTTCTGGACGTCAAGATGCCTGGAACCAACGGCGTGGATGTTTTGGCGCAGATGAAGGAGGAATCGAATCTGCCTGAGATCATCATGTTCACCGGTCACGGAGATATCGAGACGGCCGTAAAATGCATCAAAGGAGGTGCCTACGACTACCTCACCAAGCCGGTCAAACTCGATGAGCTGGAACTGGTCATCGAAAAGGCCAACGAAAAAAATCGCCTGAGACGGGAAAACATCAACCTCAAACTCGAAATCAACAAATTCGAAAACCACCAGATTGTCGGCAAAAGTCCGGCCATCCAAAAGGTTCTGGATATCGTCAAACGCTGGGGCGCCTGCGACGAGCACGTGCTGGTCTTCGGCGAGAGCGGCACCGGCAAAGAGCTCATAGCGCGCGCCGTCCACGATGCAAGCGTGCGCAACGGAAAACCCTTTGTTACGGTCAACTGCGGCAGGCTCAACGTCAACACGGCCGAAAGCGAACTCTTCGGGCACATGCAGGGCGCCTTTACCAGTGCCTCGAAGGGGCGGGCCGGCCTCTTTGAACTGGCTGATAACGGCACCCTGTTCATGGACGAGATTTCGGAAATGCCCCTCGACGTCCAGGTCAAGCTGCTGCGCATTCTGGAGACCGGAACCTTCCGGCGCCTCGGCGGCAATCGGGATATCAACGTCGATGTCCGCTTCGTCTTCGCTTCGAACAAAAAGCTTCAGGAGTGTGTGGAACGGGGCGATTTCCGCGAGGACCTCTATCACCGGATCAACCTGCTGCTGATCAACCTGCCGCCGCTGCGGGAGAGGACCGAGGACATTCTGCCCCTGGCCTGGCATTTTCTTAAAAAATCCGTCGCCAACGGCCATGAAGAGTGGGAAATCACCGAAGAGGCCATGGCCTCCCTTTGTGCGCACAATTGGACCGGCAATGTCAGGGAACTCTCCAACACCATTCGCCGGGCATGCATCCTGGCGACCGAACCGGTGATCACCCCGGACCTCTTTCCTTTTGCCCCCCCAAAGGGACAGATCCCCCCGCCGGGAAGCAGCCCGACGAGCTCGCCCACAGTCCCCCTGTGGGTCGTCGAGCGTGCCCACATTGAAAAAGTCCTTGAAGCGACCGAGGGCAACAAGAGCCAGGCAGCGCGCATTCTGGAAATCGACCGCAAGACCCTTTACACCAAACTCGAAAGGTACAACCTGGATGCTTAACCCCTCATGAACCCATGAGGAGTGAGGAGTATGGAGAACATGAAACTCATCGATTCCTACGGTCGAAAAATCAATTACATGCGCCTGGCGGTGACCGACAGATGCAACCTGCGCTGCCGGTACTGCATGCCAGCGCAGGGGGTTCCCAAGGTCACCCCCCAGGAGATCCTCAGCTATGAGGAACTCTACCTGGTGGCCCGGACCGCCGTCTCCATGGGCATCGAAAAGATTCGCGTTACCGGTGGCGAACCGCTGGTCCGCAAAGGGATTCTTGAGTTTTTGAATCGCCTCTCCTCCATCTCCGGGCTCAAGGAGCTGGTGCTGACCACCAATGGGCTCCTGCTCGAAGAGATGGCAGAAGATCTTGCCAGGGCCGGCGTGCAACGCCTGAATATCAGCCTCGATTCCTTCGATCAGCAGACCTTCAAAGAGATTACCCGCTGTGGCGACCTGAAAAAAGTTTCCGCCGGAATCGCTGCCGCCGAACAGGCCGGGATTCCGGTCAAAATAAACATGGTAGTCATGCGGGGGGTCAACGATGCCGAACTCCTCGACTTTGCCGCCCTGACCCTGAAAAAGCCCCACGCGGTCCGCTTTATCGAATACATGCCGACCATCAAGGAAGAGAACTGGCAGTCCCTGGTCGTCCCGGGGTCAGAAATACTCGAGCGTATCGCCCAAAAGTTTACCTACAAGAACCTTGACCACGCCGAGCTGGCCGGCCCTGCCCGCAACTATCACATCGAGGGAGCCAAGGGCAGCATCGGGGTCATCACCCCGCTCTCCGGCCATTTTTGCGGCGACTGCAACCGCATTCGCCTGACCGCGGCCGGCACGGTCCGAAGCTGCCTCTTTTCAGAGCGGGAATACGATTTAAAGCCCTTCTTGCGGGCCGGCGACGCTGCCGCCGTCAAGGTCGCCCTGCGCCGCATTGTTGGCGACAAGCCGGGCCAGCACCAGATCACCAGCACCGAAGCCGACCACCAGGCTTTCGCCATGTCCAGCATCGGAGGTTAAACCCATGTCTGCCCAGATTGTTGCGGTTTGTATCAGTGAAAATAAGGGAGAGCGCAAAACCCCCGTCGAATCGGCAGAGTTAAGCCCAAACCATGGAATTGTCGGCGATGGCCATGCCGGCACCTGGCATCGCCAGGTCAGCTTGCTCGCCCAGGAAAGCATCGACAAAATGCGCCAGATGGGACTCGACGTGAAGGAGGGGGATTTCGCAGAAAACATTACCACCCTGGGCATCGACCTGCCTTCGTTGCCCGTGGGCACGCGGCTGGGTATCGGCCCTGCCAGGGTCGAGGTGACCCAGATCGGCAAGGAGTGCCATACCCGCTGCGCCATTTATCACCAGGCCGGCGATTGCGTGATGCCCAAAGAGGGGATTTTTGCCAAAGTACTGCAGGGCGGGGTCATAAAGGCCGGGGATAAGATCGAGGTTTTGCCTGATTGATGGCAGGGAGGATCTGTCCTGCAATGGGCGTGGGGTTTATCAACAGTGCGGGGGTTTTCTCCACACCCTGGAACCCGCGATTCCGGCCGCCCAGGCGCAAGACGTCCGTTTTCTCCACACTTTCCGACCAGCCCCCCCCACCCCCTCCCCCTCCTAGGCCTGAAACCAAGTAAATTCAGCATCTTTCAGGCCTGGCATTTGAGTTGCAAAACAACTAAACAACACTTGTAAACTGCGACTCCTGCTCGGATTGATGGACCCTGTGGGGTTCTTGCGGGCAGCTTGCCGAAAAGCGGGAGATAGACTTTATGCCAGCATCTGAGACAGTAAAAGCTTTGCGTCAAAGCGGTTTGACCCCGCCCCAGACCCTGACCCTCGCAATTACCGGCGCCTGCAACCTCGAATGTCTGCATTGCTGGGTCGATGCGGGGCCGTCTTCCTCGGAGGCTCAGGTGCCAGTGGCCGCGCTGCGCCGGGTGATCGAAGAGTTTGCGGCACTTGGCGGCGAAGGGATTCGCTTTACCGGAGGGGAACCGCTCTGCCATCCCGACTGGCTCGAACTTATGCAACTGGCCAAGACCGCCGGCTTGCGCAGCGCTTTCCTGCAGACCAACGCCATGCTGCTCACAGACGAGGATGTGACTGCCTTGCGGAGACTCGATTTTCCCGAACTCACCATTCAGATCAGCCTCGATGGGGCGACGGCGCCGACCCATGACCGGGTGCGGGGCGAAGGGGCCTACCAGGGAGTCCTGGACGGCATCCGGCGTCTTGCAAATGGAGGCCTTGCCAAGAACATTTCGATCTTCTTTACCGAGATGCGCCACAATCTGCAGGAACTGCCGACCCTGCTTGAACTTGCCAACAGACTGGGCGTCGGTTCGGTCACCTCGGGCTCCCTTGTCCTTTGCGGCCGGGCCGCCGAGGACAACCCCGTCGCCCCTCCCGAAATCGATCAGTACATGCAACTGCTCAATCGCTTTGAGGCCGACCCTCGCTTCAGGGCCCTATATGAGAAGCTCGGCACCGTGGCGCCCCTGGAGTGGTTTGCAAAAGAAGCTCAACGTTCAAAATGCTGCAGTTTTGCCGAAAACCCCTACCTGACATCGACCGGCAAGCTCTACCCCTGCGTGCTCTGTCATGTTGATGATTTTGCCGTGGCGGGGGTCTTCGAAAAAGGCCTGGCCGATGCCTTTGCCGAAGGCGCTTCGCTCTGGTCGTCTCTGCTGCAGACAAGCCGCCAAAGAGCCGAGACCATCCCCCAGTGCCAGGAGTGCCCGGAAGCTCAAACCTGCAACGCAGGCTGCATGGGCCGCGCATGGGGAAGCTGCGGCGACCTCATGGCCGCCGATGACCGCTGCGATCTGAGGCGGAGCATCTACCAGCGAAAGAATCTCCGGTCCGTCGCCTGACCTCCCCCCCCCTTTATCGTCCCAAGGCTTGAAACACAGATGCCTTTCCATAAACGATCCGCCCCAATGATGTAAACTTATCAAGGTGAACATCTAACTTCTGCCCGATACTACTGACTCCTGAATACCCCACTCTCATTTCCCTGGTGACCTTTGGGGTTGTGGGAATTTGACAGAGTGAAAAGTTCAAATAGAGTATTCATGAGTTTGAGAGGGGTAAGTCTTCTGGGGCCGATAACGGGTCGCTAATGGCTAACAGGTAGAGGGTCGCTATGGAAAAACTTCAAAAACCGGTTCGTGTAGCCATCGCCTGCCAAGGTGGCGGGGCCCACACCGCCTTCACCGCAGGTGTCCTCAACAAGATCTTAGAACAAACCCGCCAGCCGTTCGAAATTGTGGCGCTCAGTGGCACCTCGGGCGGTGCCGTCTGCGCACTCTTCACCTGGTACGGGTTGAGCAAGAATGACCCTGAGATGGCCCGAAAATTGTTAAACGGGTTCTGGACGGACAACTCGGCTAACTCTTTTATGGAGAAGCTCTGGAACCTTTGGGCCCTCGGGGCGGTGAGGGCCCCCGTTGAGGCCAAAGTCAGCCCCTACTCCCCCGGGCTATCCTGGGCCCTCGATCAGGCCTTGCTTCAGGGCGATTTCATGCAGAAGATGCTCGGGTTCGGCGATGTCGGTGTTTTTTCAAGTTGGAGCGCGTTTGCGCGCTCAGAACTGGAGAAGTATTCCTTGAGGGGCGAGTTCCTGGATTTAAAACGGCTCCTCGAAAAGCATATCGACTTCAGCTCTTTACCTCGATGCTTGAAGAAGCCGCGGTTGCTCGTTGGGGCTGTGGAGGTGCGCACCGGAGAGTTCAAAGCCTTTGATTCCAAGATTGAACCCATCCTTCCTGAGACGATTCTGGCTTCCGCGGCACTCCCCAACTTGTTTAAGGCGGTCCACATAGACAACGGAGTTTACTGGGACGGATTGTTTTCGCAGAACCCTCCCGTACGGGAGTTTGTAAAGGACGTTGACCTCGCGGATAAGCCTGACCAAATCTGGGTAATCCAAATCAATCCCAGCAAGCGCGATACGGAGCCTACGACTGTGGAGGAGATCCTGGACCGGCGGAACGAACTCTCCGGAAACGTTTCTTTGGAGCAAGAGATCGACTTCATCAAGACGCTCAACAAGGTCGTCAAGGCAACCGATGAATTGTTCAAGGCCCACCCGGAGATTTCTGCCTCCCCCGCTGGTGATGCTCTCCGGAGGTACAAGACCGTAAAGATCTGCCGCATTGAGATTGACGAGCAAAGGCTCTTCTCCGATCGAGCCTCTGGGCTGGACTATGCCTCAAAGCTGGACCGGAGTCCCTCGTTCATCCAGCGCCTTGTGGAGCATGGCAAAAGCCAAGCAGAGTCTTTCCTGGATGGTTGGCCGGAAAGCGTCGATTACGAGATCTATCACTAGTACAGACGGGCGAAAGTCCGTTGCTGGATTCGGTCGCCGCTGCATCCCGACCCGCTGCGTTGCTCGGCGGTTGAATATGGCTCAATATTCGCCCTAGACTTCCGCCCGGCTGTACTAGGAGGCTGTCGGACCCATATTCTGGAGGAGAGATGCCCGAGAGAAAACTGCAATCGACATACCCGTTGCGCCTGCGATTGCACCATATCATCTTTGAGGCGGATACCCCTGCGGGCAAGCTGTTCGATGTGGTGCTGATCTTCAGCATCATCCTCAGCGTCATCGTCGTGATGCTCGACAGCGTTGCTGTACTGCAGCAGGAGTATGGGCCTCTGTTCTATCTCTTCGAGTGGTTCTTCACCCTGCTGTTCACTGTCGAGTATCTGCTGCGTCTCAGTTGTGTCGGCCGGCCGTTGAAATACGCCGGAAGCTTTTTCGGCATCGTTGACCTGCTTTCCATCATCCCGACCTATCTCAGCCTGTTTATTCCGAGTGGAGAATATTTACTGGTGATCCGGGTTCTGCGTCTGCTGCGGGTGTTCCGGGTCTTGAAGCTGGTGCAGTACGTTGGCGAAGCCAACTATTTGATGCGGGCGTTGCGGGCCAGCCGACGTAAAGTGGCGGTCTTTTTGTTGTCGGTGCTGCTGATGATGGTGATTTTCGGCTCGGTGATGTATATCGTCGAGGGGCCGGAGCACGGTTTTACCAGCATTCCCTACTGGGCGATTGTCACCATGACCACCGTTGGCTACGGCGATATCTCGCCGCAGACCGATCTGGGTCAGGCGATCGCTTCGTTGGTGATGATTCTCGGCTACGCGATCATTGCTATCCCGACCGGAATCGTAACCGCTGAATTAACATTCTCGCAACAGATCACCACCAAGAGCTGCCCGCAGTGCAGCGCCGAAGGGCACGCGCCGGACGCAATCTATTGCAAACGCTGCGGAGCCACCCTCTAAGCCAATCGGTTATTCGAGCTGCTCATTGGGCAGCAGACAACCGCTCAGCTCTCTGCCGAGAGACTTTTAAAGCCGTTACCAGAGATGAAAAGGGTTCAGTCACTTCATAGCTCTACGATACCAGCCGTCGGAGTTTTATCTGTGCCTCGTCATCGCGTACATCTTTGATAAAATTAATTTCATTCACATGCAGCCGCCAGAGACAGGGAGGACCAGATGGCCGATCTCTCCACCACCTATATGGGTATGAGCCTGCGCAACCCAATCGTCGTTGCCAGTAGCAGCATGACCGGGAACCTCGCTGGGGTGCGCAAATGTGCCGCCGCCGGAGCCGGAGCTATCGTACTGAAATCGCTCTTTGAAGAACAAATTGTCGCAGAGACCAACGAACTGGAGAAATATGCCGACTACTCCGGTCATGGCGAAGCCCACGATTACGTACAAGGCTACGGCATGGAACTCGGTCCCCAGGACTACCTGAAACTGGTCAGCGATGCCAAACACGAGGTCGAGGTGCCGATCATCGCCAGCCTCAACTGTATCTCAAGTGAGCGCTGGGCAAATTACGCCAACAAATTGGAACACGCCGGAGCTGATGCCATTGAGTTGAATGTCGGGATTATGCCGACCCACGCCAAACAGGAAGGCCTTAAGGTTCTTGAGCAGTATTTCAAGATTCTGCACGATGTGAAAACCCGGGTGAAGATCCCGGTGGCGATGAAGGTCGGTCCCTACTTCACCTCATTTGCCCATTTTGCCGACCGATTGACCCATGATCGGGCCGAAGCCCCGCCGTTTGCTGCAGGCCGACGGGGGATGACCCGCGAAGAAGGGAAGATCACCTGGCAGGGAGCGGACGGGCTGGTGCTGTTCAACCGCTTCTACATGTTCGACATCGATATCGACAAGCTGGAACTGGTGCATGGCAACCCCTACAGCACCCCGGCAGAAATTCACTACAGCCTGCGCTGGCTTTCGCTGCTGGCCGGAAACGTTGGTTGCGACCTGGTCGGCAATACCGGTATTCACGATGGCCGAGATGCGATCAAGGCGCTCCTGGCAGGGGCCATGGTGGTGCAGATCTGTTCCACCCTGTTTTTGAACGGATTGGAGCAGATCGTAAAAATGCAGGAACAGATGCAGGCCTGGATGCGCGAACATGGCCACAACAAGCTCTGCGATTTCCGCGGTCTGCTCAGTCAGGCACGCAGCGAACACCCGGAGCATCATGAACGACTGCAGTACATTAAACTGTTTGGCGGCATAGAGTAAGCTCGATATCAACAGACTCTTCCAACAAAAAAAGCTGGACGTCTGCGGACAAGACGTTTTCCAAACGCCTTGGGTTTGCGGGTCCGGCGTTTCTTTTACCTCAAGACAACGGGGGGGGAAGATATGTATTTCGCTGCAGGGAGAACTTTGATTGATGCCATATCAGGAGGCTGACCGATAATAGGGCCGAAGCGAAAATCCAGAAGTTTGAGAACAGATTTTGGGTCGTTTGAGAGCTCATAGCCGTAGCTATGAACCGAAAAGGAGCCGAAATATGGGCCAAACAGCTGGGTTTGCAGCCGGTCTCTAATTGTCGGACAGCCTCCTAGCTTGACGGTCGGCAATCTATGCGCTTTATTTATAGATACGCGCTTTATACGAGAGGCTGGGGGCTCCAGCAGGCCTTATGTGCCTGGGTTTCAATACTAAACACTTTCTCTCAGAAAGTGCTTAGTCCCTGCTCTGATCAACCCCTGGGATAAGCACTTGGCCATAGGCTGCCCGGATATGCCGCTGCCAGGCACCGATCGAGACCTTTCACACCTCAATCTCTCCCTTTTCGTGTCTCGATAGATAGAATCGAACGCTACTTCTGACGTTTAGTTTTGAAGATTGCTTATAAAAATCCGGTTCCTGCTCATGCTGAGGAATTGGCTGCTTTTTACGAGTCTCCGCTCCGCGGATGACCTCAACTAATATTCCCCATCACCACGCCTCCACCGGCACCAAACATGACAACGGAGGATATGCATGTGCTCTACCGATCTTGATGTCGTGAATGAAATCGTCCGAACAAGGGGACATACAGCCGACCATGCGATCCCGATCCTTCAGGAGGTCCAGAAGCGATTTCGCTATGTTCCCCGGGAGGCCATTGTTCGGATCGCCAGCATCACCGAAATGACCGAGTCTCAGCTCTACGGAGTCGCCACCTTCTATTCTCAGTTTCGCCTCGAACCGGTGGGCGACACCATTATCAAGGTCTGCCATGGAACAGCCTGCCACGTCGGCGGTGCAAAAGGGTTGACCGAAGCCCTCGAGCATAAACTGAGGGTGAAGTCCGGCGAGACCACATCGGACCGAAAATTCACCCTGACCTCGGTGGCCTGCGTGGGATGCTGCTCTCTGGCGCCGGTTCTCATGGTGGCGGACGGCAACACCTATGGGCGGCTAGATCGGAAAAAGGCCGTAAACATCGTTGAAAGCCTTGAGGGAGTGAGCGGTGCAGAACCCAAATGAACACAAACGCAAATCGATCGTGGTGGGAATGAGCACCTGCAACATCGCCTCGGGCTCTCAGGATGTCTACGAGTTCTGCCGGGGCGAGATCGAAACCAGGGGGCTTGATGTCAACCTGGGAAGCACCGGCTGCCTGGGCATGTGCTACAGCGAACCCCAGGTGCAGGTCATCGACGAGGACGGCACCAGGCACCTCTACGAGCGAGTGCAGCCCAGCGGCATGCTGCAGATCCTGGAGCAGCACGTGATCGGCGACCACCCCTGCCAGAAGTGGCTGGCGAAGCTGGACAAGGGGGAGGCCCACGATTTTCGCAGCAAGCAGAGCCGGATCGTCCTGGCCAACTGCGGCCGCATCGACCCGGAGAGCATTGACGACTACCTGGCCGCCGACGGGTACCAGGCGCTGCAAAAGGTCCTGCAAAAAATGGATCAGGAAGGAGTGATCGACGGGATCACGGCTTCAGGGCTGCGGGGCCGTGGCGGCGCCGGCTTTTCGACGGGTGTGAAATGGAAGTTCGCGCACCAGGTGGCCGGTGACGAAAAGTACATTATCTGCAACGCGGACGAGGGTGACCCCGGCGCGTTCATGGACCGGACCCTGCTGGAGAGCGATCCCCACGCCGTGCTCGAGGGGATGGCCATCGGCGCCTTCGCTACCGGAGCCAACAAAGGTTACATCTACTGCCGGGCCGAGTATCCCCTGGCTGTCGCCAGGCTCCACAAGGCCATCGCCCAGGCCGAAGAAAGGGGATATCTGGGGAAAAACATCCTCGGCTCGGGCTTTGACCTCAGCCTCCAGGTCAAGGAGGGGGCCGGGGCGTTTGTGTGCGGCGAAGAAACCGCTCTGCTGGCCTCCATCGAAGGGCAGCGGGGCATGCCGAGGGTGAGGCCGCCGTTTCCGGCCCAATCCGGCCTGTTCGGCAAGCCGACGACCATCAACAACGTGGAGACCTGGGCCAACGTGCCCTGGATCATCCGCAACGGGGCGGAGGCCTTCGCCTCCCTGGGCACCGAGAAGAGCAAGGGCACCAAGGTGTTCGCCCTGGCCGGCAAGGTGAAGCGGGGCGGGCTTGTGGAAGTGCCCATGGGCACCACCCTGCTGGAGGTCATCCACGACATCGGCGGCGGCACGCCAAACGGCAGGGACGTGCTGGCGGTGCAGATGGGCGGCCCCTCGGGCGGGTGCGTACCATCGACCTGCCTCGACACCCGCATCGACTACGAGGAGGTCAGCCGCACCGGCGCCATCATGGGCTCGGGGGGAATGGTGGTGCTCGACGATACCTCCTGCATGGTGGAGGTGGCCCGCTACTTCATGGACTTCGTGCAGAACGAGTCCTGCGGCAAGTGCACCTTCTGCCGGGTGGGAACCAGGCGAATGCTCGAAATTCTGACCCGCATCTGCGAGGGGCAAGGCAAGGCCGACGACATCCCGCTCCTTGAAGAACTGGCTTACAAGACCAAGACCACCAGCCTGTGCGGGCTGGGACAGACGGCCCCCAACCCCGTCCTCACCACTCTGCGCTATTTTCGCAATGCCTACCAGGAGCACATCGAGCACCATCGCTGCCGGGCCGGCCAGTGCCGCAACCTGTGCTCCTTCGAGATCACCGCCGACTGCACCGGTTGTCACTTATGCCTGGTGAACTGCCCCACGAACGCCATCGACGGGCAGAAGAAGGCCCGCCATGATATCAGACAGGATGCCTGCATCCGCTGCGGCGTGTGCCGCGACGTTTGCCGGTTTAACGCGGTGGTCGTAGGGCCGCCTAAGGGGACTGCCAGTGCCTGAGATTACCTTCATTCTGGACGGAGCAGAGGTCCGGGTCGAGCCGGGGACGACGATCCTGAAAGCCGCCTGGGACCGCGGAATTTTCATTCCGACCCTCTGCCATCACCAGCAGCTCAAACCCTTCGCCTCCTGCTTCATCTGCGTGGTGGAGCTCGAAGGTCGTCCCAACCTCGTCCCCGCCTGTTCGACTCTCGCCACCGAAGGGATCGTGGTTCACAGCGCCTCGGCGAAAGTGGAGGCGGCGCGGCGCACCTGCATCGAGCTGCTGCTTTCCGATCACCTGGGCGATTGCCAGGGGCCCTGCATGGCCGCCTGTCCGGCGGGCATCGATATCCCGGGGTTTCTTAAACACATCGCCGCTGGTGAAGACCGCAAGGCTCTCGAGCTGATCAAACGCAACATGCCGCTGCCGGGCGTGCTGGCGAGGGTCTGCCCCAGGCCCTGCGAAACCGCCTGCCGCAGATCCCTGGTGGATGAACCGATCGCCATCTGCCAGCTCAAGCGCCACCCGGCCGACACCGTATCGGACTCGGGGGATGAGTACATCCCCGAAACCGATCCGCCGACCGGCAAAAGGATAGCCATCGTGGGCGCCGGCCCTGCCGGGTTGACTGCCGCCTACTACCTTCAGATCATGGGACATCAGAGTACCGTCTTCGAGGCCCACAGCGCAGCCGGCGGCATGATCCGCTACGGTATTCCCAGTTACCGTCTTCCCCGGGAGGTGATCGACCGCGAAGTGGCGGTGATCGAGAAAATGGGGGTCCATTTCCGCTTCAATACCCGGGTGGGCGACGACCTTACCCTCGAGCAGGTGCGTCGGGACTACGATGCCGTCTTCCTGGCCCTG
This sequence comes from uncultured Desulfuromonadales bacterium, assembly GCA_945787465.1. Lineage (GTDB taxonomy): Bacteria > Desulfobacterota > Desulfuromonadia > Desulfuromonadales > Trichloromonadaceae > CALZIZ01. The sequence goes on from CALZIZ010000018.1 coordinate 25,840, forward strand.
GGCGCTCAGCGTGCCAGCTGGCTCGGGATTCCCGGCGAGGCCCTTGGGGGCGTGTTACACGGTATCGGCTTTCTGGGTAAAGTCTCCCGGAATGAGCAAACCCCCATCGGCAAGCGGGTGATGGTGGTGGGGGGCGGCAACGTCGCCCTCGATTCGGCCCGCAGCGCCGTGCGTCTGGGTGCCGAAGTGACCATCGTCTACCGAAGGACAGAAGAGGAAATGCCTTGCTGGAAGGAAGAGGTTGAGGACGCTCGTGAAGAAGGCATCCACATCGAATTTCTGAAAACTCCCACCAGAATCGATGAAGCCCCGGGGGGAGGGCTCTGCGTGACCTGTGTCCGCATGGAACTCGGGGAACCGGACGATACCGGTCGCCGGCGTCCTGTGCCCGTGCCTGAAAGCGAGCACGTGCTTCAAGTGGACAACCTGATCGTGGCCATCGGGCAGCGGGTGGATATCCGCCCCGCCGAAGGGGTCGAACAATCCGTCTTTGGAACCATTTTGGCCGACGAGGACAACCTTCTGACCAACCTGCCAGGCGTGTTCTCCGGCGGGGATTGCGTCCTCGGCCCGGACATCGTGGTCAACCTGATCGGCATGGGCCGTCGGGCCGCGGTGGCCATCGACCAGTATCTTTCCGGAAACCTCGTCACTGGGGAACCCGCCCTGCACAACCAGTCTATGGGTTCACTCGAGCAGGTGCCGGAGGCACTGGCCCGGGGGGTCGAACCCAAACCCAGGGAGAAGCCCCACCACATAGCGCCAGAAGCCCGCCGCCGCAGCTTTGCCGAGGTCGAAGCCGGGTTCACCCCCGAACAGGCCAGGGAAGAGGCCCGCCGTTGTCAAGAGTGCGGATGCCGGGCCGCTCCCGAATGCCGGCTGCGGGAATACGCCTCCCGGTACGGTGCCCAGCCCGAGCGCCTGGAAGGGGCCTGCCGTGAATTCGACCGCGACCTGTCCCACCCGGAGATCGTCTATGAGGCCCACAAATGCATTCAATGCGGCATCTGCGTACGCCTGAGCGAAGAGGTGCTCGGGTCTTCGGCCCTGGGCTTTGTGGGGCGAGGATTTGCCGCCCGGGTCAAACCGGCCCTGGATCGCCCCCTCGGGGAGGTGAACCCCAAAGGCTTGAAACAGATCGTGGAAAGCTGTCCGGTCGGAGCATTTACCTACAAGGGAGACCCTGTCCACTGCCTGGATTCGGCGTTTCGACGGCCAGAGGCGACCGGGCCCACCTTATGCGAGCTGTCGGACCAGAACAGCGATGAGGATCCATAACGGGTTATGGAGAAGGGGGAAAGTCCAACACCTGCCCCCTTCTCTTGGGCACCCTTCCCCATTTGTTGCCAAAAAAACGCCGATCAATTCAAAAATATCCAAGAAAATTTCCTTTTTTTTCGTTCGGTCTTTCACCTCTCTGCCCCTCCGCCCGGAAATGTCGGGGCGAAAATCCCCAGTGTGGACAAAATCCATAGCCCCAGGAAGGCACAAAGCACCCTTCATTCAGAAGAAGTGTTTCATTTTTCCCCGCACACCCAAGCTCGCATTCGCCCCCTGACTTCTCCCAACCCCCACAGATGGCGGCTTTAAACCAATGTTTTGATCTGGCATCAAGCTTGCTCTATAGAGAGAACAAATGCTCCACAAAACATCGCAAGGCCTTGAACTTGCGTTGCTTATCCGACAAAACAAATAGGCAAAACAAAGTTATAGGGAGGTGAGAAACGGTAAGCATACGACGTCAAAGCCCCTGGGTATTCCACTTGCCCCAATAGAATCAACAAACATCTTGAAGCACCAGCAACAAACCACACACCCCAAGAGGAGGAAGTACAGATGCCCCATTTCAGAGATGTAAAACGCACCCTCTCGAACGAAAGACAAGAGTACCCGATCAAGATGCAGCACGCCTATCCTTCGGTCAACATCGGTTGGGGAGCCCATACCATGGTAGGTAATGACGCCAGGGCCCTGGGCATGACCAACGCCCTGATCGTCACCACCGGCCTCAAGGGGACCGGCATCATCGAAACCATCCAGGGAGTTTTGAAGGCTGCCGAAGTCTCCTCGGAGGTCTTTGACAAAACGACTCCCAACCCCAAAGATTTCGAAGTCATGGAAGGCGCCAAGGCGCTCTCCGCCGGTGGTTTTGACGGTATTATCAGCATCGGCGGCGGATCTACCACCGACGCCTGCAAGGCCATCAAGCTGGTTCACGCCCACGACGGCCAGGATGTGCGAAGCTTCGAAGGGGCCTTCAAGGCGACCAAGGCGAACAAGATTCCCCACCTCGCCATCAACACCACCTCGGGTACCGGCTCGGAGATCTCCTGCTTCTCGATCATCAATCACACCGAGAAGAAGTACAAGATGGCCTTGTTCGATCCCAACTGTACTCCCAGCAAGTCGGTGAACGACCCCCTGCTCCACCAGTGCATGCCCCAGGAGCTGGCTGCTTACACCGGCATGGACGCCCTGACCCATGCGGTAGAAGCCATCTCATCCCGCCTCTGCGTGCAGTCCGCCTACGGCCCCGGCCTCTGGGCGATTACCGAGATTTTCAAAAACCTGCGCGAGTCGGCATGCAACCGAAATAACGACAAGGCCGTCGAGCAGATGGTCTGGGCCGAAATGTCCGCAGCCTACAGCTTCAACAGCGCGGGTCTGGGCATCGTTCACAGCATGGCCCACGCCATGGGCGGTCTCTACGACTCTCCCCACGGGCTGTGCAATGCCATCGCCCTGGTCGACGTCGCCCGTTTCAACCTGCCGGCATGTCCTGACCGTTTCGCCATGATGGCCCGCGCCGCCGGGATCAACACCGACGGCCTATCCGACATCAAGGCCGGTGAGTTGTTCATCGACATGGTTCAGGAGCTCAAGGACGACCTGGAAATCGAGACCACCTTCGCTGACCTCGGCCTGAAGGATGCTGACCTCGACGGCCTTTCCAAGTTCGCCGCAGCCGATATCTGCTCCGAAGGCAATCCCAAGGATGTCGGGTTCGAAGAAATGCGCAAAGTCTTCAAGGGCTGCATGTAAGACCAAGTCTTCAAGGGCTGCATGTAAGACCAAAATTGATGTAGAATGAAAAGAAGGAGCCGCTGGTTTCTGGGAAGTTTCCACTCCTGGCGCCAGCGGCTCTTTGCTTTTTTTCTGCCAGATGCCATCGACACGAGGTGCTCATGATGACCGAACAAGATGTTAGTGAATTGCTCCGCTCGGGGGGCTATATCGCTGATGAAGCTATCGCGACAGCGGTTTTTCTTGCCCTGCGGATGGAGAAGCCGATCCTGATTGAAGGGCCGCCCGGTGTCGGTAAAACAGGTCTTGCCAAGACCCTCTCTGAGGTCATGGACCTGTCTCTGGTTCGGCTCCAGTGTTATGAGGGGATTGACGAAGGTAAGGCGCTCTACGACTGGGAATACGGTAAGCAGTTGCTCTACACCCAGATGCTGCGCACCCAGCTCGACAACCAACTGAGCGGCGCCTCCGACCTGCGCGACGCCGTAGAGCGGTTGGCCAGCGAAGAGAGTCTGTTCTTCTCCGAGAACTTTTTGGTGCAACGGCCGGTACTGCGCAGCTTTCTCTCGGAAAAACGTTCGGTCTTGCTGATCGATGAAATTGACCGCTCCGACGATGAATTCGAGGCGCTGCTGCTCGAGTGCCTGAGCGATTTCCAGGTCTCCATCCCCGAGCTTGGCGTCCTTAAAGCCAAACAGAAGCCGCTGGCGATTCTCACCAGCAACGGCACGCGGATGATCTCCGACGCGCTGCGCCGGCGCTGCCTGTATCTCTATATCGATTACCCGGAGTTGGAGCGTGAGGTGCAGATCGTGCGCGCCCGGTTCCCCGACATCTGTGATGAACTGGCCCATCAGATGGTCGGCTTTTTGCGCAAAGCCCGTGAACTCAACCTGCGCAAACCGCCGAGTGTTTCGGAAACCCTCGACTGGGCCGAAGTCCTGTCGATTCTGCATGTGACCAAATTGACCCCGGAGGTGGTGGCCAACACCGTCGGTGTTATTTCCAAGCACCAGGCTGATCTGTCGCAGGTGACAGAGCTGGCCATCAACGAATTGTAGGGGCGCGGCATGCCGTGCCCTGCAACCGGAAGGGTTGCATATGGAAACCATTATCACCAGATTTGTTGCCGACCTGAGAAAGGAAGGCTTACGTGTCTCCCCGGGAGAGAGCCTCGATGCCGTGTGCGCCCTGGCGCACGGCGGCGTTGAAGGGCGGGCCTCGGTGCATGCCCTGCTGCGCTTGACGCTGGTGAAAAATGTCCACGATATCCCGATCTTCGATCAGGTTTTTAACCGCTTCTTCAGGAGTTATCCGGAAGGGATGGGGGTTGCCCCTGCAGATCTGCTGCATGAAGCGATCATCGGCATGGAAGGGGAGCAGATGCTCGGCACCAACCCGGAAATGGTCAATGAGAACATGTCGTTGGCGATGGTCGAGTCGGGCCTGGATCTGGAAGACCTGAAAGATCTCGTGCGGCTAAGAGAGATCGACTTTGATGAGCTCGATGGATCAGAAACACAGGTGCAGATGAAAGGCTACCGCGGGTCGCTCGAAGCATCGAGGCCCTCGATGCGCATGCCGCAGAACCCGATCACCATGGCCTTTAAAGATCCTGCCGGACAAAAACGGGACCTGAGCTTTACCCCGCAGGAAGTCGACGAGATGGAGGATGCGGTCTCACGGATGCTCATGCGTCTGAAAAAAGATATCCGCCGGGTCAAGAACATGGAGAACCGGGGCAAAATCCACGTTGTCCGCACCATTCAGAAAAACTATCGCAACGGCATGGTGCCGTTTCTGTTGGCACTGCGCCGCAAACGCAAGCAGAAACCGCGGCTGGTGGTGCTCTGTGACGTCAGCTTTTCCGTCAGCCACGCGTCACAGTTCATGCTGCTGCTGCTGCATACCCTGCACAACCGCTTAATGGATGTCCGCAGCTTCATCTTCAACGCCGAGTTGGCCGAAATTACCGAAATGCTTTCCAACGCACCGATCAACACCATGCTGGAGACCATCGACAGCGGTAAGATCGTAGACTTGGATGAAAACAGCAATTACGGAGAAGTCTTCCTGACTTTTAAGGATAAATTTCTGGAGAACCTGCGCGGCCGGCCGGCGGTGATTTTTTTAGGTGATGCCCGCAACAATTACAATAAGGCGAACGACTGGGTGCTTGAGCAGGTGCGTGAGAAGGCCGGATATATGCTCTGGTTGACCCCCGAAGATCGTGAATTATGGCAGCGGGGTGATTGCCTGATCGGTACCTATGGCGCCTACTGCGACAAGGTCGAGGTGGTCAAGAGTGTCGAAGAGTTGAACCTGATTGTTGAAGATTTGTTCCGCAACATCTACCTTGAGGATGAGCATCGCTCCAAGCGGACGATTGACAAGGTCGAAGCGGACGAGGAATACGATTATCGCGATTATTACACCCGTGGCGGCAGTGGTGCGGCGCCGAAGTTCGATGGTCAGGGGCGTAGCCACTGGTAACAGCAAGCGCAAAGACAAATATTTCATACGAGGAGAAATACATGCCCTGTGATAGCAAAGACCACTCAAAGCATATGTGCGCCCTCAAGCAACAGGGGCTCGATGACTGTATCAAGAGCCTTTCGGATAATCCTACTGTCGAATGCAAGCATTGTGGAGCCAAGGCGAACAGCATTAAGAGCATCTGCGCTGCTCATCTGGGCGATACGGCACCCAATATAGAAGGTGGCCACGGCTCGGTAAGCCTCGACGATGTCGGTAAGCCGCACGCGGGAAAAAAAGGTTAAAGGGTTGAACGCAGCATTACTGGGGGGGGGTATTGACCACAGGTGAATCACCATAAAAAGGAGCCCGCCAATGGAAGAAAGAACAGGTATCACCAGCTTCAAGGGCAATCCCGTTACCCTGATTGGCCCGCCTCTCAAGGTCGGCGACAAGGCCCCCGATTTTCGGGTGGTCGATACGGACCTGTCTCCGGTTGCGCTCGCCGACTTTTCGGGCAAGACCAAGATCATCTGTACCGTTCCTTCCCTCGATACGCCGGTCTGCGACACCGAGATCCGCAGGTTCAATAAGGAGGCGGCGCAGCTCTCCGATAACATCGTCGTTCTGACGGTCAGTCTGGATCTTCCCTTCGCCCAGAAGCGCTGGTGCGCCGCTGCGGGGATTGATCAGGTCAAAACCCTCTCCGATTACCAGGAACGCTCCTTTGCTCTCGCCTACGGGGTTCTGATTAAAGAGTTGGCGCTCCTTTCCCGCTCGATCTTCGTGGTCGATGCCGAGGATACTATCCGCTACATCCAACATGTCCCTGAAATAACCGAGGAACCGGACTACGCCGCCGTGCTTGAAGCTGCAAAAGGTGGCATCGTCACCAAGGAAGTCCCCGGCGATGGCTTCTGCGGAGCGTATTAAGGGACCGGGTCCATGCAGAGGATGACCTCGTGAAGAACCGACGTAATATTCCGGCCGAACAGGCCGCGCTGGAGGCGAAGGTCGAAGAGCTGCGCCGTTCCCGAGAGGAACTCGAGGCCTCGAGGAACAAGTACGCCCTCCTCTACGATTTCGCCCCGGTGGGGTATTTCACCCTCGACAGTGAGGGGGGTATCCGCTCGGTCAACCTGACGGGTGCACGCCTGTTGGGAGTCGATCGTGCCGACCTGGTCGGCCGGCGCTTCGAGCATTTCGTCGCTGACGATGAGAGCTTCGTCTTCGCCAGGTTCCTCCGGACGGTCTTTTCCGGCCAGGAAAAGCAGACCTGCAGGCTGCGCCTCGAAACGACAGAACCGCAGCCTCTGTATGTAAGGATCGAGGCCTTGGTGACCGAATCGGGGCAAGAATGCCTGGCCGTTCTTCTGGACATCACCGAGAAGAAACGGGCGGACCAGGCGCTGGCCGAGAGTGAATACAACCTGGCCAAGGCCCAGTCCATGACCCATGTGGGGTCGTGGAGTTTCCATCCCGCCAGCGGCGAGGTGCGGGCCTCGGCTGAGTTGCTGCGCATCATGCGCCTGCGCCCCGAAGAAACCACCCAGGAAGCGTTCGCCCGCGTGGTGCACCCCGAGGACCATGATACCGTCATGGAGCACCTGCGCCTGGGTGCTGACCACGGCAAAACCTATGAAATCGAACATCGCCTGCAGTTTGACGATGGCACTTTGCGGTGGGTCGATACGATCGTCGAGCCCTTGGTCAACAGTGCCGGCCAGGTTGTGAAACTCTACGGCACGACCCAGGACATCACCCAACGCAAGCAGGCCGAAGTCGAACTGCGCAACAAAACCAACGAGCTGCAGACCATCTTCGACTCGATTGGAGACGGCATCACGGTTTATGATCATGACGGGTTGATCCAGCACCACAATCTCATAAGCCCGCAGCTGTTTCCAGGGCAGGCCCTGCAGGGGAAGCCCTGCCGGGAGATCTTTCATCCGGAAACCTCCTTCCAGCCGCAGAACTGCCCCGTCGAAAGGGCACTGAAGGGCGAACGGGTCGACACCTCCCTGGCGTCGGTGGGGGACGGGCAGAAAACCCGCTATCTGGACATTACCGCCACCCCCATCAAGGACGCCCTGGGAGAGAAGAACCGGGCACTGGTGTTTTTCAGGGATGTCTCGGAGAAGCGGCTGCAGGAAATGCACCTGATCCAGACCGAAAAGATGTCGAGCATCGGCGTACTTGCCACCGGGATAGCTCATGAAATCAACAACCCGCTCACCTCGGTGGCCGGCTGCGCAGAGGGGCTGCTGCGCCGTTTCCGCGACGAACCGGCATTGAAAAAAGATGTCCGGCTGGATGCCTTTCCGCAGTACCTGGAAGTAATCGTCCGCGAGTCCTACCGTTGCAAGGGGATTATCGACAATTTGCTCAGCTTCGGCCGGAAATCAGACGGGACGGCCACCAAGGTCGATATGAACAGGGTCCTGCTGGAAATTCTCGAGCTGCTCAAATACCAGGCCGGCTACCAGCATATCGAGGTCGTCACTCACCTCAAACCGCACCTGCCCCGGGTCATCGGAGACCCCTCCGGACTGCGCCAGGTCTTCATGAACCTGCTGGTCAATGCCCACCAGGCCATCGAAGGTCGAGGCAGGGTGGAAGTGACGACGGACCAGGTAGATGATGCCACGGCCTCTATCGTGATCCGCGATACCGGCTGTGGCATGTCCCAGGACATCATCGACCGGATCTGGGAGCCGTTCTTCACGACCAAAGATGCCGGCAAGGGGGTCGGCCTCGGCCTGGCCCTGACCTATAATATCGTCAAACGCCACGGAGGCGAGATCCGGCTGGAAAGCCGGGCTGGCGAGGGATCTCTGTTTACGGTGTTGCTGCCGATCTACCAGGGGTAACCGACTGCCGCAGTCGAGCAGGATGTGCACTGGTGGATAATGCGTGGCCAGCGCCCAGATGAGGAGACGGCAATTGAACAAGCATGTCAGATTGCTCAGGGCTGTGACATTTGCTGCGGAGAAACACAAAGACCATCGTCGCAAGGATGTCAACGCGTCCCCTTACATCAACCATCTCACAGCTGTTGCCAGCGTTCTTGCCGAGGAGGGCGCCGTGACCGATGAAGATCTGATTTTGGCGGCGATCCTTCACGACTCGGTCGAGGACACGGAAACGACTTTCGAAGAACTTGAAGAGCATTTCGGCAAAACGGTTGCCGGCCTCGTTGGCGAGGTCACCGATGACAACACGCTGAAAAAAGAGGTCCGGAAACAACTCCAGGAAGAACGCGCCCCCCAAGCCTCACCCCGTGCCAAGCAACTCAAAATAGCCGACAAACTCTGCAATGTCCGGGACATCATGCATAACCCGCCTGCTGCCTGGTCCATCGAGCGGAAGCAGGAATACCTGCTGTGGACTCAAAGGGTGGTTGCGGGCTGCAGGGGTGTTAATGGACAGCTTGAAAAAGCCTATGACGAAGCGGTCAACCAGGCCCTCGGGTTCCTGCGGACAATACCGACCTGATCTCTGCCGGCTGCAGGCTGCTTGGGAGCAATGGCGAGGAACAAACCTATGCAACCCCAGAAGCAAATTGCTGTTTTGGGTAGTTTCTTGACCAACACCAAATCGGTTGATTATCAAATGGCCGAAGAGCTGGGCTATCTGCTTGCCCAGAATGGTTTCAGAATAATCTGCGGTGGACATGGCGGCATAGCCAAACCCCTCGCATCTGGTATCACCCGGGGCGGCGGGAGGATCCTTGGAATCTCTTTGCCGGAATCAAGATACCCGGCTCGAAACGCAAAAATTTCCCCCGACATCACTGAAACGCTTCAGGTCAATACCCTGTCAGAGCGCCTGGAGGCTTTGGCTGGGTCAAACGGCTATATCGTTTTCACCGGGGGCATTGGTACGCTCGCCGAATTCGCCTTCATTTGGCATTCTTTGCAAATAGAAGGAGACTTCGAAAGGCCGATCGTCTTTTTGTCGAGGTCGTGGAGGCGTTTTATTGCAAACTTCAAACATGAGCAGATGGCAAAGTTTAAATACTACAAACATGTTTTTATCTGCGAGACCGTTAAAGATGCCGTAGCCATTCTGACCCAAAACTATTCTTTGAAATACGATGATCCCCGGAAACTTTTTCGCAAAGAGTGTATCTTGTTTGACCTGGACGGGACCATCGTGGAGTCTCCAGAGGAGCTGTTCGTAAAATCATGTGAAAATATCGGCTACTTTTTCCGACTGCCCGATGTCGTTGAATCTGTAAAAAAATCAGGAAATGGCCCGGCAGAAAATAAAAATAAGCCTGGGATGTATCTCTGCATCCTGAAAAATCTCGGTTTATCGGCAAGCTCGGCAACCGAAATTGCCGAACATTTATGCGCAAAACCAAGCCAACCCCCCGAACTATATGGCGATGCTGCCGAAATTCTGCATTATTTCAAGCAAAATGGCTTCTCCACCGGTGTCGTATCGTCGCGCCCTCCCCCACAAGTCAATGACATTCTGTCAGCCCACAACCTGTCGGACCTGGTCGACATCTGTTGCCCCCTGAATCATCAGGACATGCAACAGCTCTGCTCTACTCTGGAAGCCTCCGGTTGGCAAAAGGAGGAAGTTGTCTATGTCGGAGACAACCTTCAAGACGATTATCTTTCGGCCCGCGCGATAAACCTCGACGTCATCCTGCTGGATCGCCATCTCAGCTACCTTAACAATGATGACCCTTTCAAGGTTCGCTCCCTCAGGGAGTTGAAGTATCTCATCAAGCCGAGAGCCCTGTGCGGCTAATCCCGTCCTGTAATTCCGCCCGGATCAGCATAATTCTTGCCCCACGCAGGTGGCGCTACGAAACCTCAATTCGCAAAACTCCAACAGGGCCGGGTTGACATTCGGCGGCGGGGTGCTTATCTTCTCTGCCGTTACGAAAAATTCCCATTCCCACAGGAGGTATCAATCCATGACCGCGGACAAACATCAATTCAAGGCCGAGGTAAATAAGATTCTCGACCTGATGATTCATTCTCTATATTCCCACAAAGAAATCTTCCTGCGCGAGTTGATCTCCAACGCCTCGGACGCCATCGACAAGGCCCGCTACGAGTCGCTCACCGACCAGTCCCTGGCTGAAGGGGGCGAGGATTGGAAGGTCCAGCTCATTGCCGACAAGGAAGCCGGCACCCTGATGGTGCGCGACAATGGCATCGGCATGACCCGCGACGAGGCCGTCGAGGCCCTGGGCACCATCGCCCACTCGGGGACCAAGGAGTTCATGAAGCTGCTCGAAAGCCGCGAGGTCAAAGACAACCCCGAGCTGATCGGCCAGTTCGGGGTCGGCTTCTACTCGGGCTTCATGGTCGCCGACCAGGTGACCGTCATCACCCGCAAAGCCGGGGCCGACGCCGACCATGCCGTGGTCTGGACATCCGACGCCGACGGCACCTACACCCTCGAGGATACCGAGAAGGCGACCAAGGGGACCGACGTCATCCTGACCCTCAAGGAGGACGCCAAAGAGTTCCTCGAAGAATATGAACTGCGCAAGGTCGTCAAGCAGTACTCCGACTTCATCGAGTACCCGGTGGTGATGGACGTGACCCGCTCCAAGCCCGACCCCGAGGACGAGGAAAAGACCATCGAAGAAACCGTCGAGGAGACCCTCAACTCGCGCAAGGCGATCTGGCTCAAGGATAAATCGGAGATCAGCGAAGAGGAGTACAACGAGTTCTACAAGCACATCTCCCACGACTTCACCGACCCTGCACGGGTGGTCCATTACCGCGCCGAGGGAACCACCGAGTTTCAGGCTCTGCTCTACCTGCCCCAGAAACGCCCCTTCGACATTTTCTACCAGGACTACAAGGTCGGCCCGACCCTCTACGTGCGCCGGGTGCAGATCATGGACCACTGCGAGGCGATGCTCCCCTCCTACCTGCGCTTCGTCAAGGGCGTGGTGGAGTCGTCGGACCTGCCGCTGAACGTCAGCCGCGAGATCCTGCAGGACAACAAGACCGTCACGGTGATCAAAAAGAACCTCACCAAGAAGGTTCTCGACACCCTGGCCGAGATGAAGAAGAATGACGCCGAGGCTTACGGCACCTTCTACGAAGAGTTCGGCCGTATCCTCAAGGAAGGCATCCACCACGACTTCGAGCGCCGCGAGACCATCGCCGACCTGCTTCTGTTCGAGTCGACCAAGACCGAGCCGGGCAAGAAGATCACCCTGGCCGAGTACCTCGAGCGCATGCAGGCAGACCAGAAGGAGATCTACTACATCACCGGCAGCGACCGCGCCAGCGCCGAGTCGTCGCCCTACCTCGAGGTTTTCAAGGAGAAGGACATCGAAGTTCTGATCATGACCGACGACTTCGACGACATCATCATCTCCGGCCTCGGCGCCTACAAGGAGAAAGAGTTCCAGTCGGCGATCAAGGGCGATCTCGACCTTGGCGAGGGCAACAAGGAGGAGCAGAAAAAGGAATTCGGCGACCTGCTCGAGCTAATGAAAGAAGAGCTCAAGGACCTGGTCGGCGAGGTGCGTATCTCCGGGCGCCTCAAGGACTCGGCCGTCTGCCTGGTGGCCGGCGAGCACGATCTCGACCCGAAGATGGTCAAGATGTTCGAGGCCATGGGCCAGGAAGTCCCCCAGGGACAGCGCGTACTGGAGGTCAACCCCAACCACGAGCTGATCTCCCGAATGAAGCAGCTCTTTGCCGCCGACCGTGAAAGCGGCCAGCTCAAAGAATACGTCGGCCTGCTCTACGACCAGGCCCTGCTCCTCGAAGGCGACAAGCCCCGCGATTCGGTCGCCTTCGCCAAGGCGCTGTCGAAGCTGATGGCCGAAGGCGTCAGCGCCAGCTGAGTCCGGGTGGCTCTACTTAGGTGCAGATTGCATGTAATATGGACGGGCCGGGGATTTTCCCGGCCCGTTTTTCTTGCGAAAAATATCGTATTTTTTTACGCGAAGACGGTATGCTCGGATAGAGGTGGCCAGCAATTCCTGTTTGAAAACCACCCTCGGTTCTGATAACAAAACCACCAGCTTTCCTGGCTCTTTTCGCCAGCCCCCCTGGGCACTGAACATTATGGAGGACGTACAATGGAACCGGATTTGAACCTGCTGGAGTACCTGACCAGCGAAGGAGCGCACTATATCGAGGAGTCGGTCAGGGGGACCCAGTACCTGCCGAGAACAGCCCTCGGGGTCGCCACCTTTCTGCTCGACATGGAAGGGAACGTCGATCTGCTGACGGCCAAGCAGAAGGTGACCTACGAGAAATTCCTCAAGCCGCTGCTCTTTGACGTTCCCTGCCAGGGGTTCTCAGGGGCGAAAAGCTGTCGTGGCAACGGCCTGGTTGAGGCCGATATGCTCAGGAGGTGCTACATTGAGGGGCAGTTCCGGTGCCGCTCTTGTCGGGGCAAGAAGACCACCGGGTAGCAACCCCCAAAGTTTCCTCAAATAAAAAGGGGCAGACGACTTTTTCGGTCGCCCGCCCCTTTTTGCGTGTCGGCAAAGGGGAAATAAAACAATGAACGGTCATGATTGAATCTGAGCCCCCCCTGCGTTCATCGTCTGCCTGCCGCTGCCTTTTGCGCAAAAAATCTCCTCACCACTTCGGTGTGCATCGAAAAACCCAGCTCTATCGGCTCCTCGATCAGAACGACCTCCTGAGTTTCGGCGGATGTGAACGGCTTCAGGACACTGGCCGGCTGCTTCTCGGCCAGACCAAAGACCACCAGGGTATGATCAAGGCCGTTCATCACATCATAGAGGCTGATTGCGCTGCCGGCGATGTCGATTCCGGTCTCCTCCAGCAACTCTCTCCTCGCTCCCTCCTGCCAGGTTTCACCCAGGTCGATATAGCCGCCGGGAAGGGTGAGCGTCCCTTTTTGCGGCTCGATGTTCCTACGGATGACCACCAGACCGTCAGCGACCGGCAAAAGAACAACGGCCACCGGAATAGGATTCAGGTAGCTGGTATTGCCGCAGGCTGCGCATATTCTCGGCCATGGCCCTGCCTCAGAAAATCTGGTTCCGCAAAACGAGCAGTGGGAGTTCTTTTCCCGCATGGTCTTCCCTTTCTTCGGCGATAGATTTTACGGTCGCCATTGACCGTTTTCACAGCCTCCTAGAGACAATCGGCCCGCGTACCATAGCTGCCCTGACCAGCATGACACCTGAACCCTTCATAGCAGTTATTTTTTCAGGACTCGCATCGAACCGTCATTCCCGCAGAGTTTTTGGGCGGGAATCCAGTTTCTAAGCGTCTGAAATTCTGGATCCCCGACAGAACCTCTCGGGGATGACAGGTACGGTTATCCCCAAGGGCTTAAGATCGACCTGCATCAGGTTGTCCGTGGCAACCATTTTGCTTTTTTTATTTCCTTTTTTGCAAGAAGTTCCCGCAGAAGCTAAAACAAGGTTTCTAATAGTGTAGACAAAGCCAACAATGTAGAAAAAAGCAACAGCCGACGTTTCTTCTTGAGGGGCCATTTTTCTGCCAACTGCCCCTTTTCTCCCCATCCTGACGCGATCCTCCCCACCCCGCCCACCCTGAAAAGGCCACCAGACCTGCCATAAACCGATGTTTGTTTTATGGCATCCCCATTGCAATATACCAAAAACAACACGGTGCATCCCGAACAGGTGCCCTACACACATCAAAAGGAGAAGAATAATGGAAAAGAAACTGGCTAACAAAATGGACATTGAAAAGCACGAAACCGAAGCAAACACCGAGGAGCCCTGCGTCATGGAAGAGATCCAGGTTGAAGAACTCGCCATCGACGGCATCTGCGGGGTTTACTAAGATGGCTGCGGCAGGCATCAGGCTGCATCCCGCCTGCCGCGTGCGGCAGGAAAAGTTCGGCCTCCTGTTTTACGATTCAAGGGGGCCGCGCTTGCTCTTTGCCGAAACCGGCAGCCTTCTTTCTCCCGACTTCTTCAGGGGGGGGGATCTCAACGATCTCCAAGGCTCCCTGTCGCACGGGCAGAAAGAGCAGGTAGGCAAGTTCCTGGCACAGCTTGTTGAAAGGGGGTTTCTCCGTGAGTAACCGATTTGTTGAAATGGGGATGCGCTCCCCGGTGAACCTGACCTGGGAAGTGACCCTCGCCTGCAACCTGCGCTGCCGGCATTGTCTGTCATCCTCGGCCGAACCGGCCGAGGGTGAGCTTTCCACCGCCGAGGCCCTGGCCCTGGTCGACCAGCTGCATGACGATGGGGTTTTTCAGGTCAACTTCGGCGGCGGGGAGCCGTTCATGCGTCCCGATTTCGGCGAGATTCTCGATGCCTGCCACGAAAAGGGCATCATGACCTGCATCTCCGGCACGCTGATCACCCCTGAGCTGATCGAGAGGCTCTCCCGTAATCGCCTGGTCGCCATCCAGGTCAGCCTCGACGGGGCAAAAAAAGAGACCTGCGAGGCGATTCGCGGCGAAGGGACTTACGATGCGGCGATCAAGGCTCTCAAGCTGCTGGCTGCATCGCCCATCCCGACCAGCATCAACACGGTTCTCACCGTGAACAACGCCGACGAGATCCCGGCGCTGCACGATCTGGCCAACTCCCTCGGCGTCTCGTTGCGGGTCAGCCGCTTCCGTCCCTCGGGGCGCGGGGCGGACAACTGGGAGGAGCTGCGGCCCAACCCGTCCCAGCTGCTGGCCTTTTCGACCTGGCTCGAGGGCAGCGGCGATGTGCGCACCGGAGACAGTTTCTTCTCCCTTACCTCCCAGGAGCGCCAGGGGCTGGGGCTCAACCTCTGCGGGGCTGCCAAACTCACCTGCTGCGTTGGTCCTACCGGAAAAGTCTATCCCTGCGCCTTTATGCAGACCGACCGCTTCGAGGCGGGCGACCTGCGTAACAACACCTTCAAGGAGATCTGGGACAATTCGGAGATCTTCGACTCCCTTCGCGGGCTGCGCATTCATTCTTGCGAAGACTGCAAGCGTTTCGACCAGTGTCATGGCGGCTGCCCGGCGGTAGCCTACCATCTCAAGGACGATATCGAAGGCGGAGATCCCGAGTGTCTCGAGCGCTGTGTGACCTCGATTGCCGATGCGAATGTGGCGTAATCCTGTAGGGGCGCCCCTTGTGGGTGCCCGGCTTTGAGGGGAACCACAAGAATCAAGGGCGACCACAAGGGTCGCCCCTACAAAATCACCAGTCTGACAGGCTCCCTGCGCCTGTCGGTGGCAAATGGACAATCAACAGGAGTTACAACCATGATGTTCCAGAATCTTTTTTCGCCTCAGAAGCTCGGCAAGGTGGAAGTGAAAAATCGCATTTCCTTTCAGCCGCATCTGACCAATTTCGCCGAGAAGTGCATGCCCAGCGAACGCCACATGTACTACTGGGGGGAGCGGGCCAAAGGGGGCGTGGGACTCATCACGACTGAAGAGATGAGTGTCCATCCCACCGACACCGCCTACGAAAAGCTTGTCGAGGCGTTTCACCCCGAGGTCATTCCCGGCTTCCGCAAGATCACCGATTATGTCCACCAGTACGACACCAAGATCTTCTGCCAGCTCAACCACAACGGCCAGCAGTGCGACGGCAGCATCTCACGCCTGCCGGTCTGGGCGCCGAGCCCGGTACCCGACGTGCTGTTCCGCGAAACGCCCAAGGCGATGGAATTTGAGGATATCGAAGAGGTCTGCCGCTTTTTCGCCATCAGCGCCGAGCATGTGCGCCAGGGTGGCTTCGACGGGGTCGAACTGCAGTTCGGCCACTCGAGCCTGGCCCGCCAGTTCCTTTCGCCGCTGACCAACCACCGCCAGGATGAATTCGGCGGCAGCCTCGAGAACCGCATGCGCGCCCCGCTGATGTTCATCGAAGCGGTGCGCAAGGCGGTCGGCAACGACTTTACCCTCGGCATCCGCATGTGCGCCGACGAGATGATCCCCGGCGGGCTCGACCTGGCACAGGTGCAGGAGATCTGCGCGCTCTTCGAAGCAAGCGGCCTGATCGACTTCGTCGATCTGTCCATCGCCACCTTCTACAACCTCTACCTGGTCGAAGGTTCCATGCACACCCCGCTCGGCTACACCGTTCCGCTGGCAGCCGGCATTCGAGAGAAGGTCGATCTGCCGGTCTTCTGCACCGGGCGCATCAACGACCCGGTGATGGCCGAGAAGGTTCTTTCCGCAGGTCAGGCCGACATGATCGGCATGTGTCGGGCGCTGATCTGCGACCCCTTCCTGCCGAAAAAGGCCGAAGAGGGACGGCTCGAGGATATCCGCTACTGCATCGCCTGCAACCAGGGCTGCATCGGCCGCATGGGCATCAACCGCAGCCTGGGCTGCGTGCAGAACCCCGCGGTCGGGCTGGAGAAGCAGTGGGGCGAAGGGACCCTCAAGCCGGCCCCGGTGAAGAAGAAGGTCATGGTGGTCGGCGGCGGCCCCGGCGGGATGTGGGCGGCCAAGATGGCCGGACGCCGCGGTCACGACGTCACCCTCTACGATGCCAACGACACCCTCGGCGGCCAGGTTCGCACCGCCATGAAGGCGGCCGGGCGCGACGAGTTCGGGGTCATCATCCGTAATGAAAAAGATCAGGTCGACAAGGCCGGGGTCAAGGTCGAACTCGAAACCAAGGTCACGGCCGAGCAGGTGCTCGGTGCCGGGGCCGATACGGTCATTGTCGCTACGGGCAGCAAGCCCAAGTCCCACCCGGTAGGCGGCGCCGACGGTCCGGGGGTCTACAACGTCTGGCAGGTGCTCGACGGCCAGGCCGATCTGGGCGAGAAGGTCTGTTTGATCGACTACGACGGCCACCACCGGGCCACGGCCACCGCCGAGTACCTCGCCGACCAGGGCAAGACCGTGCACATTATCTGCTCAAGCCTCTTTATCGGCGCCGAGCTCGGCCCGACCCAGGACCTTTACCTGACCCGCCAGCGGCTGCTGACCAAGGGCGTGACCTTTACCCCCGACATTGCGGTCATGGAAGTCGGCGGAGAGGTGGGCGCCAAGACGGTCAAGGGCTTCAACGTCTACTCCAACGCATGGGACGAGTGGGGCCCCTACGACAACCTGGTGCTCGCCATGGGCCAGGATGTGGACGACGACCTCTACTTCGCCCTCAAGGGCAAGGTCAAGGAGCTCCACCGGCTCGGTGACTGCGTGGCCCCCCGCAAGGTCGATATGGCCATCTGGGAAGGGCACAAGGTGGGGAGGGAGATCTGATGACTGCCAGCAATGCTCCACAAAAAAGTCCTCCGGCCAAGGTCCTGGTCTTTGTCGACCTGCCCGGAGGGGAACTGGACGATGCCGGCAAAGGCATCATCTCCGAGGCCTCCCGGCTGGCAAAAACCCTCGGCTGCGAATGGTCGGCTATCTCCCTTGCCGGTTCCGAGAATGAGGCGATCCAGGAGTTCGCCCCCTACGGCGTCCCCGGCGTCACCCTGATCGAGGCAGGTCCCGGCGCGACCGATTCCCTCGAGGCGCAAGGGCAGCTTCTGGCCCTTGCGGCTGCGGAACTCGGCGCCAGCGTGGTGCTGCTTCCGCACAACGACCTGGGCGGATCCCTGGCACCGCTGCTGGCTTCGCAGCTTCAGGCCGCTCTTTTCACCGAAGCGATCGGCTATGACTCTGAGGACGACGGCCTGAAGCTGATGCGCCAGATTCTCGGTGTACAGGTGGCCGAGTCGAAGCTCTGGGATCAGAGCGTTTCGCTGGTGCTCACCATGAACCCGCGGGTGCTGAGCGCGGTGGTGCTGCCGACCATGCAGCGCAGCGAGCTCCAGATCAGTCCCTGGAGCTCGTCGACTGCGGTTGCGGCCGGACCGTCGCGGATCGTCGAGCGCATCCCCCCCGATCCCCAGACCGTCGATGTCACCGAGGCCGAGGTCATGGTCAGTGTCGGGCTCGGCTGCAACGAGCAGGGTTTTGAGCAGGTCAAGGAGCTGACCCGCCTGCTCAACGCTTCGCTCGGCGTCACCCGCCCGGTTTACGACCTCGGCTACGCCGAATTCGAGCGCATGGTCGGGCAGACCGGTAAAACCGTCGCCCCCCGCTTCTACCTGGCCCTGGGGATCTCGGGCTCGATGCACCATCTCGGCGGGATCAAGGACTCCAAGAAGGTCGTTTCGGTCAACATCGACTCCAAGGTGCCGATCTTCCCCAATTCGGACGAAGGCTTCGTCGCCGACCTGCGGGACGTCCTGCCGCTTCTGATCGAGCGGGTCAAATCAGCTACGGGAGGTACCGCATGAAACGCACATTTGACGCCATCGTCGTCGGCGCAGGCCCCGCCGGATCGTCGGCGGCCCTGACCATGGCCAAAGCCGGGCTCGACGTAGCTCTGCTCGAGCGGGGCGAGTTCCCCGGCGAGAAGAATATGTTCGGCGGAGTGCTGCACCGCCTGACCGCCCTCGAGGACGTCTTTCCCGATTTCTGGAACCAGGCGCCCTTAGAGCGGCACATCGTCAAAAAGGCCCTGACCTTCATGACGGGCGATGCGAGCTTTAACGTCAACTTCGACACCGAGGAATCGGATAAGCCCCCCTATAATGGCTACACCATCAGCCGTCCCAAGTTCGACCGCTGGCTGGCCGAAGAGGCCGTCAAGGCCGGGGCGACGCTGATGAACCGCTCCACCGTCGACGACGTGATCCGCGAAGGAGGCAAAATCGTCGGGGTGACCCTGCTGCGCGACGGCGGCGAGCTGAGGGCGCCGGTGGTGATTGCCGCCGACGGCGTGCTCTCCTTTACCGCCAAGAAGGCGGGGCTGCGCCGTCCCCAGTTCGACCCGTCGCACCTGGCGGTGGGGGTCAAGGCGCTGATCGACATGCCCAAGGAGGTCATCGACGACCGCTTCGGCCTGGTGCGCGACCAGGGGGCTTCTAACGAAATCGTCGGCTGCTCGCAAGGGGTGCGCGGCGGCGGCTTTCTCTACACCAACTATGACTCCCTCTCCATCGGGTTGGTGCTGCACTTAAGCAGCCTGAGCAAAAGCGGCAAGACCCCCTACGACCTGCTCAACGACTTCATGCAGCAGCCGCAGATGGCCAAGCAGCTGCGGGGCGGACGCCTGCTCGAATACTCGGCGCACCTGGTCCCTGAAGGGGGCTACGACATGATCCCCGAGATCATCGGCGACGGCATCATGGTGGCCGGCGACGCCGCGGCCATGTGCATCGTCACCGGGCTCAATCTCGAGGGGATCAACCTGGCGACCCAGTCCGGCGTGCTGGCCGGCAAGGCGGCCCTCGAGGCGCACCAGAACCGCGACTTCTCCAAGTCCGGCCTCGCCGTCTACCGGCGCCTGCTCGAGGAGAGCTATGTGCTCAAAGACCTCAAGCTCTATCGCCGCACCCCGGAGATGCTCCACAACGACCGCATCTACACCCAGTACCCCGAAATGCTGTGCGGCCTGATGGACGAGATCTACCGCATCGACGGCACCCCCAAAGACACCATGACCAAGCTGCTGCTACGCACAGCCAAGCAAAAGATCGGCATCAAGAACCTGCTGGCCGATGTCTATCAGGGATGGAGAGCCTTATGAGTATCAACCTCGACGAAATTTTCGACTATACGAGCTTCAATATCGACCGCGACGCCCACATCGTCCTCGACACCGAAATCTGCAAGAGTTGCGACCAGAGGGCCTGCGTCAACTGCTGCCCGGCGCGCTGCTATACCTGGAGCGAAGAGGACAAGAAGATGACCTTCGTCCACGACGGCTGTCTCGAGTGCGGCACCTGCTACGTGGTCTGCCAGAAAGAAGCCTTCACCCGCTGGCGTTATCCCAAGGGCGGGTTCGGGGTTTCTTTCCGGATGACCTGAGAAAGCAGGTTCCAGGTTCGAAGTTACCGTAGGTTGGGTCAAGGAGAGAAGCGACGGACCCAACAAAGGTCGTTTGTTTATCAATCGTTGGGTTTCGTTCCTCAACCCAACCTACTGTGGCACATGTGGGAGCGGCTTCAGCCGCGAAGGTTTCCGGTTCTATAGAGGAAATGGAGCAATAAAATGCCAAACAAAACAATTCAGATAGTCGTGCTGCTGCGCGAGACCTGCGATCCCCGTCCGCCTGCGCGATTGACCGCCGACAGCTATTCGATCGGCGACCGCGGCCTGCGTCGCATCGCCAACCCGGCCGACCTCTGTGCCCTTGAGCAGGCCCTGCAACTGGCCGAATCGGTGGACGGCAGCGTGACAGCCGTCGCCGTAGGCCCCGACCGGCTCGACGATCACCTGCGCCTGGCCCTTTCCATGGGCGCCGAGCGCCTGGTGCGCATCTGCAGCTCAGCCTTTCAGGGGGGCGACGCAACGACTGATGCGAAGGTGGTTCAAAGGGTCGTCGACATCCTCAAACCCGACCTGGTCTTTACCGGCAACCGCCTGCTCGATAAGGGCAACGATCCGGTCCCCGCCCTGGCGGCGGCCAATCTCGGCATCCCCTATATCACCGGCGGAGTCTCCCTTGCCTGTGAGGATGACGAGGTGGAGGTGCTGCGCAAGAGCGACCGCGGCGCCCGCCAGCGGGTCGCTGCGACCATGCCCTGCGCGGTCTTTTTCGAGGACGGCTGCTGCGAGCCGCGCTATCCCGACCAGGACGCCCTGATGTGTTCGATAGGGGCGAAGGTCGAATGCTGGGGGCTGCCCGAGCTCGGCCTGGCCGTGTTCGAACTCGGGGGCTTCGGGGCCCTGCTTTCCAAAGAGAAGTGCAGCTTTCCCCGGCCGAACCCGGTGCGGGTGGTCACTCCCGATGCCGAACTCCCTGCATTTGACCGTATCCTGGCCCTGCTCTCGGGCGGCATCAAGCCGAGAGAGGGGAAGCTTCATACAGAATCGGCCGAGAAAACCGCGGAGATGCTCTTCAACATCTTCAAGGACGAAGGATTGATCGGCGGGGGGAGCCCATGATCTACCGCCTGGCAGAAGGGATCGACATCCAGGAAGCCCCCGAGGGGGGATTCCTGGTCGCCTCAAGGCCGCTGCGCATGGTGCGCCTCAATGCGCCCCTGCTGACCCTGGCCCGACGCATGGAGCAGGGCGGCGTCACTCCTTCATCGCAAGCCGAGACCAAAGCGCTCGAAACCCTCGCCAAAGGGGGCTTTGCCAAAAGGGAGTGGCAGCCGGTCACAGATGCGGAACTTCTGCCCACGGTAAGTATCGTCATCCCGGTCAAAGACCGCGCAGACGACCTGCGTAACTGCCTGGTCTCCCTGGCGGCTCTCGACTATCCCCAGGAAAAACTCGAAGTTATCGTGGTCGATGACGGCAGCACCGACGACACGCCGGATGTCGCCCGAAAGCTCGGCGCCCGCCTGGTCCCATCGGGCGCGGTCGGCGGCGGTCCCGCCGTGGCCCGCAATAAAGGTGCGTCCGTGGCCTCTGGGGAGATCCTCGCCTTTATCGATTCGGACTGCACCGCCTCAAATAAGTGGCTGATGGAGCTGCTGCCGGCCTTCACCGAAGAGAAGGTGGCGGCGGTCGGCGGCTGGGTCGACGGCATGCACCACGAATCCGCCCTCGACCGCTACGAAGCGGTCATGTCGAGTCTCAACCTCGGCCGAAGGGAGATGACCGGTGGGGCCGGGGGGGATACTTTCTATCTGCCGAGCTGCAACCTGCTGATCCGCAAGGAGGCCTTTGCCGCCGCAGGCGGCTTCCGCGCCGAACTGCATGTGGGAGAGGACGTCGATCTGACCTGGCGGCTGCGCGACGGCGGCTGGAAGATCGCCTACCTTCCTGTCGGTACCGTCTTTCATGCCCACCGCAGCCGGCTCTGGCCCTTTATGAAGCGGCGCTTCGACTACGGCACCTCCGAGGGGATGCTGCAGCAGCTGCACCCGGTGCGGGGCAAAAAGATGCTCGTCCCCCCGATGCTGGCGGTCATCCTGCTGCTGCTGGCAGGGGCCCTGGTCTTCCAGTCCCTGCTTCCCCTGCCGGTGGCGGCCATGCTGCTGCTCGGCGATGCCGCTCTTGCCACCAACAAAATGCGCAAACAGAAGCTGCCTCTTTCCTTCTTCAAGGTGCTCTCGGCGCGGGGACGTGCGGCAGGCAGCCTCGGCTACTACATCAGCTACCACCTGATGCGTTACTATCTCGTCCCCCTTCTCCTTGCCGTCCTTCTCTATCCCCCTGCCGGTCTGCTGGTTCTGGCCATCGTGGCCGGGGCAGGAGGGGTCGATTACCGGGTGCGAAAAGCGAATCTGTCGCCTGCCCTCTTTTACCTCTATTACCTGCTGGAGCAGCTCTCCTACGGCAGCGGCGCTTTCTGGGGTTGTGTTCAGTCGAAAAGTTTTGCCAGTTACCGACTGGACCTTAAAGGGGCCTGACTCTCCTTTCGCAAAGACCTGTAGGTTGGGTTGAGGAACGAAACCCAACGTTGTATTTCGACCGTCGGTGTGTTGGGTTTCCTTCGTCAACCCAACCTACGAGGGCTGGATCTGAAGGGGCCCTCCAGGGTGAACACTTTTGGCAGAGGGCCCACGTAAGGCAAGAGGGACAATAAAGAGCTTACCTCTTCTCCAGGGTTGGCCTATGGACAACGCCCGAACAGTCAGGAAACTCTTTTTTAACGCGCTTCGCTATCGCCTGCTGAAGGCCACGGGCCGGCCCTGCCGGCTTGATGCGATCAGTCTCGAAATCACCCACCGCTGCATCTGCCGCTGCCGCATGTGCAATATCTGGCAGATTCCCCCCGAGGTTCCCGATCTGGCCCTCTCCGACTGGACCGATCTGCTGTCTTCTCGAGAGCTTCGCGGCTTGCGCGAGCTGGATATCACCGGGGGCGAGCCCTTTTTGCGCAAGGACCTGGGGGACCTCCTCGAGTGGATCTCCAGCTCAAAACCCGAGTGTTTCCCCGAGTTGAAAACGGTGGCCATCACCACCAATGGAATTCTGACCGAAAGAGTTCTGGAGGTTATCGGTCAGATTGCCGGGCCGATGCAGGTGAGGGGAATCGACCTGGTTCTGGCCTGCGGCATGGACGCCGTCGGGGTTTTGCACGACGAGATCCGCAATCATAAAGGGGCCTGGCACAAACTCAGCGCCACGATTGCCGGGCTCAAAGAGCTGAGAAATTCCCACGCGAACCTGATTCTCGGCATCAAAACCACCATCGTCCCCTCCAATGTGCACGAACTCGATCGGATCGTCTCCTTTGCCGGGGAGCATGATCTTTTCACCATCATTTCGCCATGCATTATCACCGCCAACAGGTTCGGCAACGTCGATCTCAAAGAAGATCTGCAGTTCAGCGCCGAAGACCTTCAAGCTCTCAGGCGCTTTTATGAAAGCCCGGTCTTTGCCTGGAGCGTCCACCGACAGTCCATGCTGCACTACCTAAAGACCGGGACGGCGCAGAAACCGTGCTCCGCGGGGTTCAACACGGTCTTCGTTCGCCATACCGGCGAGGTGTTCCCCTGCCCCCTGATCCCTGATTCCCTGGGCAATATCAAAGATTCCGGAATGCAACAGCTGCTGGCCAGCCCGCAGGCGACTCAGTTCCGTAAAGGGATTGGAGAGTTCCCCGAATGCAAACAGTGTACTGAGCCAGGCCTTGAACGCATCGCCTGGCCTTTTGAGGGTCTCACCTGCCTGCGCCGAATTGCCCGCATGGGCTTCGGCGATTTCGATCGCCTGGCCAGGCATATGGGGCTGGATAAATACCTGTGATAAACGGGGTCAAGCCAGGCATTTAAACTTTTTATCCACCCAGGTCTCGCGGATCTGGGGTAACATAAGCGGCTATGGAAAGTTGGTATTTATTCAGTGTGGCCGCCCTGGTTCTTCTGGGGACTCAACGTTTTCTCTACAAGGTCGCGGCGGCAAAAGACTGCAGTTCGGCGCTGACCACGGCAATTTTCATGGGGACCGTCACCCTGTTGAGCGGGGCGGTTTACTTCGGTTCAGGCGAAACCACCAGGGATTATGCCTCGCTGATCGTCTTGTCGCTGCTCAACAGCTCGTCCTTCGCCTTTGCCACCATCGCCCACATCGAAGCCCTCAAGCATTTGCCTGCCGGAATCACCTTTCCGCTGACCCGGCTGAGCCTGGTGGCGGTGATCCTCGCTTCGGTAATCTATTTCGGCGAACGCCTGGTACCGCTGCAGTGGCTCGGCATTCTGCTCGGTTTGGCCGTGGTCGCCGTGCTGGCAAAAGATTCCAGAGGCGCTGCCATGCCCAATGGCGACAGCCGCACGGGGCTCTTCTTTGTCGCTGCCTGCATCCTTTGCGGAGCGGTCGCGTCAATCTCCAGCAAGCTTGCGGCCGAATCCACCAGCAAGGCGGGGTTCATGGCCCTGTCGTATCTGCTGGGAACATTCTTCTCTCTGGCGATCGAGAAAAAGTGGGGCAAAGGGAGAAAAACAGGCCGAACAAAAGATGCGGTCATGATCGGGGTGTCGATGGGAGTCCTGAACTTCTTCGGTTTTTACGCTTTTCTAACCGCCCTGGCAAGCGGACCGCTTTCGGCGATCGCCCTGATAACCGGGATGCATTTCGTCATCGCCATCGTGCTTTCGGTTCTGCTCTACCGTGAGCGCATGACGTTGCGCCGCAGCCTCGGCATCGGCCTGAGCCTGCTGGCGGTGTTGTTTCTCAAACAATAGCCGTGTTGACCAGAAAACCGAGGTTACCGAGAACATAGAGAAAACCTGGGGCCCATGGGCTAAAACCCCTTCGGCTACCAATGCTGGGTTCCTGGCGGGCCCTTGAACGGCCCCACCACCTCCCGGGTAATCCACCCGCCGTAGAAATGCCCGGGCTGAGGTTTAACCCTCTCACCATCCACGTAACATTCGACCCGACCGGGAAAAAACGAGAAGTAACCGGCAATGCATGCAAAAGCATCCCTCGGTTGAGGATAGCTCCACCCGACAGCTGTTCCTGCCCCCTCCCCTGACTTCAGCGCCCAGTATTTGGCCACCCCTTTCCACTCGCAGACAGACGAGCCAGAGCAGGGTACCAGGAGGTCCTGCCGCACATCCTCAGGCGGCAGGTAAAAGGTCGGAGGACTCGCCGTTTCAAGAACCCGATAGGCCCGGCAGGTTTCGGCAATCCTCAACTCGCCCAGACAGACCCTGATCTTCCTGTGGTCGGGAATAAGTCGCGGCGGCCGTGGGTAATCCCACACCGACTCCTGGCCCGTGGCGGGTTGTTCAGCGAAGGGCGGCCTGTTCTGGCCTCGGTATTCCCACATGGATGAACCTTTCCCTCTTCGGAAAAAATATCTGTCGTACTAAATCACCTCTTAGGTCAAAATCTTTTATCAAACATGATACATCGTATCCTTAACCTGTCACCCTGGCAGGGTAATCATATTAAAACCTTGATGGTCATGGAGACTAGAAGAGCTTATGAAATGGCTTTCCCGAGCTGGAAAAAGCACCTTCAGCCGCAATTTTTTCAGGGCGGGAAATTGCGGGTATAATTCTGTTAAAACCCCTAACCGGCATCAGAAAACTCCTCCATGGCCAAACAACTAAAATTTATCCAATTCGGCATCGGGCCGATCGGTGAAACGGTGGCGAAATACCTCCTTCAGCGAAAAAACGTCTCGCTGGAGGGAGCTATCGATATCGACCCCGAAAAAATCGGTCGCGATGTTGGTGATTTAATCGGCCTCGGAAAATCTTGCGGCGTGAAGGTCAGTGGGGACGCAGAAGGCACCCTCAAAGGCTGCGAAGCAAAGGTGGTGGTACTTACCACCGTTTCAAGCCTTGCCAGGCTCGAAGAACAGATCCTGCTGTGCATCCGGTACGGCAAGAATGTGCTCTGCTCTTCCGAGGAACTGGCCTTTCCCTGGATTGAAAACCCGGCCCTGGCGCAAAAAATCGATCGTGAGGCCAGGGCTGCGGGGGTCACCGTTCTCGGTTCGGGGGTAAACCCGGGCTTTGCAATGGACGCACTACCGATCTTTTTGACCGGTATCTGCCGGCAAGTCGACTCACTGAAAATCGAAAGGCACCAGGACGCCTCCCTGCGCAGGCTGCCGTTCCAGCAAAAAATCGGGGCCGGCTTGTCCATGAGTGCATTCGGGCAAAAGGCCGCGGCAAGCAAGATCGGCCATCTTGGGTTTCCCGAATCGCTGCAGATGATCGCCCACAGCCTGGGCTGGCAGATCGAACGGACTGAAAATATTATCGAGCCGGTGGTCGCGCGGTGCGATGTGAAAAGCCAGTACCTGCACGTGGCCAAGGGCGAGGTTGCCGGCATTCAGCAAATCGGCCGCGCCTTCATGGGCGGCAGGGCCGTCATTACCCTGGATCTTCAGGCCTACCTGGGGCACCCGGCCCCCAGGGACTCGGTGCTTATCGAAGGAGAGCAAACGCTTTTTTCAGAGATCAAGGGCGGGATCAACGGGGACGCTGCGACTGCGGCCATTCTGGCCAATGGCGTCCCCAAGGTCCTCGAGGCCGCCCCCGGTCTGAAAACCATGCCTGAGATCGGCCTGGTTTCGTGGTTTCAGGGCTTTCCATCGCCGAGGGGCGGAGGCTTCGGTGACTCATAAAATGAAGCCACAACACTCCAAAATACAGTTGACCTTGGAAGGGATCAGGTCAGTGGGATGGTAATTCGTGTCAATCCGGTAACGATGGATGGGACTAGCGCAGTCTTCATATGGGAAAAGAGCAATTTCTTGCAAGGTCATGGATATCAAGGCCTTGCGAGGAGACGTACATCGTACGTCGCACAAGCAAGGCCGCAGATTGACGCCGAGATTGCGGAAAAAGGCCGTTTCCGGATGAAATTTAGTGGCCTGTTTGGTTAATCGTGTCAGTTAATTCTGAGTCATTTTGGTTGCTCTCAAGGCGCTGCCGACGCAGGCCTAGCCGTGCGCTAAGTCAAGGAGGCACAACGAAGACAGCGGCTAAAAGGGCCAGAATTATGGGACAGGATTAGCCGCACAGGGCACTAGTTACGCCCAGCCATCACCCCACCGTCCACATCCCAGACCACTCCGGTGACCCAACCGGCCTTGTCGGAGAGCAGGAAATCGATGGCATTGGCAATATCCTCGACCCGCCCGACGCGCCCGATCGGGTGAAAGGCGTCGAAGGAGTCGGTAAGGGTTTTCTCGATCTGGTCTTTTTCGATAAATGCGCCGTAAATGGGGGTCACCACAACGGCCGGCGAGACGGCGTTGACCCGGATCTTATACTCTGCAAGTTCCATCGCCAGGTGCTGGGTCAGGGAGTGCAGACCGGCTTTGGCCATCGAATAGGCAGAGGAAGGGGTTGCCTTGATCGCCTGTTTGCCCCACATGGAGCCGATGTTTACGATTGAGCCGCCGCCGTTGGCCTTCATGTTTTCGGCGACCGCCTGGGTAATGAAAAAGAAGCTTTTGTTGAGATCCAGGTATTTGTCGTAATCATCCCTGGTGTGCTCAAGAAAGGGCGTCGGTTTGAAGGTGCCGGCGGCGTTCACCAGGTATATCAGGTGCCGGCTTTCGTCTCGGATGGCTTTGATGGCCTTATCGACATCGGCCTGGTCGTAGAGGTCTGCGACCCACAGGTCGATAACGCCCGAGCCCTGCCGGGACAACTCCTCTTTGGCCGATTCGAGACGCCCGGGGTTATGCGCCAGAAGAATCAGGTCCAAACCGCGAGCCCGCAGAAGGCTAGCCGTCTCTTTACCCATGCCGCTTGATCCCCCGACGATCAAAGCTGCTCTGTTCGCTGAGGTTGTCATGGACGTTTCCTTTCATTGCTGAAGTGAAGGAGAATTCGTCTATGACCTAATTATGGACTATAAGGTCGCCCTGGTGAAGGCGGCAAAAAATGGTGAGGTAGAGACTTCCGGGTCTATATTGTCCAAATCAATGAAGAAATTCCACCAAAACAGTTTCACCCGAACGCGCTGCCCGAATGGTGGAGACCATATTCGGCTGCAAATGGTCGCTAACGATGTTCCAACTGCTGGCGAATGGAAGAAACCGACTGGGGGAGATGGAGGGGGGGAGGTTTGTAATGCGATGATGGCAGGCCCTCTCCCTCAAGAAAGGGCCTGCCACCCAATGGCGAATTATCGATGGGATGCCTTATTC
>CALZIZ010000019.1 GCA_945787465.1 uncultured Desulfuromonadales bacterium
GGCATCGGGGGTGAGAGTTGCCGTGTTACCGACCAAGGAAATAGTTCCTGTTACACCCGGGATAAAAAAGCTGGCTGACGTTAGGGTCGAAGGCTCAACGGGTTCACTGAAGGTCACCGAAATAGTGCTTGTTGCACCGACATTCACAGCACCATCCAGCGGATCTGTACTTGACACCGTGGGAGCAGTGGTGTCAGGCACCCCGGAAGTAGTAAACGACCAGACAACGTCGGCGTCCAAAGGATTTCCGGCCAGATCCGTAACATCTGTAGTGACTGTAGCAGTAAAAGGGGTACTGAATGCCAAAGGGGCATCGGGGGTGAGAGTTGCCGTGTTACCGACCAAGGAAATGGTGCCAGTTACACCCGGGATAAAAAAGCTGGCTGACGTTAGAGTCGAAGGCTCAACAGGTTCACTGAAGGTCACCGAAATAGTGTCTGCTACATCAACATCCCCAGCACCATCCAGCGGATCCGTACTTGACACCGTGGGAGCAGTGGTATCAGGTACCCCGGAAGTAGTAAATGACCAGACAACGTC
The DNA here is from genome assembly GCA_945787465.1 of uncultured Desulfuromonadales bacterium. GTDB lineage: Bacteria > Desulfobacterota > Desulfuromonadia > Desulfuromonadales > Trichloromonadaceae > CALZIZ01. The sequence continues at coordinate 541 of CALZIZ010000019.1, forward strand.
GGCGGCCAGAGGATTTCCAGCCAGATCTGTTACATCCTCTGTGACCGTGGCTGTAAAAGCGGTGACGGGTGCTAATGATGCTGCAGGCGTAAATGTAGCCGTTGTCCCACCGGTAACAAAAAATGTGGAGCTGTTTACTGTAACGGAGTCCACACTCTCACTGAAGGTAGCTGTAATCAAAGCATCGACAGAAACGTCCGTTGCTCCTGCTGAGGGATTTTTAGCAGTCACCTGGGGCGCGACAATATCGCTCGGATTAGCCTCAGGTGCACTTCCGGTGCTACCCCCACCGCCACATCCGTAGATGAACAAAACTGTCAACGCCGCGAAAAATAAACAAACTGGATTGTTTTTACTCATCTGCGTTACTCCTGTTCAACACCGTCAACCAGAACCTCTCTGGCCTCGCGGATTCCAAAATTATCATTTATTTGAAAAAACATACGACACTTCCAAGTTTCATTAGATCATTGTACCATCAAGGGTCCTATAATATCTTGCCCAATTTTCAAGTCAAGTGCCGAAGTCAACCACAGACCCCACAGCGCCTGCACCCTTCCGAACAACGAGGCGACAGGCGCCCGCTAAGGCCCTGCTGGTATTCCTGGAAAAGGTATTCGCGGGTGACGCCCTGATCGAGCACCTCCCAGGCAAAGACTTCATCTTCGCCCCGCTCGCGGGTCACGTAGAAGTCCGGGTCCAACCCGGCCTCGCGACAGGCCGCCTTGAGGTTTTTTCCTGCGGCGAGCAAAGGCAGAACCTTGCCGATGCGCCGATCTCCGCGAGACAGAAAAGCCTGCAGCTTTGCCGCCCGTAGAGATTCGAAAATCACCTCGGTGTTCGGCATCCGTGAGATCGTCGAGCGCAGCTTGCGGACCTTTTTCTCCAGCGATTTCTCCGGCTCCATCCCCGCCCACTGCAGAGGTGTCCAGGGCTTGGGAATAAAGGGGTTGACCGACAGGGTGATCTTGCCCAGCCGCCCCTGTTTGCGCCCCTCGGCGAGCCAGACCTCCCGCAGCTGCCCGGTTAGATCGAGCAGTTCATCGATATCGGCTTCGGCTTCAGTAGGCAGGCCGATGAGAAAGTAGAGCTTGAGGTTGGGGATTCCCCCTGCGGCAAGCAGCTCAACAGCCTCGAGGATCTGCCTGCTGTCGATGTTCTTGTTGATCAGATTCCGCAGGCGCTGACTGCCGGCCTCGGGCGCCAGGGCGACGGTGCGATGCCCTGATTCCGAAAGGGCCGCCACTTCGGCAGCGGTGAGAGAATCAATGCGTAGGCTGGAGACGGAGATCTTGCCGCCGCGCTGGTGGATGGCCTGGTTCAACTCATCGATTTGCGTGTAATCGGATACAGCTGCTCCCACCAGGCCGATTTTTTTGCGTTGACACAGCCCCTCTTCGACCTGCCCAACCAGGTTCTCCAGGCTGCGCTCTCGCGGCGGCAGGTAGAGAAAACCTGCGGCGCAGAATCGGCACCCTCGGGAGCAGCCCCGGGAGACCTCGGTCAGGGCCATGTCGGAAAATTCGGTCTGATCGGTGACCACGAAAGAGCGGCTCGGGGCCTGGTCCAGGTCAGCGACCCACCTCCGGCGCACCCTGTGGGGGGCGGGAGGTTGGGCCTGCCAGCCGGCAACGGTGCCATCGTCATGGTAATCGACCCGGTAGAGAGAGGGGACGTAAATGCCCTTCAGCCCGGCCAACTCGTCGAGCAACTCCTTTTTCGAACGCCCTTGCTGCACCAGGGTTTCGAGAAAAGCAGGCAGAATGGCCTCGCCTTCGCCGATGGCAAACATATCCATGATCCCCGCAAGGGGCTCGGGATTGAGGAAAGCGCAGACCCCGCCGCACAACACCAGGGGATGGTTTTCATCGCGCTCGGCGGCAAGCAACGGCATTCGGGCCAGGGAAAAAATCTCTGGCAGGTGCAAGTAATCGTTTTCGAAGGGGATGGAAAAAGCAACCAGGTCGAACTCTTCGAGGAACCGACCCGATTCCAGAGAAAACAGCGGATAACCGGTCTTGCGGTGTTCGGCCAGGTCCTGGGGGTCGGGGAGAAAAAAACGCTCGCACAGGGTATCAGAGCGCTGGTTGATCATCTGGTAAACTGACAGGTACCCCAGGTTACTCATGGCATGGTGGTAGGTGTTGGGGTAGACCAGGGCTACGGTCAGCCGGCCCCCCCATGGGTGGGAGCTGCAGCCGCTTTCTGCGGCCAAGCGTTGCCGCGCCTTATCGATGAGCCATTTGGACATAGAGTTGGGGTTCCCCTTCAAGTTGCCATTTTCGCATTAAAAGGTCGCCGGGGTAAAGTGCCGGGCAAAAAAAGAGGGACCGCTAATAGCGGTCCCCGTGGACGAGGGAGTCGTCATAAAACAGCACCAATGGCAGATCCTGCCCCGCTGAAGCCGGGCGGAGAACCGACACGGCGGCAGGCTGAGCCAAAGCCAAAGGGCACCACAATCGCCAGAGGCAATTAAAGAAAACAGGTCCCGATCAATGTTTCGGACCGAAAACGGAAGCAACCGGTTTCAGGCCAACGTCGGTCAGTCGACCCGGCGACGCAGGAAGGTCGGAATGTCGTATTCCTTATCCTCGTCCATCGATGTACCCAGACCGCGGGGCCGATCCTTCTGACGCTCGCGGATAAAGGTGGGCAGATCGCGGTCGACCTTGTCCATCGCCGCGGCCCTGGTATGCAGGTCTTCGACATTGCGCTTGCTCTTGTCGAAAGAGCCGCCGAAACCGGTGGCGATGGCGGTGATCTTGATGGTGTCGCCAAGCTCTTCGTTGATGACCAGACCGATGATGATGTTTGCGTCCTCATGCACCTTCTCGTGGATGATGCGCGAGGCCTCGTCGAACTCCTCCATGGTCATGTTGGAAGAACCGGAAATGTTGACCAGTACACCCTTGGCCCCGGAGATGTCGATATCTTCGAGCAGCGGGCTGCTGATGGCCTGCTGAGCAGCGTCGGCGGCGCGCTTTTCGCCATCGGCAGCGCCGATACCCATCATCGCCATGCCCCGCTCGCTCATGATCGACTTGACGTCGGCAAAGTCGACGTTGATCAGACCGCTGGTGGTGATCAGGTCGGAAATCCCCTGCACGGCTTGGCGCAGCACGTCGTCGGAGGGCTTAAAGGCATCGAGAATGCTCATGTTCTTGCCGGCCAGCCCGAGCAGCCGGTCGTTGGGGATGACGATCAGCGAATCGACCACATCCTTGAGAGCATCAACCCCCTGGTCGGCCTTTTTCATCCGCTGCTTGCCTTCGCGGGTAAAAGGCTTGGTCATCACCCCGACGGTCAGGGCCCCGCATTCCTTGGCCACTTCGGCAATAACCGGCGCGGCCCCGGTGCCGGTGCCGCCGCCGAGCCCTGCAGCGATAAAGACCATGTCGGCGCCATCGAGCAGTTCGGCCAGCCTGGCCTTGTCTTCAAGGGCCGCCTCACGGCCCATTTCAGGGTTGGCCCCTGCCCCAAGCCCCTTGGTCAGGGTGCTTCCAAGCTGAATTTTCATCGGCGCCTTGCTGTTTTTCAGCGCCTGGGCGTCGGTGTTGGCAGTGAAGAATTCCACGCCCTCGACGTGGGAAAGGATCATCGTGTTGACCGCGTTTCCGCCGCCTCCGCCGACCCCTATAACCTTGATTTTCGCTTGTTGATCGATACTTTCATCAAATTCAAACATGACTCCCTCCCTTCGCTGCTGGCCGGTGTTTCTCCGCAACCCCGGCCAAAGTTGACCTCGTTGTCACTCTGTTACTCATATATTGTGCTAACGGATTAAAAAAACTCGCCAAACCATTCTTTCATCCGGCGAATCACCTTATCAAAGACGTTTCCCTGGCCGATCTTGAAATTGCTGGTGTGCAGATTGCGACTGCCGTACTTGACCAGTCCCACCCCTGTCGCATAGATGGGGGAATTGACCACGTCGGTCAGGCCGCCGATATCCCTTGGGACGCCGCGGCGCACCGGCAGGTTGAAAATCTGTTCGGCCAGTTCGGGCATCCCCGGCAGAATACAGGTCCCTCCGGTCAGAACCACACCAGAGGCGATCACATCCTCATAGCCGCTTTTGACGATCTCGCGATTGGCCAGGGTGAAAATCTCCTCCACCCGCGGCTCGAGAATTTCGGCGAGCAGCTGGCGGGAGAGGATGCGCGGCTCGCGGCCGCCAACCGATGGAACCTCGATGGTCTCGTCCTTGCCGACCATGGACGTCAGGCTGCAGCCGTAGGTCTGCTTGATCTTTTCAGCCTCGGCCATGGGGGTACGCAGGCCCACCGCAATATCGTTGGTCAGGTGGTTCCCGCCGAGGGAAAGCACCGAGGTGTGCTTGATCGCCCCGTCGACAAAAATTGCGATGTCGGTGGTGCCGCCGCCGATATCGAGGATTGCCACCCCGAGTTCCTTTTCGTCGTCGGAAAGGACCGCCTCTGAGGATGCCAGCTGCTCTAGAACAATGTCCCCGACATCCACACCAGAGCGGTTGCAGCTCTTGATGATGTTCTGGGCACTGGCCACCGCACCGGTGACGATGTGGACCTTGGCCTCCAGGCGCACCCCGCTCATCCCCAGCGGCTCCTTGATGCCGTCCTGGTCGTCGATGATGAACTCCTGGGGCAGGATATGAATCACTTCGCGATCCATGGGGATGGCGATGGCCTTGGCGGCATCGATGACCCGGCGGACATCATCGTTGGTCACCTCGCGGTTCTTAACCGCGATCACCCCCTGGGAATTCATCCCCCGGATATGGCCGCCGGCAATCCCTGCGAAAACGTTCTTGATCTCGCACCCGGCCATCAACTCGGCCTCGCGCAGTGCCTTCTGGATGGCGCCGACGGTGCTTTCAATATTGATCACCACACCTTTGCGCAGGCCCTGCGAAGGGCTGGTGCCGATGCCCACAATATCAAGACCCTCATCGGTGAGACTTCCCACGATGGCACAGATCTTGGTGGTTCCGATGTCCAATCCGACAATCAGGTTTTCCTTGTTGTTGCTCATCGCTCCGCCTTTCCCCCTTGCAGTCCAGTTTCAATATTCATTTTGCCCCACCCTGCTCCGCCATACCATATTAGCTTTTTCTATTCATAAACTGGCTATCGATCTGAACAATGACCCGGTCGATAACATTAAGGTCGATCGATTTAAGCCCCAGCAAGCGCGGCTCGAGTTCGGGATAAATGGTTTCCAGCCGGTCAAGCTTTGCTGCGAAGTTCTCATAGCCCATGCGAACCGGAACCCCACCGGTATAAGTATAAAGGACCAGCCCCTCCTGAACATCGACCTTCAACTCCGAAACCTTGCCGAGGGTAAAGACCCTGCGGCTCCCAAGGACCTCGATCAGGCTCATGGCGAGCACCAGTTGATTGCGGGTCTGCTCGGGTTGTTCGAGCAGCAGGTTGCGGTCAATCCCGGTAATCACCGGAAAATCGAGGCTGTCCCCACTATCGAGCTGCTTGAAGATCTCCCCGCCCCCATCAACGTAATAAAGGTAGCCGAGGTTGATGATAGCCTGGGGCTCGCGTTCGGTCACCTGGACCAGAACCTGCCTGGGAAAAACCCTTTTGACCTGGGCTGAAACGATCCAGGGGTTCTCTTCGATCTTGGCCCCGATCAGTTCCAGATCAAGGTCGAACATGCGGTTGCCCTGGCGAATATCCGAAAGGCCGAGAATCTCGTTCTGGCTGACCCGTTGATTGTTCAGGATGCGCACGCTGTCGACTCGAAAATATCCTGAATCAAAGAGCATCTGTCCGACCAGAAAGCCACCGCTGACGAGTAGAACCAGGCTGCCGAGGCGCACCGAAATCACCAGCAGGCGATGAAAGATCCTCTTCCAGTCGCGCTTCTGCTTCTGGCGTTTGCGCCGGTTGACCTTGGTCTTGGTCTTGGCTTTTGCATTTTGATTGGCGGCCTTAAGGTCCCGCATCGCTTTCTCAGTTCTAAAATCTGGATTTTAAAGCTTTAACTCAAAATTAAAAACTCAAAATTCAAAATTATCTCATTTTTCCGTTCCTGCCCCTTCAAGAATCCTCTGGACGAGTTCCTTGAATGGGATGCCTGCCTCGGAGGCGGCTTTTGGCAGGAGGCTGGTCTCGGTCATGCCCGGGATGGTATTCACCTCCAGGCAGAAAAATTCTCTGCCACTAACCATAAAGTCGACCCTGGCAGCGCCACTGCACCCAAGCACCTCGAAGGCGTTGACGGCGACCTGCTGCAACCGCTCATAGAGGGTCGGATCAAGAGGCGCCGGCAGCAGGTATTCAGTTTGCCCCTTGGTATATTTGGCCTGGTAGTCGTAAAAACCGCCCTTGGGAACAACCTGGATAATCGGCAGGGCCTTGCCGTCGAGAACCCCGATGGTCACCTCTGGGCCCTGGATGCAATCCTCGACCAGGATCAGTTCGTCGCACTTCAGGGCATCCTCAAGACCGGCCTGCAATTGATCGGCGTTTTTTACGATGCTGACGCCAATGGTCGACCCCTCCCGGGCCGGTTTAACCACCAGGGGAAAGTGCCGGCAACGCGCGAGCAGTGTCTCAAGACTCTGGCCTTTGCGAAATACTTCAAAAGCCGGAGTCGGCAACTCGTGGTAAAGAAGCAGTTTCTTGGTGGCGACCTTGTCCATGGTCACACTCGAGGCCAGCACCCCGCTTCCCGTATAGGGGATGCCGAGCACCTCGAGCAATCCCTGAACCGTACCGTCTTCACCATAACGGCCGTGCAGGGCGATAAACGCCACCTCGATCCCCTCTTCGACGAGGCGGGTGGCCAGATCGCGACCGGCGTCAATGGCCAGGGCCTGGTAACCGGCCTGCAAGAGGGCCTTGTGTACAGCCTGCCCGGTCTTGAGCGAAACCTCCCGTTCTGCCGAAAGGCCGCCCATGAGCACGGCTATTTTCTTTTTTTTCAGTTCCTCGCGGGTCATATCCAAAACCAGGTTCAAGGTTCAAGGTTCAAGGTTCAAGGTTCAAGGTTCAAGGTTCAAGGCTCAAGGCTCAAGGCTCAAGGCTCAAGGCTCAAGGCTAAAGGCTAAAGCCAAAGTTCTGACTCTTTTTCACCGGTCGCTGTTTTTTTTCATCCAGAGGTCAATTCTCTGATAAAGGTTCCTCGGTACCGGGGCACAATGGCAAACCCTTGGTATCCCAGGTGTTTCAGTCCTCAAACCCGCCCATTCTATGCACAAGCTGAGCCAACCGAAACGACGAGGGCAAAATCCTACAAAGTTTTCAAAAGGCCTAACCTTTTCAACGACCTGAACAAGGCAACTTCTCAATTCTGCTCGTTGAGCATCCGGATGAAGTTTTCGCCAACCTGCCAGATGTTGCCGGCACCGAGGGTAATGACAATGTCACCTTCGCGGACCTCGCGCATCAAGTGGGCGACAATGGCATTGGGGTCGGCGATGTAGTGGGCATCTTTGTGGCCATGCTCGACAATGGCCTTGGTCAACCCTGCGGCATCCACCCCGGGGATCGGCTCTTCACCGGCGGCATATATATCAGTCACTACCAGGTGGTCGGCCTGGTAAAAGGCGGTGGCAAAGTCTCCCAGCAGGGCCTCGGTGCGGCTGAAGCGGTGAGGCTGAAAGACCGCAATCACCCGCCGGTCCCAACCGCTGCGCGCTGCGGCCAGGGTCGCCTTGATTTCGGCGGGATGATGACCGTAGTCGTCCACCACCATGACTCCGGCGCGGTCGTACTTGACCTGAAAGCGCCGCTGCACGCCGCCAAAATCCTCAAAACCTTCGGCGATGGTTGCAAAAGGCAGATCGAGTTCCATGGCGACGGCGACTGCCGACAGGGCATTGAGCACGTTGTGGCGCCCGGGCATGCCGATACTGATGCGCCCGAGCTCCTCCCCGCGGTGGTGAACGACGAAAGAGGTTCGGCCGCCGGAATGCTCGAGGTGCGTGGCCCTGAAATCGGCCTGACTGGAGAGGCCATAGGTGGTAAAGCGCTTGTTCACCTGGGGAAGGATCTCCTGGATGTTAGGATCATCGAGGCAGATCACCGCCAGACCGTAAAAGGGAACCTTGTTGATGAAATTTATGAATGTCTGCTTGATTTCCTCGAGATCGCTGTAGAAATCAAGGTGATCGGCATCGATATTGGTGACAACGGCGATGGTCGGCGAAAGGTGCAGAAAGGAACCGTCCGACTCATCGGCCTCGGCGACCAGAAACTTGCCCTGACCGAGTTTGGCGTTGGAGCCGAGCAGATCAAGACGACCGCCGATGACCGAAGTCGGGTCGATGCCACCGTGGGAAAGAACCGTAGCGACCATGCTGGTGGTTGTGGTTTTGCCGTGGGTTCCTGCCACCGCGATACCGTATTTCATCCGCATCAACTCGGCAAGCATCTCTGCTCGGGGGATGACCGGAATCAACCGCCGGTGGGCCTCGAGCACCTCGGGGTTGTCGGTTTTGACTGCGGTCGAGGTGACCACGACGTCAGCGCCTTGAACGTTGTCGGACCGGTGGCCGTAAGCAATCACCCCGCCGAGTTCGCAAAGGCGCCGGGTGATCTCAGACTCGCGCAGATCCGAACCGGAAACCTGGTAACCGAGGTTAAGCAGCACCTCTGCGATGCCGCTCATGCCGATACCGCCGATGCCGATAAAATGAATTGTTCTTATCTTGCCATACATATTAAACCCATAAAACCCGTGATTGGTGATTGGTGACTGGGAAACCCCATAGCCCCACCCGCTGTGTTTTTTACTTCTGCTTTAATGCTCTCGTGCAATGGCTCTGCATTGCTCTAATATCAAATCCGCCGCGCCGTGCTTTGCCAGGCCGCGGGAGGCTGCGGACATCGCCAGTAATCTCTCCCGGTCTTCGAGCAGATCGCTCACCAAACGGCCAAGCGCCTCGGCGCCAAGTTCGGCCTGGGGCACCATAAGCGCCGCCCCGTGCCGGGCCAGGGCCTGGGCATTGCCGCTCTGGTGGTCTGCTGCGGCATAGGGATAGGGCACCAGGATAGCCGGCCTCCCGCAGGCGGTCAATTCGGCAATGCTGGTTGCCCCGGCACGGCAGAGCACCAGGTGCGCTGCTGCGTAAGCCTGGGCCATGTCCTGGATGAAAGGGACCACACCCTCGGGGTCCCAACCGGCTGCGCTGTACCCCCGGCGAACCCTCTCCAGGTCCTCAGTGCCAGTCTGGTGCAAAATTGTTAACCGTCCCTGAAACTGCTGCAACAGGGGCAGCACCTCGAGAATGACATCGTTGATTGCCCGAGCGCCTCGGCTGCCGCCAAACACCAGCAACTGCGGCTGGCCTTCGGGAATCGGCGGGCAATCGTCCATGCCGCTGCGCAGAGGGTTTCCCGTCAGCACGGTGCGCCCGTGGTGAAAGGCGCGGTCGGACTCTGAGAACGACAGGCAGATGCGCTGCGCCCAGCGCCCCAGCAGGCGATTGGTCAGCCCCGGCCAGGCGTTCTGCTCATGAATCAGCACCGGACAACCTTTCATCTTTGCGGCCAGCAGGGCCGGCCCCGAGGCATAACCACCGACCCCGACCACCACCTCGGGCCTGAACTGCCCGATGATGCGCTTCGATTGAACCAGGCTTTTTACCATTTGGGGAACCAGGGCCAGTTTCCCAACCGCCCCCTTGCCGACGAACCCGCTGATATCGATGGTCTCAAGCGCCAAGCCCAACCCGGGTAACACCCTGGCTTCGATCCCCCGCCCGGTGCCGACAAACAACACCTCGGAGTCAGGCTCGACTTCAAGCAGGCGCTGGGCCAGGGCCACTGCCGGGAACAGGTGCCCCCCGGTTCCGCCTCCAGCGAGCAGCATCCTCATCGCTCTTCCTCCGGAATCTGGCTGGAGATGTTGAGCAAAATCCCCACCGCAAGCAGCGAACAGACCAGGCTGGTGCCGCCATAAGAGAGAAACGGCAGGGCCAGCCCCTTGGTCGGCACCAGCCCCATAACTACCGCCATGTTGGTAAATGCCTCGAGGCCCAGCAACAGGGTCAGGCCAAAGGCCAGGAAACGGCCAAAATCATCGGGGGCAAGCAGGGCGGTGCGCATACCGCGCAGGATGAGCACCAGGAACATGGCACAGATGACCAGCACGCCGATTAAACCGAGCTCTTCGCCGACCACCGCAAAGATAAAGTCGGTGTGCGCTTCGGGCAGGTAAAACAGCTTCTGTTTCCCCTCGCCAAGCCCCTGACCGAACCAGCCGCCGGTGCCGAAGGCGATCCAGCTCTGGATGATCTGAAAACCCGTGTTGGTGGGGTCGTCCCAGGGGTGCAGAAAGGCCATGATCCGTTTGCGTCGGTATTCGACATTCATGATCCCCAGGTAGAGAAACGGCACCGACAGAATTGCAATGGAAAACAGGTAGGCCAGCCTTGTGCCGGCGATCAGCAGCATGGCCATGGCGACCACGCCCAGGACCAGGGCGCTGCCCAGGTCGGGCTGCAGCAGCACCAGAAACAGCAACAGGGCCAGCACCACCATGTAGGGGATGAACCCGAGCTTGAAGGTTTTGATCTTCTCTTTCTTTTTGGCCAGGGAGTGAGCCATGTAGATGACCAGGCCAAGCTTGGCCACTTCCGCAGGCTGCACGGCGACCGGCCCCAGGGGGATCCACCGCGCGGCGCCGCCGGCGCTGCGCCCCAGCCCCGGCACCAGCACCGCCACCAGCATGCCGACGCACAGCAGCAGAGCCGGCACAGCCAGTCTGCGCAGGCAGTGATAATCGATGCGCATGGCCAGGGCCATAATTCCGAAACCAAGCAGGGCGAACAGCCCCTGGCGCTTAAGGAAGAAAAAACCGTCGGCGTAGCGCTTGTCGGCCATGATGGACGAGGACGAATAGACCATGACAACCCCGAAGCAGGTGAGAACCACCGCCAGGAGCAACATCGAGGTATCCATGTCTTTCCTCAATTCCATCGGTTACACCGCCTCGCGTTCGGGAAGCTGCCGCACCGCCCGGGAGAAAACTTCGCCGCGCTGCTCGAAATTTTTGAACATGTCAAAGCTCGAACACCCAGGGGAGAAGAGCACCGCCCCGCCCGGGGCCGTCCACTGGCTTGCCAGCAAGACCGCTTCTTCAAGTGAAGCGGCCCGAGCGCTGTGGGTCAAAGCCCCCAGAGCCTGCTCGAGACGCCCGGCTGCCTCACCGATAAAAATCAGGTGCGCCACTTTGCTGCGAACCAGTTCGCCCAGCACGCCGTAATCGCCCCCCTTGTCCTTGCCGCCGGCGATCAGGGTCACCTGCCCTTGCAGCCCTGCCAGGCTCTTGACGACGCTGCCCACATTGGTGCCCTTGGAGTCGTTGTACCAGCGCACTCCGCCGAGTTCGCGCACCAGGGCCATGCGATGCTCAAGCCCTGCGAAGCTGCAGGCGGCGCTCCAGGCCGTCTCGGCCGGGCAGCCCTCAAGCAGTGGGGGAATCATCGCAGCCATGACGTTTTCAACGTTGTGCAGGCCCTGCAGGCGCAGCTCGCCAAGGGCGAAACGCTGCTCGCACCCGGCAAAGCGCCAGACGATGTTCTCGCCATCGCACCCCATGCCTTCATCGAGAACCCGGGCTGAAGAAAAATAAACCTTGCGGGCGGCAATCCCTGCGCTCAGAGCCAGGACAGCGGGATCCTCGGCATTGAGCACCGCAACATCATCCGCCCCCTGGTTTTCGAATATTCGCGCCTTGGCCGCCTGGTAACTGGCCATATCAGGATAGCGGTCGAGATGATCCTCGCTGAGATTCAGCAGCAGGGCGTAACGGGGGCGAAAGTCGGCAATCGCCTCGAGTTGAAAGGAGGACAGTTCGACCACCAGCCAGTCCCAGACCTTCTCTTCAAGGGCCTCGACCAGAGGCACTCCGAGGTTCCCCCCGACAAAGGTGCGCTGGCCCCAGGCGCTGAAAATTTCTCCCATCAGCGATGTTGTGGTCGATTTGCCATTGGTACCGGTGATCCCGACCAGGGGTGTCTTCAGTTCGCTAAAGGCGATTTCAACCTCGCCGAGCACCGGGATCCCCAGCGAGCGAGCCGCAGCCACTGCCGGAACGCTCAGCGGCACGCCGGGGCTGATCACCACCAGGTCGGCCTTGCAGAACAGCTCCTCGCTATGCCCCCCGAGGTCGAGCCTGACCCCGAGTTGGCGCAGGGCCGGCAGGCCTTCGATGCGCTCGGCGCACCGGGCATCCGAAAGAGTGACCGCCGCCCCGATGCGGCAGAAATAGTTGGCCAGCGCCAGCCCGGTACGGCCGCCGCCCACCACTATCACCTGTTTATTTCGAAACCTGTGTTCCATATCACCGAAGTTTCAAGGTTGATAAGGCCACCAGGGCCAGAATGATGCTGATGATCCAGAAGCGCACGATGATTTTCGGTTCGGGCCAGCCCTTGAGTTCAAAATGGTGATGAATCGGGGCCATGCGAAAAATCCTTTTCCCGTAGAGCCTAAACGAGGTGACCTGAAAGATGACCGAAAGGGCTTCGACGACAAAAATTCCGCCGACGATGATCAGCACGATCTCCTGCTTGGTAATGACCGCGATGGTTCCCAGGGCCCCGCCCAGCGAGAGGCTACCGACATCCCCCATAAAGACCTGGGCCGGGTAGGTGTTGAACCAGAGAAAACCGAGTCCGGCCCCGACCATGGCGCCGCAGAGCACCGAAAGCTCCCCGGCCCCCTGCACGCTGCTGATCTGCAGATAATCTGAAAGCCGGGCATTGCCGGCCAGATAAGCAAAGAGCAGATAGGTTCCAGAGGCAATGATCATCGGCCCAATAGCGAGCCCGTCCAGGCCATCGGTCAGGTTGACCGCGTTACTCGCCCCGACGATGACGATCATGGCAAAAGGGACGTAGAACAACCCCAGGTCCGGGGCCAGGTTCTTGAAAAAAGGCACCGCCAGGGTCGTCGTAAAGGGCTGGTAAAAGTAGAGCGTCAACCCAGCGCCCAGGGCCAGCAGCAGCTGCCAGAATATTTTCTGCCGGGGGGAGATGCCGTCGCTGTTGCGCTGCTTGACCTTGCGGTAGTCGTCTACAAAACCGATGGCTCCGTAACCGACGGTAATGATCAACGTCACCCAGACATAGATGTTGGTCAAATCGGCCCACAGCAGGGTGGGCAGGACAATCGCCAGCAAAATCAGCGTTCCGCCCATGGTCGGGGTCCCCTCTTTCTTAAAATGGGACTCGGGACCAAGCTTGCGGATGCTCTGGCCAATCTGCAGGGTCTGCAGCTTGTTGATCAACCAGGGGCCGAGGATAAACGAGATGACCAGCGCGGTAATGGTTGCATAGATGGTCCTGAAGGTGATGAAGCGAAAGATGTACAGGACCGAAAACTCGGTATGCAACGGGTAGAGCAGATGGTATAGCATTCAGCTCCCCTAACAGTTGCCCGCGGCAAGACAGGATTCCTGCTCCCGCATTGGTTGGGTGATGCGCTCCATTTTCATTCCCCGCGATCCTTTGACCAGCACCCGATCACCGCTTCGCAGCACCATCCGCAAGCGATCCAATGCCTGTTCATGGCTGCTGACGATCCATATCTGCTCGTCCTTCATGCCCGCCTGCCTGGCCCCGGATGCGGTTTCCTCGGCCATCGAACCGAGCAGCACCAGGGTGTCGACCCAAGCCTCGGCAGCGGTGCCCACCTCGCGGTGCAACGCCGCAGCTGATTCGCCGAGTTCGAGCATATCGCCAAGCACTGCGATCCGGCGCCCTTCGCCCCCGAGTTCGTCGAGGGCCGTCAGGGCCGCCTTCACCGAAAGGGGATTGGCGTTGTAGGTATCGTCGAGCAGCTGAACCCCTCCGCCGAGCTTAATCAGCTCCATGCGACCGCGCCCGCCCCGAAAGCCCTCCAGGCCACGAACGATGGCAGTACCATCGACCCCCATGGCAAAGGCTGCGGTGGCGGCGGCCAGGGCGTTGGACAGGTTGTGGCGGCCGGTAACCGTCATGCGCACGGCAAAGGTTCCATCGGGCAGCAGCAGCTCAAAGCTCAGCCCCTCGGGGTCTACAACCACCCCCTCGGCGCGAACCTGGGCTTGCGGCGAGCAGCCGAAGAGCAGGCGGCGAACCCCGTTGGCAACGGGCAGTTGAGCCACCCGTTCGTCATCGGCGTTGATCACGGCAGTTCCGCCCGGCGGCAGGGCGGCGAACAATTCCCCCTTGGCCCGGGCCACGCCGTCAAGGCCGAGAAGCTTATCGAGGTGAGCCGCGCCGACGTTCGTCACCACGCCGATATTCGGCGCTGCGATTTGCGCCAGCCGGGCAATCTCTCCCCGGGCACTCATGCCCATCTCCAGCACCGCCCACTGATGCTCGGGTTGGAGCCGGAACAAGGTGAGGGGAAGCCCCACGAGGTTGTTAAAATTCCCCTCGGTGCGCAGACCGGGCGCGGTCAGAGCAAGAATCGAGGCAAGCATCTCCTTGGTCGTGGTCTTTCCTGAAGACCCGGTGACGGCCACCAGCGGTCCGGAAAATTTCTGCCGGATCGCTGCCGCCAGGTCCCCCAGGGCCTTAAGGGTGTCTTCGACCTGAATGACCGGCACCTGCAGCCCGGCAATCACCTCTTCGCTCAGACAGGCCGCAGCCCCGCGGCGCAAAGCACGCACCAGAAAATCGTGACCGTCGAAGTTGGGCCCGCGCAAAGGGATGAACAGCTCACCGTCCTCCAGGGTGCGACTATCGGTGGAAAATCCGGTGACCGAGCCCTGAGCTCCCGCCGGGCAAAGGCGTCCCCCCGTGATCTGCGCTATGGTCTGAAGGTCTAGGTTCATAGGGATCCCTCCCGCTGCGCCAAAGCCCGGCGCAACTCTTCCCGATCGTCAAAGTGGCGTCTCTCGGTTCCCAGGATCTGGTAGTCCTCGTGTCCTTTGCCCGCCACCAACAGCAAATCTCCGGCCCGCAGCACCCTGACACCCAGGTCAATCGCCTCGCGCCGGTCTTTTACAACGATGAAGCCCTTGCCCGAAGCGCTCAGCGCCTCCTCGCGGCTCAGCTCGGGGACCTTTACCTTCCTGGCCCCCTCGCGAACCTCGGCCAGAATCGCCACTGGGTCTTCGGTGCGTGGGTTGTCCGAGGTCAGGATGGCAAGATCGGAAATTCGCGTGCCGATCTCCCCCATGACCGGGCGTTTACTGCGGTCGCGGTCGCCGCCGCAGCCGAAGACGCTGATAATGCGCCGGGGCTGGAGCTCGGCCAGCACTGCCAGGGCCTTCTCCAGGGCATCGCCGGTATGGGCGTAATCGACCAGCACCAGGGCCCCGAGGTCGTTTTCAATCCGCTCGAGGCGTCCCGGCACCTGGACGGCCTGATTTAGGCCGGTTGCGACCAGATGGGGCTCAAGCCCCAGGGCCAGTCCTGCAGCGGCGGCACAAAGCAGGTTCTGCAGGTTAAATTGCCCCAGCAAGGCGGATTTCAACTCCAGCGGCCCCTGCGGAGTTGTAACCCTCGCCTCAATACCGGCAAGGGACATCTTCATATGTTCGGGCCTCACCAGGCACGGGTTGGTGGTGCCGCAACTGAGAACATCGGACAATTCACCGGCAAGCCTTTGACCGTAGGGGTCATCGAGATTGACCACCGCCCGGCCACAGACAGGGTCGAGGCGTCTGAAGAGCTTGGTCTTGGCCTGGTAATAGCTCTCCATCGCCCCGTGATAATCGAGATGCTCGGGGGTGAGGTTGGTAAAGACGCCAACGTTGAAATTCACCCCTTCGACCCGGTACTGCTCCAGAGCATGGGAAGACACCTCCATGACCAGGGCATCGGCGCCGGCTTTGCGGAAATCAGCCATCATCGCCAGCAGATCGATCGACTCCGGCGTGGTGTGCAGAGCCGGCAGGCAGTTGCCGCCGAAACGGTAGTTGATGGTCCCAAACACGGCCGGCCGTTTGCCGGCGGCCCGCAGCACCGATTCGACCAGATAGGTCACGGTGGTTTTGCCGTTGGTTCCGGTGACGCCAACCACCGGAATATCCTCGGTGGGGTTGCCGAAAAAGGCTGCGGCGACCTGGCCCATGGCCTGCCGCACATTATCGACCTCGACCCCGGTTACGCCGTCGGGCAACTGCCGGTGCTGCTGGAGAAAAATCACCCCCGCTCCATGGGCCAGCGCCTGATCGATATAATCATGGCCGTCGACAACCTCACCGGGCAATGCGAAGAATGCCCCACCGGGAGCTACCTTGCGGGAATCATAGTGAAGACTCGTTACTTCGGTATCCGCCTGGCCGGTGATCCGGCGCGGTGAAATCGTTTTGATAAGCTCGGAAAGTCTCATAGAATCGGACATCTTCCACTCCCTGACAAAAAAAGTCAAAGGGATTTTTTTTCAGCTCGGAGGAGCCATTTTCACCCAGGCCTGCTTATCGAATTTGACCGCCCGTCCGGCTGGCGGAGACTGGCGGACGACGCGACCAGTACCGTCAAGACGGACGTTGATTCCGGTGCGTGCCATGGTTTCAAGCACTTGCCGATAACTCATCCCGGAGAAGTTCGGCATCCGCATTCCTGCTGCGTCTCCTTCAGCCGGTTCCGGCTCGGGCTCTTCGAGAGCGGCCATCTCGACGATCGGCGGCAACGGGCTTTGAAAACTATCCTCCGTGGGGGCAACCTTCAGATACCGCAGGGCCTGAGAAGCAATCCGGGAGAATACCGGCGCTGCCACCAGTCCTCCGTAGGTCTTGCCCTGGGGTTCGTCCAGCACCACCAGCACCACCAGCCTGGGATCCTCCACCGGAACAAAACCGACAAACGATGCAACGCGCTTGTCGGCGGAATAACCTCCGGTGACCGGGTCGACCTTCTGTGCGGTGCCGGTCTTGCCGGCGACCTTGAAGCCCGGCACCGCGGCGAGGGTTCCGGTCCCCCCCTTTTCGGTGGTCATAGCCATCATCCTGGCCACCTTGCGAGCCACGCTTTCAGAGACCACCCGGCGAACGGTTCGCGGACGACGCTCCTCGACGACCTGCCCCTGGTTATCGATGACCTTGCGGACCAGGTCCGAACTCATCAGATTCCCGCCGTTGGCGATAGCGGCAGTTGCCCGGGCCAACTGCAGAGAGGTCACGGTCAGCCCCTGGCCAAAGGAGATGGCGGCAAGATCGAGTTCGAACCAACGTGACGGGCTCCTCAGCAAGCCGCCGACTTCGCCGGGAAGATCAATTCCCGTCGGGGCGCCGAAACCGAAATCCCGCAGGTAGTTATAAAGCCGCTCCCGCTCCAGGGCCTTGCCGATTTTCGCCGATCCGATATTGGAGCTGAACTTGACGATCTCCTCGACGGTCAATTTTTCATAGGGGTGGTGGTCATGGATCACCCTGCCTCCGACCCAGAACGAACCTTTTTCACAATCGATTTTCTGCCCCGAATGCACCACCCCCTCATTCAGTGCGGCAGCCATGACAAAAACCTTCAGGGTCGAACCCGGCTCATAGGTATCGCACAGGGCCCGGTTGCGCCAATGGTTGGGCCGATAATGCTTGAAAGAGTTAGGGTTGTAGTCGGGCTGGCTGGCCATGGCCAGGATGTCCCCGGTCGAGGGATCAATGACCAGCGCGGTACCGGCGCTGGAGTTGGTCTTCTTGACACCGGCGGCCAATTCCTTTTCGGCGATGTACTGGATATTCCGATCCAGGGTCAAGACCAGGTCGCTGCCCCTTCGACCCTCCTGAACCAGATGATCACCGGCCCCCATGCCGCGACCCAGGGCATCGCGTTCGATCTCCATGATCCCGCCCTGGCCGAGGATGAGCGAGTCATACTGCAGCTCGATCCCCTCGAGCCCCTTGGGGTCAACTCCGGTAAAACCAACCACCTGGGCACCGATTTCGGAATTCGGGTAAAACCTGCGGTGCTCCCGGGTGAAATGGATCCCGGCGAGCTGCAACTTGCGAACCTGGTCGCTCTCGCTGGGGGGCGCCTGACGCTTGAGCCAGACAAAGTTTTTCTTGGAACTGAGTTTAGCCTTGAGCTCGCGGGAAGACAGACCGAGAACCTTGGCGAGGGCCCTTGCCTGGCCTGCCGGATTACTGACCTTTCGAGGTTCGGCATATATCGAATCGACCTCGGTGCTCAAGGCAAGCTCCTCGTGATTTCGGTCAAAGATGGTACCCCGCTGGGGGGTCAGAGGAATCAGCTTCTGGTGCTGACGTTCAGCCCGGCGCTGCCAGTCGGGCTGACTGAGCACCTGCAGATAAAAAGCCCGACCGGCAATCAGCGCAAAGACCAGCAAAAAACAAAAACCGACCAGCCTGATTCGAATAAGTATCCACTTCTCAAACCTGTCCATCAGTCGACGAGAAGAACCTGGTCAGGGGTCGGCTGACGCAACCCGAGCTTACGCACGGCAACCTTTTCGATACGCCCAGGGCTGCGCAGACTGGCCGCCTCCAGGCGCAACTGCTGAGCCTCCTGCTTCAGGTCCCGGACCTGTCCCTCCATGCGGGAGATGTCGTAATCAAGATTGACGACCTGGATACGGGACCAGACGAAAAACAGCGAAACGACCATGATCACGGCCACAAAGGCAAGCAAAGGCAGGATTTGGGGACGGGCCAGCGAGGAAAAGCCAACCTTGGGGATATGCCGCACCGACACATCGGGCATGAGATCCTCCTTCGTTATATGAGCAACCCGGATCAGTCCAGTTTCTGGACTGCCCGCAGAACGGCGCTGCGGGCCCGGGGATTCAAAGCAATTTCGGCCTCCGAGCTTCGGACGGCCTTGCGGCTGAGCAGGGCAACCCGCGGGGTGTGTCCGCAAACACAGGTCGGTAGACGCGGCGGACAGATGCACCCCGTGGCTTGTTCCCTGAAAATCCGCTTGACGATTCTATCCTCAAGACTGTGAAAACTGATGACCGCCAACCGCCCTTCAGGCTTGAGCAAGTCGATGGCAGCCCTCACCCCTTCAGCCACATGGTCGAGTTCACGGTTAAGATAAATTCTCAAGGCCTGAAAAACCCTTGTGGCCGGGTGAATCCGGGCCGGGGCCTTGCCGCCGGGGACCGCCCCTCGTACAAGTTCGGCGAGCTCCCTGGTGGTCTGCAGCGGCGCCTGCTGCCTCACCTCGACGATGCGCCTGGCGATGCGCCTGGCATAGCGTTCTTCTCCGTACTCACGAAAGATGCGGGAAAGATCGTCGGCTTCGAGGCTATTGACCAGGTCAGCGACGGTTTCGCCCTCGCTCTGGTCCATGCGCATATCGAGCGGGGCGTCGCTGCGGAAGGAAAATCCGCGCTCCGCCGCATCGAGCTGATAGGACGACACCCCCAGGTCGAGCAGCATGCCGTCGAGCCCCGCAACCCCCAACTCAGCCAGTACCTGGCGGGCTTCGGAAAAGTTTGAGTGCCGCAACACCACCCTGTCGCCAAAGGGTTTGAGCACTTCGGCCGCCTTGGCCAGAGCCTCGGGGTCGCGATCGAGGCCGATCAGTCGCCCTTCGGGGCCCGAGGCCTCGAGGATCAGCTTCGAATGACCGCCGCCGCCGACTGTGCCATCGAGGTAAATCCCTCCGGAGTGCGGTTGCAGAAACGCCAGCACCAGTTTCTTGATCTGGGCTTTGTTGGACTTGATGCGCGCTGCAGCCTCGCTGCGCATCTCATCATGGGTGGCCTTGCTCCAGATCATCAGCTTTCTGGCCACACCGACAACGACAACATCCCGGTTTCCATCGCCCAGACCAGCAAATTCGCGCAACGCCTCGGTGAGCTGAATTCTCCCCTGCTTGTCAAAAGAGCATTCGACAGCGGGGGAAATCAGGGTCAAAAAAAGGTCATCCTTGATCTCTTCATCGTCAGGCAGAGCCTCGACGCCGGCCTCGATCCGGTCCCATTCGGACTTGGGGTAGACGGCAAGACCGTCATCAAGCTCGGTGACCACCACGCAGTCGTCCCCGAATTCCGTGCTGAGGACCTCGCGGAACCTGGCAGGGATACTTGCCCGACCCTTGCTGTCGATCGAATTATTGAACCGACCTCGAAAGAGCATCTTAGATATTTGGCCCCTTTTGACACCATTCCCCACGTTGAGGGAACTATATCGACCACCCCTGGCCTTGTCAAGGGAATTTTCCAGTTTTCTAATTACTTAGCGGCGTCTGGAGGGCAAATAAAAAGCCCCCTGAACAGGGGGCTGATGGTGAGAAAAGCGGGCGTGAATCCGGTTATTTGGGAGGGGACAAAGGCTCCAGGACCATTTCGATCTCTTCGACCCGCCGGTCGACGACCTTGCGAACGGTAAAGACCGTTCCCTCCGATTCGCAAATGTCCCCTTCCTGGGGAATGGTGCCCATAACCTGAAGCAGAAAACCTGCCAGGGTGTTGGCATGCTCCTCGGAGAGATGTAAGTCAAAGCGTCGATTGACGGTTCGCAAGGAGGCGCTGCCGTCGACCAGAAAACGTCGGGGGGCCAATTCTCGAAACAGCACCGCCTCGACATCGTATTCGTCCTGAATCTCACCGACAATTTCCTCGACGATATCTTCGAGGGTCACAATCCCTTCGACCCCGCCGTATTCGTCGACCACCACAGCCAGGTGAATCTGCTTCTTGCGAAACGACTGCAGCAGAGTCTCGATGCGTTTGGAGTCTGGAACAAAGTAAGGAGGCCGGGCGATGTCGCGCAGAGAGAACTCCTCATGCCGGTCGACATAACCGAGGATATCCTTGGAATGAATCACCCCGATAATGCTGTCGAGGTTCTCCTCGTAGACAGGAAACCGCGAGTGCCTGGCCTGTTGCACCTGGGAGAGCACCTCTACAAAAGGGGCGTTGACTTCAATGCCGACAACCTCGGTGCGCGGGATCATCACATCACGCACCCGGGTCATGGACAGCTCGAAAACCCCATGCAGCATCTTGCGCTGGGCCTTGGGCACCACCCCGCTCTGCTCGCCGACCGTTATCAGGGTGCGGATTTCGTCTTCGGAAATAACCGGGCGGTCTTCCTCGCGCCCAAGCAGCGAGGTCACCAGGCGCGAAAAGGCCGTGACCACCCAGACCACCGGGGCCAGCAGATACATCACCATGCGGATGGGACGCAATACGATAAAAGAGAGGCGTTCGGGGAACTTGGCGGCGTAGGTTTTGGGGCTGACCTCGGCAAAGAGCAGCAGCAGCGGGGTCAGCACGAGAATGGTTATAAGTTCGCCCCGCTCGCCGTAGAGGTGGACAAAAAAGCCCGTGGCCAGGACCGAGATAGCAATGTTGACCAGGTTGTTTCCAACCAGGATGGCCCCGAGCAGCTGATCCGGCCTGTCGAGGGTCGCCTCGAGCAGCAGGGCCCCGCGGCGCTTCTTGTGCACCAGGTATTTGACCCTGAGCCGATCGATAGCCATCAGCGCGGTCTCCGAACTGGAGAAAAAGGCCGACAACAGAAACAGAATACCCAGAACGATGAGCCGAACTAGCTGGTCTTCCACAAAAAAACTCTCCCAGATAAAAATAACCAGAAGTTTACCCGATCCTCCGGCAGATGACAATTTTATTCCTGCCAGAGCCCAGTGTCCCCTGTGGTTAGTCTTATTAATATAAATTACTGAGTCATTTTGGTCGCTCTCAAGGCGCGCCGACGCAGGCCTAGCTTATAGTTAAACCCAGGAGGCGCAACAACGACAGCGGGCAAAAGGGCCAGAATTTACTGATAGGATTAACCACAGGGGACACTAAGTTGAACACTGGCGGCGGCTGTGCTATAAGTCCCTCCCAAAGCCTCAGCGGCTGGCGGCCATGCGGGCCTGTCACCGCAAGCACTCCCTGAAAGGGCACCCATGAACCAGCAACAGGCCGCCCGGCGCCACAGCGAACTCTGCAGCCAGCTGCACCACCACAATCACCTGTATCATGTTCTGGATCGACCGGAGATCTCCGACGCCGAATATGACCGGCTGTTTCGCGAACTGCTCAAGCTCGAGCAGGAGCACCCGGAGCTGGTCTCGCCCGAGTCGCCCTCCCGGCGGGTCGGCGCTGCGCCGCTGGATAAGTTCTCACCGCTTCGCCACTCGCTGCCCATGCTATCGCTCGAAAACGCGTTCGATGATGCAGATATGCGCGACTTCGACCAGCGGACCAGGCGCTTTCTGGCCACCAGCGATGAAATTGACTACGTTTGCGAAATGAAAATGGACGGGGTCGCCGTCGAACTGGTTTTTCGCGACGGCCTCCTGCAGGACGGGTCGACCCGCGGCGACGGCACCACCGGCGAAAAGATCACCGAAAACCTCAAGACCATCCCTTCCATTCCGCTGCGACTCAGCGCCACCTGCCCGCCACTGCTCGAGGTGCGGGGCGAAGTCTACATGGACTTGAACGATTTTCAGCAGCTGAATCGATCCCGCGAGGAAGAGGGCCTTGCAACCTTCGCCAATCCCCGCAACGCCACGGCCGGAAGCCTGCGTCAGCTCGACTCGAAAATCACCGCCCAGCGCCCGCTGAGAATTTTCTGTTACGGCGTCGGCCTCATCGAGGGAGAGCGCTCCTCCTGCCACTTCAAGCTGCTCGAACGCCTGCAGGACTGGGGGCTGCGGGTCAACTTGGAAAACACCCGGAAACTGCGGGGCATCGAACAGGTCTTGGCCTGGTATCGCGAGTTGCTCGAGCAGCGCGATCAGCTTCCTTATGAAATCGACGGCATGGTGGTCAAGGTCAACGATCTGGACCTGCAGCGCGAACTGGGGGAGAAGTCGCGCACTCCGCGCTGGGCTATCGCCTACAAGTTTCCGCCCCGTCAAGCCATCACGGTGATCGAGGACATTCAGCTGCAGGTCGGCAGAACCGGTGCCATCACCCCGGTGGCCCTGCTGCGCCCCGTCGAGGTCAGCGGCGTCACTGTATCCCGGGCCAGCCTGCACAACTGGGACGAGATCGAACGCCTCGACATCCGCATCGGCGACCAGGTTGTTGTCGAACGCGCCGGGGACGTTATTCCCGATGTGGTGCGGGTGATCGAGGATAAGCGCAGCGGAGCCGAACGAAGCGTGCCCATGCCGGCAAACTGTCCAGCCTGCGGCTCTCCCGTGGTGCGGCTCGCCGATGAAGTGGTGCCCCGCTGCCAGGGGCTTAGCTGCCCGGCCCAGCTCAAGGAGAGCCTCAAACATTTCGCCTCGCGCGCAGCCATGGATATCGACGGCCTTGGGGACCGCTACATCGACCAGCTGCTGAAGCTGGGCAAGGTCACCAGCGTCGCCGACCTCTACACCTTAAAAAAAGAAGATCTATTCGAGTTCGAACGCATGGGGGACAAACTGGCCGAAAAGCTCCTTGCCGCCATCGATGGCAGCAAGCAGCGCCCCCTGTCGCGCTTTCTCGCCGCGCTGGGCCTGCGGCACATCGGCCAGCATATGGCCAAACTGCTGGCCAAACAGTTCGGTTCCCTGGAGAATCTCGCCAAGGCCGGCCACGAGGAGTTACTGGCAATCCACGAGGTGGGCCCCCAGGTGGCCGACAGCGTGGTAAACTTTTTTAGCTCCCCGCGAAACAGGGAAATCCTTGACCAGTTGCGCCAGGCCGGGGTGAAACCGGACACCGAACAACGCCGCGCCGGGGGGCCGCTGAGCGGAAAAACTTTTGTTTTTACCGGGGCGTTGAGCAGATTTTCCCGAAAAGAGGCACAGGAGATGGTCGAGCAGCGCGGGGGCCGGGCGACCGGGTCGGTGAGCAAAAAGACCGACTACCTGGTTGCCGGCGATGAGGCCGGGAGCAAACTGGATAAGGCGAAGCAGTTGGGAATCGCGATTTTCACCGAGGATGAGTTTCTGGACTTTCTCGAAAGGACGGACGGGTCATGAAACCGATTAGAGCCACGGTACGCATCAAGGGACAGGTTCAGGGTGTAAGTTTTCGCTACCACACCCGCCAGAGCGCCTTGCAAAACAATCTCACCGGGTGGGTGCGCAACCTGCCCGGCGGTGATGTCGAGGCCGTCTTTGAAGGCCGGGAGTCGGATGTACGCCGGACTCTCGACTGGTGCCGCCAGGGCCCCGGAGCCGCCCGGGTCGAAGAGCTCATCATCGATTGGGAAGACTTCCAGGGCGAGTTTGCAGGCTTTGAGGTGCACCGCTAAGTAAAGGTCGCCTCAGGTGCCCACCAATGCCTCGATCGAGCGATGGATATCCAGGGTCTGAAAGGGCTTTTTGACAAAACCGTCGCCGCCGGCCTGACGGCCAAGCGCCATGTCCTGCTCCTGGCCCCTGGCAGTAAGAAAAACCACGGGAATCTGAGCGGTCAGCGGATCGGCCTTGAGAGCCTGACAGGTTTGAAATCCGTCCATCCCCGGCATCATGACATCGAGGAAAATCAGCGCCGGCCTTTCGCGCCTGGCCACATCCAGCCCCTGTTCGCCGTTTTCGGCATGGACGACCTCAAACCCCTTGAGCTTGAGAACCGCCTCCATCAGCTTAACCACGGTCTTGTGGTCATCAACCACCAGTATCTTTGCCTTCGGCTCCATCACTCATCCTCCCCATTGGTCTGCAACTCAAGGCAGATCCGATACACGTCACTTCCAGGCAAGCCAAATTCTTTGGCCACCTCCTTGGCGATCTTGCGCATGGGCAGATCGCCTTCGGCAAGACGCCGCTGCAACACCTCGCGCAACGATTCGCTAGGCCCCTCCTGTTCCGCGGGAGAGATCATCACCACGATCTCTCCCCGGACGCGGCTGGCGCCGAAGTGTTCAAGCGCCTGCTCTGCGGTGCCGCGAAACAACTCTTCGTGCAACTTGGTCAATTCGCGAGCCACTGCGATCTCCCGCTTGTCCCCCAGCTCCTGCCCCAGATCCCTCAGGGTCGCCAGCAGACGGTGGGGCGCCTCGTAAAATGCCGCAGTGCGCGGTTCATGACGCAACTGGCTCAGGGCCTCCCGCCGAGCTTTGGTCTTGGCCGGCAAGAACCCCTCGAAAACAAAACGATCGACCGGTAACCCCGAGATAGCCAGCGCGGTAACCGCAGCCGAGGGGCCGGGAACTGCAGTTACGGCGATCCCTTCATCACGACAGCGCCGCACCAGAAAAAATCCGGGGTCGGCAATAGCCGGCATGCCGGCATCGGAGATCAGGGCCACCGATTGGCCCTGACGCAGCTTTTCAAGCAACCGCTCGCCCTTGACAGCCTCGTTGTGCTCGTAATAAGAGGTCAGCGCAGTGCCGATGCCATAATGGTTGAAGAGCTTGCGGCTATGCCGGGTATCTTCGGCAGCCACCAGGTCAACCTCTTTAAGCACCCGCAGGGCCCGAAAGCTCAGGTCTTCGAGGTTGCCGATAGGCGTTGCGACGAGGTAGAGAGTTCCAGACATAGAAACCAGGTATAAGGTAAAAGGTTAAAGGTTAAAGGTTCAAATCCAGAACAAGGGGTTTAACCTTTTTCCTTGCTCCTTGTTCCTTGTTCCTCAATGGCTTCAAGTTCTTGAAGCCATAGCGCGGGGCTGGCGTCGCTGGGCATGCGCCAGTCGCCGCGGGGCGAGAGGACCACGCTGCCGACCTTGGGCCCGTCGGGCAGGCAGGAGCGCTTGAACTGCTGAGAGAAAAACCGCCGGTAGAAGGTCTTTAGCCAGTGCAGGATCTGGGCCCGGTCGTACTGGCCGGCAAAGGCCTGGCTGGCCAGAACCAGAATTTTACGCGGGGCGAACTGCAGGCGCACGACATTATACAAAAAGAAGTCATGCAGCAGATAGGGGCCGATATGGTCCTCGGTCACCTGCCTGATTTCGCCATGTTCATCGGGAGGCAGCAGCTCCGGGGAAACCGGGGTAGCGCATATATCTGCCAGGATGGCCGAGGTCTCGCCGCAGAAGGTTGACTCGGCGCACCAGCTGACCATGTAGCGCACCAGGGTTTTTGGAACCCCGCCATTAACCCCGTACATCGACATGTGGTCCGCGTTGTAGGTGCACCAGCCCAGGGCAAGCTCAGAGAGGTCGCCGGTTCCAACCACCAGGCCGCCAACCTGGTTGGCAACATCCATCAACACCTGGGTGCGCTCCCTGGCCTGGGCATTTTCATAGGTGACATCGTGCAGATTCTCATCGTGCCCGATATCGGCAAAATGCTGGTGCACCGCATCGTGAATCGGGATCACCCGCAGCGATACCCCCAACAACTCCGCAAGGCGCTCGGCGTTGGAGCGGGTACGCCTGGTGGTGCCAAAGCCCGGCATGGTCACGGCCACAATACCGCTGTGGTCGTAACCGAGCTTATCGAAAGCCTTGACCAGCACCAGCAAAGCCAGGGTCGAATCAAGCCCCCCCGAAACCCCGATCACCGCCTGGTGACAGCGGGTGTGGAGCAGTCGCTTGGCAAGCCCTGTGGTTTGCAGGGCAAAGATTTCCCGGCAACGTTCGGCCCGTTCGGCCTCGGCGACCGGAACAAAAGGGGTTGCCGGCACGGGTCGCTGCAACTGCGCCACCGGCTCTTCATTGACCCGGAAGGGCAAGCGCCGAAAAGAGCCGTCTCCCCCTGAGTCTGCAAAGCTGTTGTTCTTGATCCGCTCGTTACGCAAACGCTCGATATCGACATCGGCAACAGCAACCTGCGAGGCAAACTGAAAGCGCTCGGTTTCTGAGAGGATCTGACCATTTTCAGCAATCAGCGAATGCCCTGAAAAGATCAGGTCGGTGCTCGACTCTCCCGGCCCGGCCGAAGCATAGGCGTAGGCTGCCAGGCAGCGTGCCGACTGGGCCTGAACCAACGCCCGCCGATAGCTTTCCTTGCCGAGGGTTTCGGGGCTTGCCGAGAGGTTGAGCAGCACCGTAGCCCCCGCCACGGCCATCTCACCGCTGGGCGGGTTGGCGACCCAGGCATCTTCGCAGATTTCTATTCCAACGACACACCCAGGCAGGTCTTCGGCACCAAACAGCAAGTCACAGCCGAAGGCAACCGCCTCACCCTGCCAGTCAAGAACCCCGGAGGCAAGCTCGGCGCTCGAGGAAAACCAGCGCTCCTCGTAAAACTCCTGGGTGTTGGGCAGGTAAGTCTTGGGGACCACCCCGACAATGCTGCCGCATGAGATAAAGAAGGCACAGTTAAAGAGCCTCCCCCCATGTTCAACGGGAGCCCCGACCACAATGGACATCCGCTGCTCAGCAGTAAATCGGGTCAGTTCGTCCACCCCCTTGCGGGCCTGCTCGAGGAGCAGGGGCTGAAAAAACAGGTCGGCGCAGCTATAGGCGGTAATGCAGAGCTCCGGAAAGACCAGCAGCCGGCAACCTTTGGCGACCCCATCGGCAATGGCCAGGCGAATCTGTTCGACATTAAAGGCGACGTCGGCAACCCGCAGCTCGGGGGTCACAACCCCAAGGCGCAACATGCCGATTTCCGTAAGCTTGATGAGGTCTTTCTTCATGGTCCGGTCCTATAAAACGAGCGCTGCGGGTTCATCCCGGGTTCGGAGACGATAATAGTTCTGTCCAGTTAGAAATTTTTCGGGCACTCGGAACCTAAAGTTCTTAAGGCAAATAGCTTTGCCACGGAGCCAAAGAGAGTTTTAATGCAAGTCTACCAAAAAAAGTTTCTCTCTGAGCCTCTGTGGCTCTAGTGGGCGTAGCGAACGGGTGGCAATAACCATAGCGGACACTGCTGGGACATTATCGTCTTACCCTACGGTCACCTGGCAGCAGCACAGCTTCATACGCGCACTACTCGCCGAAGGCATTAACGATGTGTTCGATCTCGGCCCGGTCACCGATCGCATGGACGGCCACAACGTCGAAACGCGGCTGCAGCCCCCTGCCCTTGCCCTGGCCCAGATACCACTGCGCGGTCCTGCGGATCTGGCGCTGTTTGAATTGGCCGACGGCCTCGAGGGGTGAACCGAAGGCCAGCGAGCGCCGGGTTTTGACTTCGACAAAAACCAGGGTTTTGCCCTGACGGGCGATGATATCGATCTCCCCCACCGGGGTCCTCATGTTTCGCTCGAGGATCTTCATCCCCTGCTTGCGCAAATAGCGGGCTGCCGCCTCTTCACCCCAACGACCCAGGCTCAGGCGCTCCTCGGTCATAGCGCCCCGACATGCTCCCGGACCCCGCGGAAACTCTTCCGGTGCAGGGGACAGGGGCCGAACCTGGCGATGAGCTCGCGATGACGGGCGCTGCCGTACCCCTTGTGCCCGGAAAACCCGTATTCGGGGTAGGCCCTGTCGTAGGCGGTCATGATACGGTCGCGCACTACCTTGGCCACAACCGATGCGGCGGCAATGGAAAGGGAGCGCGAATCGCCTTTTTTCAGAGTTTTTTGCGGCAGGGCGAGGGGAACCGGGGTGATACCGTCGATCAGCAGGTGATCGGGGGAGAGCTCGAGACGGTCAATGGCGCGGCGCATGCTCAGCAGAGTCGCCTGGAGGATGTTGATGCGATCGACCTCAGCCGCAGAGGCCAGGCCGATGCCCACCGCCAGCGCTTGGGAACGAATCAGCGGATAAAGGGTTTCGCGTTTACTGGGGGAGAGTTTTTTTGAATCGGTCAAACCAGGAAGGTCGAATTCAACAGGTAAAATGACCGCCGCGGCCACCACCGGGCCGGCCAGCGGGCCGCGGCCCGCTTCGTCGACACCGGCCACCGCCTTGAACCCACGGCAGCGGAGCTCGGTTTCAAACTGCAGAGGAGAAAAGTCCGGCTGGGAGAACAACTCCAGGCTCATGCTTTGCCCTCCGGCACCTGCGCTACAGGATGCCACGGGAAGAACAAGAAAAGGCCCCGGCAAACAGCCGGGGCCCCGTCTTGATTAAAATGATCAGCCCTGGCGTTTTTCGCGGATGCGAGCGGCCTTGCCCTGCAGCTTGCGCAGGTAGTAGAGCTTGGCGCGGCGCACCTGGCCCACCATCAGGTTTTCAATCTTTTCAACGGCCGGCGAATGGAGGGAGAACACACGCTCCACACCGACGCCGTTAGAGATTTTACGCACGGTAAAGGTGGAGCCGACCCCACGATTAACCCGCTTGATGCAGACGCCCTGAAAAATCTGGATGCGCTGCTTGTCCCCTTCAACGATTTTGACGTGTACGCGAAGTGTGTCACCGGCTTTGAAAACCGGGATGTCCTTGCGTATATGCTCCATTCCCAAGCGATCAACGATGTTCATGTCGTCCTCCTCTATATCGATTCATGTCTGATTTTCAAGCCGTTTTCCGAAACCCGCGACCCTTCGCGAGCCTGCCGGAAACAACCGGTTTCATTT
>CALZIZ010000020.1 GCA_945787465.1 uncultured Desulfuromonadales bacterium
CGCGAGCTGCCCTTGATCGTGTTGGCGCGCAGCTGGTGGCGCAGAGTATTCAACCAGCGACCGAGGGTCGCGCTGATCACACTGCGGTCATCGATCAGTTCGGCGTTTCCTGCCAGCAGGGTCAGCAGCGCCGGCAAGTCATCGGTGGTCCAGTCTCCATCGGTATAGGCTTCACCGAAACCGATCTCACCGGCCAGCATCACCCGGCGGAAGAAGCGGTTCTCGCGCACAATCAGCTTCTGCGCGGGATACTCGCTTTCGCCGTATCGGAGCTGCTCACCGCCCGGCAGTTCCAGTTGCAGAGCTCCTTGCTGCAGCTTCGAGAAGTGCTTGTGGGCGAAACTCCGGCCGAGCCGATCGAGGAAGCTCGGCGGCACCGGACGGATGGTCATCCGGTGATCGGGAACCGGCTTGGTGTACACGGGAAGCCTCCTTTGCCAGTAAAGCTTCGCCGCCTGCCAGAGGATGCGCGGCATCGTCAGGCTGGCGGAGAGCGGGTGTTTGATGATGGTGCGCAGCAGGTTTCGTCTGGTCAGCGGCTCGGCCTGGCCTTGAATCCTGGCCGTCAACGCCAGCTGATCGGACCGGTGATAATCGATCCGGTTGTCGAGCTGCTGCTGCGGTTCGGTCAGTTGGAACCGGTAGTGACCTTCGCGGGAGAAAAAGGGGGAGACATGGAATCGCTTGGTGGTGTGAAACTGAAGCTTTTCGCCGGGCTTCTCGATTTCGTTAAGCTCTCGCGGGTAAATGTGCATTTCACCGAAGGTGTTGTTGACCTGCACCAGAACGCTGAATAGCACCCCGGTCGGTGTGTAACAGTAGAAAAAGCTGATCGGGTTAAAGACGTAATTGAAGTAGCGCGCCGAAGTGACCAGCATGGCCCGTCCGAGCTGTGTGCTGATGCCTAGCTGCTCCAGGGTCAGGGAGAGTTTCGCCCGCAGCGGGCGTTGGTAAGGCTGCAGGTAGTCCTTGTCGTGAATCGCCACCGGACGCAGCTGGTTGTAGCCGAAGAGGGGATTCTGCCGGGCTAATTCCGGCAGCTCGTCGATATCGAAGGCGTAGAAATAGACCGGGTAACGGAAGTTGTGCCGCACCGGGGTCAGCCGGGCGTGACTGACCTCGCCCTGGTAGATCAACGAGTTCATAGGCTCACCCCAAAATCATCACCAACCGCGACCGCCGCGCGAACCGCATCTTCGTGAAAACCGTAGCCGAAGTAACTGCCGCAGAACCAGCTGTGGCGCTGACCGTTGAGGGCCGGCAGCTCTGCCTGGGTGCCGAGGGAGGCGAAGGTGTACTGCGGATGCTGGTAATCGAACTCGGCAATCACCGAACCCGGCTGGAAGCCCTGCCGGCGGTTGAGGGTCACGCAATAGTGCTGCGCGGCCTGCAGCCCCTGCAAGCGGTTCATGTCGTAGGTGACAAAGACCGGCTCGACATCGTTCTGTGCCGACTCGCGGGTAAAATTCCATGCGGACCAGGCCGAACGCTGCTCTGGCAGCAGCGATGCGTCGGTGTGCAGCACCGTGTGGTTGCGCTGATACTGCCAGGGCGAGAGCAACCTCTGCTCATCGGGACTCGGATCGCCAAGCAGGCGTAGCGCCTGGTCGGCGTGGGTGGCGATGACAACCTTGTCGTATTTTTCCATCCGCCCATCGGCAAATTGCAAGCACACACCCCGGTCATCGCGATAGAGCTTTTGCACCTCGGCGTTCAAGCGAATATCGCCCTGAAAATCGGGCTTAAAGGCTTTCACATAGCTGAAGCTGCCGCCGACCACCGTCCTCCAGAGCGGTCGGTTGCGGAACGAAAGCAGGCCGTGGTTTTTGAAGAAGCGCAGGAATGCTTCGGCCGGAAAGTCGGCCACTCGAAGCGCTGGAGACGACCAGATCGCCGCCGCCATCGGCAGCAGGTAGTTGTTGACCATGAAAGGCGAAAAACGCCCGCGCTGCAGATACTCGCCGAGACTGACCTGCGGCACTGCATCTGCAGCCAGATCTTCGCTGGCCTGCCTGCAGAACCGGGCGATCTCCAGCAGAAAACGGAAGAAGGTCGGGCTGACCAGGTTGCGGCGCTGGGCGAACAGACCGTTCAGATCGTTACCGGCATAGACCAGGCCGGTCTGTCGACACTGGAAACCGAAGGACATCTCACTGTCGCGGGTGGCGACGCCCAGACGAGCGAGAAACCTCTGAAACAGCGGGTAAGTTTGGTCGTTGAGCACGATGAAGCCAGTATCGACCGCCAGCCCGGCATCCGCTCCGTCTTTGATTTCGAAGGTGTTGGTATGGCCGCCGAGATAATTGTTCGCTTCGAACAGCGTGACCTTGTGTTGCTGCTGCAACAGGTAAGCGCTGACGATACCGGCGACGCCGCCGCCAACCACGGAGATTTTCAGCCTCTTCTGGCACTTATCGCTCATAGCCCCTCCGTTTAGCCTCTGGGAAACCAGGGGAAAAAGGCATTGGTTCTCCTTTTATAGGCTTCGAAATCAGGGTTCCCTGCATATTTGGCCTCGAGCATCGGGATCCCGGAGACTTTGAGCAACAGGAAACCGATCAGCAGCGGACTGATGATGGCGAACCATCCCAAGGG
This sequence comes from uncultured Desulfuromonadales bacterium, assembly GCA_945787465.1. Taxonomy (GTDB): domain Bacteria; phylum Desulfobacterota; class Desulfuromonadia; order Desulfuromonadales; family Trichloromonadaceae; genus CALZIZ01. Next base: position 2,596 of record CALZIZ010000020.1, read on the forward strand.
GGAGCCGAGCGCGATAAAAAAGATGCCCCACCAGAGCGTCGCCTCACCGAAATAGTTGGGGTGGCGGGTGATTCGCCAGAGGCCGAGCTGGATAATCTTTCCCCGATTTGCGGGATCTTTTTTGAAGCGCAGCAACTGCCAGTCGCCGATCGTCTCGAAGGCGAAGCCACACAACCAGATCAACACGCCAAAAAGATCGAGCCAGCCCAGCGCGCCGCCCGGCCGGTTGATAACCAGCAGCATCGGGAGTGCCACCAGGAAAATCACTGCGCCCTGCAACATGAAAATCTGTAGAAAACTGCGCCACACAAAGCTCTTTCCCCAGCTCTCCCGCCATCGCCGGTAGCGGGAATCTTCGCCTCTTTCGGTGCCTTTGCGCAGAGCGATATGAGCGGCCAGACGTGCCCCCCAAAGGCTGATCAGGCAAAGAAGCAGGATTTGCCGCGGTTGACCGCTGCCGAAAACCAGGTAACCGCTCCAGGCGACCAGGATAAAGCCCAGCCCGTAGGCGATGTCGACGATGCTGTTGTCCTTCAGCTTCAGGGCAAGCAGAAACACCGCGGACATGAAGAGGAAAAGGAACAGGCCGGTCAGCAGAAACAGACTCATCGTCGCGCTCCCTTCCCCTTATGGAAACCCCAGATAGGTATCGACGCCGTCCAGGAACAGATCGTACTGGCTTTCCATCGCCTCCTTCAGGATGTTGGCGGCAAAGCCTTTGACCAGGTTGCAACGCCATCCCAGCCAGCCGATCGCATCGATCGGGCCGAGGCTGAGCAGGTAACCTTTTTCCTGATAGCGATAGCGACGCAGCCCTCTGCCGGCGTTCAGGTTGCGGATATTGTGCGCCACCAGCTTGCCTTTGCGCACCGCCGCCTGTGCGGTCAACAGGTTGAGGCCATTGCCGGCGAAGTCAGCGCAATCCCCGGCGGAGAAGATCTCTGGCAACAGCTGGCCGTCACACTCGACCTGCCCGTAGGCATTACTCTGCAGGGCGAATGGCGCGCGCCGCACACCGGGGAACAGCAGGGTTGCCGTAGATGGCAGACTGTAGTCCCGGCCACTGCCGCGCTCGGTCAGCAGAATCTGGCCGTTCTTTTGGCCACGGAATTCAGTCTCCAGCAGATAGTCGATCTTTTCTCGACACAGCTTGCGGGCGATGTAGCGATGCGCGCCGTCCGGCAGCTGCGGGACCGTGCGCGTGCCCAGATCGATCAGCCGCAAATGTGTGTCAGCCCGCTTTTTGCGCAACTGTTCGTGCAGCTCAAAGAGCACCTGCAGACCGGTGGCGCCGCCACCGACGAACGAGAGCTCGACCCGCTGCGTCGCTCCCAGGTTGAGCCACTCTTCGAGCAGCGCCGGCCCTTGTCCGGCCTGCAGAGTTTGCAGTCCGTAAACCCCTTCGTCCGCCGGTTCCAGGGTCGCGGTGGCGCCGGTGCTGAGCACCAGCCAGTCAAAGTCTAACCTTCCCGCCCCCAGCGGTAACCTCTTCTGCTGCTGCCAGCGCTGCAGTTCGGCTTCGTCGAAGGTCAATCGCTGTTGATGAAAATCAAAGCCGAAGCGCTCGGCGAGCCGAACGTATGGGACCGTGAAATCTTCAACCGGTCTTGAGAAGGTCTTGTGCAGGTTGGTGGTTTTGCAGTGCTCGGCCCGGGCATCGACCAGATGCAGCTTCAGCTGAGGGGCTTTTTTTGCCAGCTCGACCAGGCACGCCAGGCCGGCATAACCTCCACCAATCACCACGACTCTAGCCATCGTTCGCTCCTTTCTCCGGCCAATCCGGCAGGGCCAGCTGTTCCTTCAGGCGCAGCACCGCCGGCTCCTTGGCCTTGGCCTCGACATCGATCGTTGCGCTTAGGTCCAGCCACTCGTCCGGGAAGTCGGCCCGGTCGATAAAGTCCGCGTGCGGTTTCGGTTCCTCCCCCCAGCCATATTTTGGCGAAGAGATGTGTAGATGAGCTTCACGGCCAACCCGCTGCCAGCTTTGCAGGCAAGCGCTGGTTGCCGCTGCGACGCTCAAGCCGTCCGGATTGCAGCGGTGGTGATGAACGTCGTAGACCAGCGGAACAGACAGCTTATCGCAGAGCGGAAGAAGGTCTGCGACGCTATAGCTTTGATCGTCGTTCTCCAGCGTCAACCGGTTGCGAATGGCCTGCGGCAGCGCTTCTATCTGCTCTGCCAGACGCTCCAGGGCGGCCTGTTTGTCACCGTAGACTCCGCCGGCGTGGATATTGATCACGTCGGCGCCGATCAGCGCGGCCAATTTGGCCTGGTAGACCAGCTCATCTATGGACGAGGCCGTCACCTCGGGTCTTGGGCTGGAGAGCAGAACGAACTGATCCGGGTGGAAACTGAGCCGCAGATGATAATACTCTTTGCGAATACGAACCTGCTGCAGAATGTCGAAAATCTGCCTGGCACTGGGGAGCTGTTCGAGCTGGTAACCGACATCCGGGTGCGTGTAGAGCGGAAACAGCGTCGAGAGAACCCGGAACGCACCAAATCCCAGTCGCTTGACTTCTTCAAGCGCGGCCAGCAGCGCCAGGGTGTTCTCCAGACAGAGTCGATCCAGACGCGCCAGCTGGGCATCCCGGTCCAAACGGAGCAGGCTTCTCGCCGTGGTGGCGCTAAATTTGATCGGTGCCTGACGGAACAGGCAACAGAGACCGAGGCGGATCATGACATCTTCTCATTAATGCAGCGGGCCCATTTCGACACCCTGCAGCAGGTAATCGGCTTCATCGGCACTACTATGGTGCCGGTCAATGCGCCCGGGCACTTCCGGCAGCAGGACCCTCGAGGTATAATCACCAAACCGTGCCAGCTGCTCCGGGATGCCATGTTTCCAAGAGTGACCATTACCGGCCAAAACCACGACGGTCTGCTGAGGAGACTGTTTGAGATAGGCGCCGAGATTTGCAGCCATGCTGGCGTCCCAGAGGATCTGTGCTTCGCAGAAATGCTCGAATTCACTGCCATCGTGCGAGTGTCCGTTCAGGGCCCGGCGGATGAAGTCGCGATAAGTATCACTGACGCGGCAGGCGGCGAGAGGGAGGATTTCACGTTGCGGTTCCGAAAGTGATGAGAATCCGTTTTGCGCCACCTGGTTGACAATGTCCCGCTCGATATTCAAGCCAAGCATCGGAATCTCATTGTTGCGGGCGTAAACAAAAATATCCCGATACAGCAACCAGTCGCTCCAGTGCTGGGAAAAGATGTCCTCGAACTCTGCTTCATCGATCTCACCGGCAACCCAACGGTCAAGATCGGTCTGTCCGTCGCGACGGAACATCTCCAGGCCGATGGCCACCTCGACCCCGGTGTCATGCAGTTCACGGACGATCTGCAGCTGGGCGTCATGGTGGGGCTGCTGATCGTGTGTTTCGCCGACGAACACCGCCTGCACCCCGGAGAGATCAGCAATGATCTGCTCTAGAGTGACCACCTGATTCTTCTGCAGGTCGAAGCTATGAGCTGCAGAAGTATCGGGCAAGCAGAGACTTAAGATGCTGATGACAAGCAGTTGACAAATCCTTTTCATCTCTCTTTCCTCCTGTCAGCTAAGCCAGCGGCCGATCTGGTAACTGCCGCTCGCTACCAGCGTGCAGAGCACCGTTCCCCAGAGAATATCGACAACCACCACCTTGAACGGCCAGTCTTGGAGGGTGGCCAGGTTGGTCAGGTCGTAAGTGGCATAGGTAAAAAAACCGAATAACCCCCCCCAGAGAGCCGCTTTGGCCAGGGAGCCGGCATCCAGCCCCGGCTTGACGGCAAACAGGATGATACCGGCGATGTAAATGAAATAGAACAACAAGGCCGCCGGCCAATTAACAGCCGGGCTGAGCAGAGGGGCCAGGTTGTTCTGGTAGAAGTTCTTCGCCACCACCCCCAGCCAGAGAAGGTCGACAGCGAAAAAGATTGGAATCGTCAATAGATAAATTTTCAGGTAATACATGCTCATAAGCCTCTCCAGTGCCGGGTTTGTTCGAAATCACTGACCCCGATGATTGTGGATTGCGAGGATACCGAAGGCCAGCTCCTGCATACGGGAGCATCAAGGTGCTCGCTGTCGAAGACATCGAAGGGGATCTCGGCGACGTTGCTCAAGGCCCCGAAATCTAACTCTTCGGTCCCCCCACATCTTGCGGATAGCGCTGACCAGCAGCTAACAGTGCCACTCGCAAGCCGCTTTGACGGTATAGATCATCGGCTGGCGAACCTGCTGAGGAATCCGGCTGGGCATGCCGAAATCGAGTAGAATCAGCTCCCCGACCACCTTTTTAAGAATTTTTTTGAACATCTCTTTAAATCACTTTTTTTCGCCCAGATCTGCTCTTGATTTTTTTTATTTTCTATATATTATTCAATCAAATCCAGAATTGTCTAGGACAAAAATGATTAGTATTCAACAACTCAGTCAAGAAGTCGGCATCGGGGTGGACACCCTGCGCATCTGGGAGCGTCGCTACAACTTCCCAGTACCAAAGCGCGATTCACGGGGCCACCGATGCTACCCCGCTAAACAAGTCGAAGAGTTACGAGTGGTTAAAAGGCTGCAGAACCTAGGCTATCGGCCAAACAGAATTTTTGCCTTGTCGTCTGCCGAACGTAGAGATCTTCTGAAAAATGAGTTGGCCCAGGTTCTGCCGCAAGTCGATACAATGCAACGGCTGACCATCCAACTGGCCCCGGAGGAAATTGATCGGGAGTTGCGCAGTCAACTGAAGAAAATGGGACTGGTGAATTTTGTTCATCGGATTGCTGTGCCGCTGATTCATGCATTGGATCGCGGTTGGACCGATGGCAGTTTAAGCATCGCCCGCGAGCATTTGGTTTCCGACCGGTTGGAACAGTTGCTAAAAGAGCAGTTGAGGATGGGAGCTCAAAACAATCGGAATGCCCGGCTGCTGTTTCTGACCCTCAGTGGCGAACGGCACAAGTTAGGGCTGTTGTTGGCGGCGGTGCTGTTCCACCACGAGGAAATCGACTGTATTCTGTTGCATGAAGAACTGCCGCTGCTGGAAGTTCCGCAGCTTGCCGAAGACCTGCAGGTCTCCGGGGTGGCCTTGTCGTTCAGCGCTCATTATTCGAGCCGACAGGCCAAAAAAGATCTCGCCAGCCTAAGAAACAATCTTGATCAAAGAATTAAACTGATTGCCGGCGGGTCTGCCGTCCGCCGGGGCGTACAGATGCAGAACCTCATTATCTGCACCGAGCTGCAGAGAATCCCTGAACTTTGCAAAATAAATTTTCAGCAGACGGATAGAAGTGTTTGAATAACGCCGAACTGTCTGAAGAGGAGAATCACATGGATCTGAAAGAGTATTTCACCAATCAACACGGTAACGGCATCATGGCAACGGCAGACAAACTGGGCAAGGTTGATGCAGCCATTTATGCCCGACCGAATGTCCTGAAAGATGGCACTCTGGCGATGATCATGCGCGATCGATTGACCCGCAAAAATCTGCAGGAAAATCCCCATGCGGCTTACTTGTTTATCGAAAATGCCCCGGGTTACCAGGGAGTTCGACTGTTTTTGAAAAAAATCCGCGAGGATAAAGACTCCGAACTGATTCAGCAGATGACCAGACGTTCGCTGACGGCAGAGGAAGACAAGGCCAAAGGGACAAAATTCATCGTCTATTTTGAAGTGGAAAAAGTGTTGAAGTTGATCGGAGGTGATGAGATTTAAAACCTTGTTGCGTCGATTGATGTTAAACCGTCCAGTCGACGTTGGTTGAAGGGGCACCCATTAAAAGTCACCGACCTGAAACATTTGTCGCTCCCACAACCAGCGAGGGTGTCTGATATGTTGTGCCATTGAAATTTGATGGTCGTTAGAGAGGGTATTTGAAATTTTCCGACAAACTCTGCATTACAGTAAAAACCCCGCCAGGCGACCTGAGCGGGGTTTGGTGTTTCTGTTGTGGTGAATTATCGGAATGAGGTGTTCCTACAACTTCAACGGTTAAAGATATCTGGCGGCGACAATTCCTTCGCATCCCACCGAGCTATTCCAATTTATTGCAGAAGTATTTTCCGTCTGCGACATTAAGGGTTAGGCGGCTTTTTGCATCTACCCCGGGAGCAATGACGAGAACTCAGGCAACGTCATGCTCGGGATAAATTCTGTAATTTCATATTCTGCTATTTCATTTTTTTGAAATGGATCTTCATTTAAAATTGCTTCTAAATCTGTTCTTGATTCCATATTGGCAAGAATCACCCCACCTGTTCTGGGAACCTTTCTTCCGGAAGCGATAAATGCCTTTTTATCGTATTGTTTTTTAAAAATTCGACATGCATTTCAAGATGCAACTCAACTTCTTCGATTGGCTTAATATAGTTCAGAGAAATGATGAACATTTTTTTCCTTATTATTTAAATTCCTGCTGCTCAAAGAATTAAGGGGCTTTGCGACGCTGAACTGCCGCGACGGGGGAGTCTTGGGGTGCAAATTTGCAAAGGCTTTTTTGGGAACCCGCGCAGCTAATTGCAGTCCGCCTCAATCGTTAGGTTTTGCTTATTTCAATAAACCATTCAGGTTTTATTGATTCAAAATCTTGTCTTTCGTTATTTTCGAGATATGCAGCAGGATCAAGGACAAGTGGATGTTCTTCCTGTCTGCTGAAAACAACCCAATGCCACAGGGACCGACGATTTTCAATTCGATATTTGGTTGCCAACAAGGCGAGGTCTGGAAGGTCTTTCCAACTTGTAAATTGAGCTTCTTCGCATGCTGCCGTTATTGAATATTCTTTCAATAACTTTCTGACGTAATTTGTTTCTGACCAGAGCTTTTCATCTTCAGCATAAATTCCAATATGGTTTGCCCTCTTTTTTGTTTCATCGTATGACTTGCCAGCCAACATTGCGACACAAGCAATGCCGCACCCTGAAAGTTCTTGTTGTATTACTGGTTTTATTTTCATTTTTTCAAAATATACCCGCTTGATCATAAGTTTTTCCAATGGGCAACGGCTTGTTTGCTTGGCGTTCGTCTTCCAGAGCGTTTGAGATGGATTGTGCTTTGGCCGGGATTGATCCTTCTTGGATCACCACTTTTCTATCATTTTGTTAATGTATTTTCAAATGAATTGAAGTAATTATGCACAGAAAGAGGCGTTGGGAGAAGATCCCAGATGAGCCTTTTTGATGGCCGATAAATGCAACATTTCCAGTGGCTTACTTTCTTTTCTCGCTCTACCATTCGGCTGTCTTTCCTGCCACAAATTAATATGCATTAGAATAATCCTACATAAAGGGGTTGACCGATTAGAGTATTTGCTCTAGATTTGCAAAAAACTTCAGGAGGGTTGCTATGAATGTGTTGCTGATTTATCCGCCCAGCGCTAATCCGTTGCTGGACCAGGTCTACATGCACGAACCGCTGGCATTGGAGTATCTTGGGGCCGGACTGAAAGAAGACGGGCACGAGGTGGAGATCCTCGATGCTAGGATCGATGGAAATATCGAAGAGGCTTTTCACCGATTTCGGCCAGACATTGTCGGATTGACCGCGTTCACCAGTCACGTCGGTTTCGTTAAAACCATTGCTGAAAATTTGAAGCGCCATAAACCCGACCTTTTGCTGGTGATCGGTGGGCATCACGCCACTGTGAGTCCTCACGACTTTAACCTGAGTGTCATGGACCTGGTCGTGGTCGGCGAGGGTGTACAGGCCCTGCGGGAGATTGCCCGATGCGCCGAGGCGGGCGAAGACTTCGCCTCGATCAGCGGGCTGGGCCTTGTGCGGCCGGAAACAGAGATGCTTTTGACCGAAGCCCGCCCCTATACACCCTTGGATGAGTTACCTTTGCCCGACCGAAGTCTCACCCGACACTACCGAAAAAATTATTTCAGTGAATGGTTGCAACCGCTGGCTTCAATCCGGACTTCCCTGGGATGTACCTCTCGGTGCAACTTCTGTGCGCTGTGGCCGATCACCGACGGCAAGTACCTTCGCCGTTCGGTGACTTCGGTGGTAGAGGAGCTGAAGACCATCGAGGAGGAGAACGTCTTTTTCTGTGACGATGAATCGATGTGCGATGTCAGACGGATGGACGCACTGGCGGATGCCATCGAAAAAGCCGGCATTCGAAAAAACTACTTTCTCTATGCGCGCGCCGATACCGTGGTCGCCAATCCCGAATTGTTCGTCAAGTGGCGCAAGATCGGATTGATACAGGTCTTTGTCGGCATGGAGAGCTTTAGCGATGAGCGTCTTGGAAATCTGCATAAGGAAATCAGTGTTACGCAGCAGCAGGAAACTGTGCGCATTCTGCATGATCTCGGTTTGACTGTATATGCGAATTTCATGGTTGATACCGATTTCACGGAGGAGGACTTCGCTCGACTTACGGCTCATGTGCGGCAGCTCGAATTGCGGCATGTCGGCTTTTCGGTGCTGACGCCCCTGCCAGGAACCGAACTCTACCGGCAACGACGGCATGAGCTGGTCACTGAAAATCCTGAACTTTACGATATGGTTCACGCCGTGCTGCCGACTCGCATGCCGCTACCTGAATTCTATCGCCATATGTTAGACCTTTATACTAAATCTCTCCCGTTTTCGCGGACTGTTCGAACCCTGGCGCGCTATGGACCGGTGAGAATATGGAAACAGCTTGCCCTGTTGTCCCGTTTCAGTCGTTACCTCAAGGAGGCTCACCTGGAAACATGAGGTGAAATGTGCCAAAATGCTCCTCAATTAAATGAGCGAGGATGCATGAAGACCAAGGACAAAATCATGGAGACGGCACGGAGGCTCTTCAACGAAAGGGGGACCCGGCACGTCACGACCAACCATATAGCCGAGCAGGCGGGGATCAGTCCGGGTAACCTCTATTACCACTTTCGCAACAAGGAAGACATTATTCGAGCCCTCTTCGAGCAGCTCACCGCTTATGGGGTGGTGGAATATCAAAAGGTACTGCAGCAGTATCCGCCCGGCACGCTGGAGTCGATGGAACAGACCTTTGCCATGATTCAAACGTTCAACTGGCGTTATCGCTTTTTTAAGCGCGAACTGACCGCCCTGATCATGAACGACCCCCAGCTTAAGGCGCGCTTTCACGAGGTGAACCAGATGCAGCTGGGAATGATCCACCAGTCCATAAGGCAGGCCATGGAACAGGGATTCTTGCGTCCACTTGATAACAAGACCCTTGACCTGCTCACCGAGGAGGTCTGGCTTGTGACTCTGTTCTGGCTCAACTACCTGGAAGTCGGCGGTGAAGAAGTGAACGAGCAGACCCTGGATCGGGGAAGCGAGATGCTTCGAAATATCATGGTGAATTATCTTGCCAATTGAAGGCAGTGCTCACCACTCTCAGCATTTTAGGGACTTGACCGGGAAAAGGGCAATGGCTGCAATCCCTGTGAAATATGAATAGCCCACCCCACACACGGGGCGGGCCATTCTTATTTCATGCATTATGAGAAAGGGCCACTTGATCTGGTGATCAAAATGGACCTGAAAAACTCTTCAAAATGTGGTGATCGCCGAACACGGTCGAAAAGTGTCTTATAGACGGTGCTCAACGAGAAAAGCTCTCGATCATCGGATCGAGGTCTTTTACTGTCAGACAGAGGGGTAAAAAGCAAGACCGTTCATCCCCTGCCTAAAGTGCTCGTTTTTACGGTTGATTATTAATGAATGAACCTGATTAGCCCTGATTCTGAGCCAGCGGTAGTTGCTTCGAGCACTGACACGACATGAAATAGTTAGCGCCAATCTTGTCTCGAGAAGGTTGGAGATCTCATGGTGATTCTTCTCCACAGCTGAGAATTGGATCGCATCATGGACCAAACCATGATTAATTTTGACTTAGCCTTGACAGTTTGGAATCGCTTGTCAATCTATTACTTATAAGATTTTGAATTCGTCTAAATCGATCAGGCAACGCCAACAACGGCGAAACCACCAGCAAGTGAAGGTATCACCATGGTTAATTGATAGGAGCAAAACCAAGCAACACTGAAAGGCACGTTTGCAGGTAAATCACAGGCAAATAGTCGTTCCCTGTATTTTGCATCCCAGGCTGATGTTTAAAGTTGCGCAGGCACCCGATGTCCTCCTCCAACAGCGCTGCAGCTGCAGCCAAATATCAACGAGGCAAGCATGATGAAAAAAAACAATTTATTCATGACAACGGCATTGGCAATTGTAATGGTTTTGCTTCTGGCGCCCCAGACCGCCATGAGCGAGGATTCAAAAAAAATCAGTAAACCCCCAGGTGCCGGTGGCACTGGCACGGCCGCGATTGGCCAGACGCAATCAAATCAGTTTTGGTGGGCGGATCAGCTTGATCTATCGCCTCTGCGCGACCATGATGCGCGCTCAAATCCGCTCGGTGACGATTTCAACTATGCCGAAGCCTTCAAGAAACTTGATCTGGCAGCGGTCAAGAAAGATATCGATACGCTACTGACGACATCGCAGGACTGGTGGCCAGCGGATTTTGGTAACTATGGCCCGTTTTTCATTCGTATGGCATGGCACAGTGCGGGCACCTACCGCACTCTGGATGGCCGCGGCGGTGGCGGCGGCGGACAGATGCGCTTTGATCCCCTCAACAGCTGGCCGGACAATGGCAATCTGGACAAGGCACGCCGCTTACTGTGGCCAGTGAAACAAAAATACGGCGAGTCTCTTTCCTGGGCTGACCTGATGATCTTGACCGGCAATGTGGCACTGGAAAATATGGGTTTTGCAACCTACGGCTTTGCCGGCGGCCGCGCCGATGACTGGGAACCGGATCTGGTCTACTGGGGCCCGGAAGTAACCATGTTGGCCAGCGACCGTCATGAAAAAGAAGGCCGTTTGCAAGCCCCGCTGGGTGCGACCCACATGGGCTTGATCTACGTCAATCCTGAAGGGCCGATGGGTCAGCCTGACCCCGTCGGTTCAGCGAAAAACGTTCGGGTGACTTTTGGCCGCATGGCCATGAATGATGAAGAGACGGTTGCCTTGATCGCAGGCGGTCACACCTTTGGCAAGATGCACGGTGCGCACAAGCCAGGTGATTGCCTGGGACCGGAGCCGGCGGCTGCTGGGATTGAAGAACAGGGTTTGGGCTGGAAAAACAAATGCGGCCAAGGCCATTCGGAAGATACGATAACCAGCGGCCTGGAAGGCGCCTGGACGCAAGCGCCGACGCAGTTTACCACGCTTTATCTGTCAAATCTGCTGAATAACGAATGGGAGCAAACACGCAGCCCAGCCGGAGCCATCCAGTGGGTGCCCAAAGACAAAAGCCTGCACACATTGGTGCCGGATGCTCATATTGAGGGGAAGCGTCACCCGCCCGTCATGACCACGGCTGATTTAGCGGTGAAGTTTGACCCCGAATATAAAAAGATTGCAGAACGTTTCCTGGCTAATCCGGATGAATTTAAAAAAGCCTTTGCCAAAGCCTGGTATAAGCTGACGCATCGCGATATGGGACCGCACGCCCGCTATTTGGGTGCGAACGTGCCCACCGAAGTGCTTCTCTGGCAAGACCCGATTCCGGCAATTGATTATAAGCTTATCAGCAAAGGAGATGCTGATAAGCTGAAGGAAAAAATCCTCGAATCCGGCCTCACCTTACCTGAGCTGGTGCGTACTGCATGGGCGTCTGCCGCCAGCTTCCGCGCATCTGACATGCGTGGTGGTGCGAACGGCGCGCACGTCCTGCTTGCTCCGCAAAAAGACTGGGAGGTCAACAACCCGGCTGAGTTGGCTAAGGTGCTGAAGAAACTTGAGGAAATTCAGAAAGACTTCAATGACTCGGCCTCTGAGGGCAAGAAGGTTTCTATGGCAGACCTGATTGTTCTTGCCGGCGCCGCTGCGATTGAGAAGGCGGCTGAAGATGCCGGTGTTGAAGTCGAAGTCCCATTTACGCCGGGTCGTGCCGATGCGACTCAAGCGCAAACGGATGTAGCGTCTATGGCGGTACTCGAGCCAAAGGCCGATGCTTTCCGCAATTACTTCAACAAGGAAGAAAGCTATCGCTCGCCGACCGAAATGCTGGTCGACAAGGCTGATCAACTGAATCTGACCGTGCCGGAAATGACCGTGCTCGTTGGCGGCATGCGTGCCCTGGATGCCAACACAGGCGGCAGGAAGCACGGCGTTTTCACCGATAAGCCAGGTACCCTGACCAACGATTTCTTTGTGAATTTGCTGGATATGTCCACCAGCTGGCGCAAAGCGCAAACCGATGACTCGTATGAAGGCGTGGATCGCAAAACCGGAAAAGTGAAGTACACCGCAACACCGGTCGATCTCATCTTCGGCTCCAATGCAGAGCTGCGGGCTGTTGCTGAAATTTATGCGTTCGACAACTCAAAAGAACGTTTTGTGAAAGACTTCGTCAAGGCCTGGTCCAAAGTGATGCAACTCGACCGCTTTGATCTGAAGCACAATATCTAATCATTGACTTTTGTGGGAGCTGTGGCAGTGTTTCTGTCGCAGCTCCTGATTCATAAAAATCAACAAAGAAAAAACATTAATCTTTTAATTTACTATTTGTTTTCATCTGAGGATTGTTAATTCTCCCGGAATACGACCTTATCCCTTATTTTTTTGTTTTGACAATATGGCGTAAAGTTTCTCACAGTTTCCAGGTGCATAGCTCATTCCCACTTCAGATGCGACGATCTCAAGCCTCTGCCGCTGCGCCTCGGTGGGATTTCTGCAAAGCGCGATGCTCTGCTCGATATCAGCCTGAACTGACTGCGCGTCGATCAGGAGAACGACCGCAAACAGCCCGATGCCGTACAAGATTGATCGCCAGTCTCCCATCACTTGTTCTCCCCGGCCAACCTGAGCCTATAGCCGGACTTTGTCCCCGGCGGGAAGGCCTTGCCCCATTCAGTTTTACTGATTAGGTCCAATTCTCAGTTTGGCGCAACCAAGCCTCGGGCCGCTTGCCGATCGAGACGCAGGCGAATACCAGCCTTGGCAGCAGGCTGCGCAGGTCAAAGCAGCGGTTGAAACGGTACTGAAACTCGGCTAGATAACGATGCGCATATTTTTCAAAATTAAACGCATGATACGTCCCGGCGATGGCGATCTTGAGGTTGCCCAGAATCGTGTTGATCCAGTGAAAACAGCCCATCTCGGTACTTCTGCGACCATCCCCAACCACCTCGCGCTGTTGGCGGCACCCAGTCTTGGTGACCGCTCGGAAACAATTCAGGCCGTCCGATACAACCAAGGCCGACGGTGCCAAGCGGAGCTTGGCTCATTGCTCAACGTCTTGGCTGCCAAAGGTCGTCACCAGGCTAAAAACCTCTCGCAGAGGGTGTCCATCGTAACTGGTTTCCACCGCAGCAATGAAGGGCACCTTGTTCTCCGAGCCGCGACCGACTTTGCCGCCTCTGCGTTTCCCGCCCAAATAGGCGTAATCGATTTCGACCCGTTTCGCCAGGATCGTTTTTACCTCACGCTCGAACATGGCCTGCATGAGCTTGAGCTTGAGCCGCCAGGCCGCTTTGTAACTCAGCCCCAGCACGCGTCGCAGCTCCAGGATCGACAAACCAATTTTGCCTTGGGTCACAAAATAGAGCGCCAGGAACCACTGCGTGAGCGGCAGGTTGGTCCCATGAAAGACCGTCCCCGCGATCAGAGACGTTTGCTTTCGGCAACAACTGACACTGGAAAATCTTCCAGCGGCCGCGCCGAAAGTGTCTGACAAGTTATGTCATCCCAAATTACGGGTCCAGTCGGGGAGAAAATGACGAATTCTTACAGACCCTGCATTATGAGAAAATGCCACTTGATTTGGTGATCAAAGTGGCCAACGTGACGGATTGCAGCTTCTCTCCATTTTGAAACACTGCGGGTAACTGCCGACACCTCGCCTCTAAGCTCTGAGGAGGTGAGAGGGGGCGGGATCTTCTTTTGTCTGATAAGTTGTTTCAGATTGTTTGGGTAGGTCGAAAAGGGGGAATGGGCAGATTCTTAGAAACCCTGCAATCTAGGAAACTCAACTCCATCTGCCCCAGTCGACGACCCTGAAAAACACGAATGGCCCACTCCATTTTCGGAGGGGCCATTTGAGTGTCGTATAGATGCTGAACTATCGGAATCTAAGAGCCTGTAAGATTGCCGCTAACCAAAGAGAAATAGACCCGCGCTTGTGTGTGGTGACGCGGGCCGTTTCATTATGCGGTTCCCAGCGTTTCTTGGTATGCTCCTGCGGAGTAGGTCAACTCGTAACTATGGGAGTAAATTTCGATAAGGTTTCCGAAGGGGTCTTCGCAGTACACCATGCGGTAGGGTTTTTCGTTCGGGTAATATTCACGTACAGGCATTCGCTGCTTGCCGCCGTTCTCCACGATCTTTGCAGCAAGACCCTCGACGTCTGGGTCCTGCACGCAAAAATGAAAGACCCCTGTTTTCCAGTATTCGAAGTTGTTTTCGCGCTGTTCGGCGTTTCTGAACTCGAAGATCTCGACGCCGATTTTGTCACCAGTAGACATGTGGGCGATGCGAAAACTTCCCCAACCTTCCCCGAAGACGTCGTTGCACATCACGCCAATGGCAGAATCATCTGCAATGATCTCTGTGGGCGGCATGATTAGGTACCAACCAAGGACGTTCGTATAAAAATCAACGGCCTGCTCAAGATTTGTCACGGACAACCCTATGTGCGAAAAGCTTCTTGGGTAAGTCATTTTTTTACTCCTGTATAAAATGGTTAAATAGCGCGCCCGGATATGATGTTACGATAAGGCTTAGAAAATGATGGCGCAAGAAGGCACTTTTTTGTTCGACACGAACCAATTGGTTCGAATTGTTGACGGGTGGGGGCTTCCGAGACAGATTTTTTTCGAAAGGGATCTGAGATGATCGAATGGAACGGCAGGGAATATCGCTGCCCGGTAGAAGTCGCGATGGACGTGGTCAGCGGAAAATGGAAATGCCTCGTTTTATGGCATTTACATGACGGTTCGAAGCGATACAAAGAGCTGGAGAGGATCGTGCCCGGCGTGAGCCAGAAGATGCTGACCCAACAACTCAAAGAGATGGAGCGGGACGGTTTGCTTATCAGAACCGTTTACCCGGAAGTGCCGCCACGCGTGGAATACACCCTGACCGAGCTGGGGCACAGCACGTTCCCGATCCTTGAAATGATGCAATCGTGGGCGGTCAACAGACTTGACCTTCGCGAAAAGTCTGAATAGCCAGCGAAGGGGTTTTTGTCCTTGCTCAACTGCCGGCCCGGGGCCACCCTGATCCGGGTTCCATACAACGGTGTGACGGGCGTCAGCGAAGACGTAGTGGACAGAATTTCGAGGATTGGACTTAACCCAATTTGCTAGTCACCGGCTGTCTTCAGAAATGTCCGATAAGTTGTTACTGCTTACGCCCCTTCTACACCCTGCAGTTTTTTCCTGAAAAATTCGTCCAGCCGCCTCGCCTTGCGTTTCTGATAATCGA
This sequence comes from uncultured Desulfuromonadales bacterium, assembly GCA_945787465.1. GTDB lineage: Bacteria > Desulfobacterota > Desulfuromonadia > Desulfuromonadales > Trichloromonadaceae > CALZIZ01. The sequence continues at coordinate 18,032 of CALZIZ010000020.1, forward strand.
AGCAGACCAGTGCCGTCTCTCCTTCAGCTGTCACTTCCCCTGCTCGTTCTATACGGTATTCCATGGTGAATGATGAGCGACTCAGATTCCGCACTCTCACACCAATCTGCAGTTCGTCATCGTGAAACATCTCCGCGCGATATTTAACGTGGGCCTCCGGCAGGATGACCCCACAGCCACCTCCGATATCGAGCTCGGAGTAACCACCGAGTTTCTGCAGGTAGGCAATCCGGGCATCCTGGAAAAAATTCAGAACAGCGGAATTGGCGACGTGACCGCCATAATTCACGTCAGCAATTCTAACACGGTAAGGAAATACAAAGTTAAACCCTTCCATAATCTCTCCCGCAAAATTGATTCCTACCAGACGTCGCCTACTTCTGGCATCCGGGGGAAGTGATAGGTCGAGCCTTGTCCCAGCTTTGACAACGTGAGCTGCCGACCACAGACTCGGCAATCTTCTCCGGCCCGGCCATAAAACTAACAATTCCTGCCTGAAATAACCGGGGCGGTCCTGGCTTTCGGCAAAATCTCGGATTGTCGTTCCCCCGGCAGCCCGGCGATCCATTTTCAGGACCACTGGCTTTGCGTCATCAAGTTACCCTGATTTTGCCCCTAAATAGTACTTACCTAATTCGTATATCGTATGAGGTCAAGATAATTACACCATCTCCATTCTTAGGCACCCCCCACAAACCAAGCAATTTTAGACACTTGATAATCTCTAGAATTGTAACATGATATCAAAGGGAGGGGTGTCCCAGAAACTTTGTTCCACCAGATTCTCAGGGCCAAAATCGGCTGATTTTGTCAGTGTGTCAGAAACCCTGATGAAAAGCACACCCGCCGCCATAGATTTTCGGCGTCTCAAATCTTTAGATTTTTGAAATCGCAAAAATTGGCCCTCAAGCCCCTGTATTTGTCTCAAAAATCTTCTTAAAATGTATTCTCGAATGTCCAAGGAATTTTGAGAGGGCCGTTCAGGTTCTGCCGACCGATTAATCTATGTCAAAAGTCGGTCATTTTTTAAAGCTACCCGGTCATTACCCCATCCAGCTGCTTACCCATTCGCCGAGGGCCTCCAGAGGGCAAACGCTGCAGCCAGCACCACCGAGAGGATCAATGCCGGCCACCAGAGGGTCCAGACCACAGGAGGCTGTCCGACAATTAGAGACCGGCTGCAAACCCAGCTGTTTGGCTCATATTTCGGCCCCTTTTCGGCCCATAGCTACGGCTATGAGCTCTCAAACGACCCAAAATCTGTTCTCAAACTTCTGGATTTTCGCTTCGGCCCTATTGTCGGACAGCCTCGGGAATAGAGGATGCTCAGCAACAGCAAATGAACGATTAGCGCCCAGCAAGACGGGGACAGAATAACCCACAGATGATCAAACTGTCCCCGTTGATGGAGCCGGGAAAAACTACGGAAACGGCTTACAGGTATTTTTGGCGCAGGGCCAGCTTGTTGACCTTGCCGACACTGGTCTTATCGATCGCCTCAACAAATCTCACCCGGGTCAGCAGCACCTGCTTGGAGACAATCCCCTTCTCGGCGTACCCCTTGATGTAAGCGACCAGGCTCTTTTCGCTGACCACCCCTGCGCCTTGGGGCTTAAGCACCACCAGGGCCAGGGGTCGCTCGCCCCACTTATCGTCAGGCGCACCGATCACCGCCACCTCGCTGACCGCCTCATGGTGAGCGACTATATCCTCAAGCTCAAGCGAAGAAACCCACTCGCCGCCGATCTTGATCACGTCCTTGGTGCGGTCGGTAATGCGCACATAGCCTCTGGCGTCCCTGACCGCCACATCGCCGGTGTGCAGGTAACCGCCGGACCAGAGTTTTTCCGAGTTCTTCTGGTCCTTCAAATACCCCTGGGTCAGCCAGGGGGCGCGCACCACGATTGCCTGCTCCTCAGGCCCCTGTTCGAGCATCTCGGCAGTCAGGTGAGACAGGGTGAGGATCGGGCAGGTTTCGCTCATGCCGTAGCCGGTGAAGATATCGATGCCCCGTTTCATCGCTTCGAGGCAAAGGGTGCGAGGCAGGGCCGACCCACCGATGATCATCTTCCACCGTGACAGGTCGATTTGGTCGATCCTGGGACTTTTGAAGAGCATGTGCAAGATGGTTGGCACACAATGGGAGAAGGTCACCTGCTCCCGGTCGATGAGGTCGAGAAGCATCTCCGGGGCATAGCGCCCCGGGTAGACCTGCTTGACCCCCAGAGCGGTCGCCACGTAGGGCAACCCCCAGGCATGGACATGAAACATGGGGGTGATCGGCATATAGACGTCCTGCTGGTGGAAGCGCCCCTGGGTACCCGGGGTGCCCAGGGCGGCCAGGACTCCAAGAGTGTGCAGTACCAGCTGACGGTGGCTGAAATAGACCCCCTTGGGCATCCCGGTGGTGCCGGTGGTGTAAAAGGTCGTAGCGCGGGTGTTTTCGTCGAAATCGGCAAATTCGCAATGCGGGGAGCCGGTTGCAAGAAGGTTTTCGTACTCACCGGCCAGCTTGAGATGGGTTTCGGGCTGGCTCTGCTCGTCGTTGAGCAGCACGTACTGGCTGACCGTATCGATGCGTCCCTTGATCTGCTCGATGATCGGCAGAAATTCTGCGTTGACCAGAAGCACATCATCTTCGGCATGGTCGATGGTATAGAGGATCTGCTCGGGCGAGAGGCGGACATTGACCGTATGCAGAACGGCACCGATCATCGGCACCGCAAAAAAGCATTCGAGGTAGCGGTGGCTGTCCCAGTCCATGACAGCCGCGTTCATGAAGGGTGCGGTAGGAAAAGCGCAGCTTGTCGCGGTAGACGATCTGCTGATCGGGGGCGTTGACCAGGGGGGTCTTCAGGAGGTTCTTGATCAAAAGCGGGTAGCTGTAGGCTGATTCGGTGCGGGGAATGAGGCTATCGGTCATCTCAGCTTCCTTTCCAGATGGCGCTCCTGCCCGCGGCAGGGACGGGAATATAAAATGGCCGCAGTTTAATCCCCCCTTTCAAGACCGGCAAGTTAAATCTCTTTGAACATCTGTTTCACAGCCCTTCAATCCAGGCAAGGGTCCGCTGCAGGATGTCGGCATTCACCTGTTCGCTGCTCAGCCCAAGGGCCTTGGGGACCCTGAAGGAGTGATCACCGCCCTCGATAATCTCCAGGCTCCAGGGGCTTTTGATCCGCTTGAGAACCCCCTCGAGCTTCTCCAGGTCACAGAGGGAGTCGCGGGTTCCCTCGATGAACAACATGGGAATCCCGATCTTGTACAGGTGCTCATCGCGCAGGCGATCCTTCTTTCCCGGAGCATGCAGGGGATAACCGTAAAGGATCAGCGCCTCGGCGTCCAGAAGGCCCTCGGCAAGAAGCTGCGATGCGTAGCGCCCGCCCATCGACTTGCCCGCCGCATACACGGGCCCCACGGAAAAATAGCTGCACGTCTTTATCCAGTCCGATACGGCAAGCCATGCCGCGTTTAGTTTTTTCGGGGAATCGGGGGCCTTTCTGCCCTTTTCGGCATAAAGGAAGTTGAAGCGCAGTGTCGCCATCCCTGCCTCGGCCAGCCCCTCTGCCATGGCGACGATGAACTCGTTATCCATGTTGCCACCTGCACCATGAGCGATGAGGACGGTCTTCAGCGCTTGGCCGCTTGAAGATTCGGGAAGACTCAAAACAGCCGAAATGTTTTCCCCTTCTGTTACCGCAATACTGTGTTTCCTGGTCAGCATATAACCCTCCTGGGCGCCAGTCGATAACCGGTCCCACTCCGGAATGTAAAGAAACCTTAAATCGAAGCGGCATCAACTCATAAAACTTTACCTCGCCGCCCCCACACTTAACATTCGGTTTACCTCTTTAGAGCTATGCTTCACATCAACAACCGGGCAGCATTTATTCACAATGAACATGTGCGAAAGGAGATCAGATCATGAAAACCCGCTTCACAATGACCGTACTGGTGATCATGGTAGCCATTGCCGGCAGCCTCTACACCAAGGCACAGGCAGGCCCCCATGGTTTTGGCGCACCGATGGTAGCGGCAGAGGATGCAGATTCGCGCCATCAGAACCGCCTCGAGGCGATGGCCGCAGTCCTGGAGCTGACCGATGAACAGCGATCCCAGATTCAGCAGATCCTTGCAGCTGAAAAGCAGCGCAACGAACCGCTGCGTGAAGAACTCCGGCAGGGTCGCGAGGCGATGCGCCTGGCGACGGAAGGCGGAGTTTTCGACGAAGACCGGGTCCGCACCCTGGCCACCGAGCAGGCTCAGCCCCGAGTTGAACTGGCGGTGGCTCACGCCCGGATGAAAAACCGGATCTTTGCCCTGCTCACCCCCGAGCAGCAAAGCCTTGCCAAAAAGCTTCACCCACTTATGGGCAAAGGCCGCGGGAAGTGCAAGGATTTTTAGGGTTCTAACAATCGCCAGATGTGTTCTAAAATAAAACACAAAATGGACCAAAGGGGAGCCAGGTGGCTCCCCTTTAACGTTTATCCTGACCGCGGCCAAACCGAAATTTTTCTTCGGTAAAGCTGATTCATTGCAAAAAGTCTCTGTTCAGGGGACAATTACTGCAAGCCCTGAGGAGACAAGCCCATGCGCTTTTGGATGGTCATCACCGGTTTTGCCCTGACGCTGCAACTCACCAACCCTGCTCCCGGAGCCGCCTTCTGCTTCGAAGAAGCAGGCAGAGACCATGGAGTTCCCCCCGCCCTGCTGTGGGCTATCGCCAAGGTTGAATCGTCCTTCGAGCCGGCGGCGATTAATTACAATACCGACGGATCCTTCGACTTCGGGGTGATGCAGATCAACTCCAGCTGGGCAGCATCACTGGGCCCCGAACGCTGGAACCGCCTCGGCGACCCCTGTGACAATGTAAAAACCGGAGCCTGGGTGCTGGCCGATTGCCTGAAGCGCCATGGTTATACCTGGCAGGGGGTCGGCTGTTATAATGCTCTGAGCCCGGAGAAAAGGGCTGAATATGCGCGGAAAGTTATCCGGGTGCTAAAGGAGTTGAAGCAACCGCTTTAGGTTGAAACGACAACGGTGCCACTGCTTATTCCCATCCGCCATAATTCCTCAGCAGTTCACAGAGGATCTCCATTTCCTTGTGGTCCATATTGAAAGTCAGGCCGCAGATACACTTTTCATCGACGGTGCGCATGGCAAGTTCCTCGCCCCACTCGGGGTCGTAGAAACTGACCATGGCCATCAGCAGCTGTTTTTCTCCCCCGCCTTCGTCGTGATCGGCAAAAGCTTTCTCAACGGCCTCGCGCCTGGGCAGCAGATCGCTTTTCTCTCGCGCAGTTTGGAGAGATTTGGGACCAAACAATTCAGGTCCGAGCAAAATCACGCCCCTTTTCCAGGCATCAAAAAAGCTTGCGGCCTTTTCCTCGGTTTGTTCCAAGGCATTCAGAACGTTATCTTTACTCATAACGCACCCCGCACCGACAAAACCTTTAGAATCGACTAATCTGAATACTTACTCAGCTAATAGTATAGCAGGGATGTCTGGGTGCAGGTATGGGTGACCAGTTTTCGCAAAAAAAAGCCTCCGGGGTCGATACCGGAGGCTTTTTTTAATTCCTGCCCATCGGCAGCAACGTGATGGACTACCCTGCTGAAACGCTGACAAAGACCAGTCCCTGGCTCCCTGAATTTTCGACACCGTGGGACTTTCCGGCCGGTACGACCAGAACCTTGCCAGGTGTTATCGGCAACGCATCATCGTCACTGAGATAGTTCCCCTCTCCTTCGAGAACAACCCAGATATGGTCGCCGGCATGGACATGGGGTTTGATCTGCTGTCCAGGCAAAAGACACCACAGGGTGGTGCGGGAGAGTTCGGTCTGGCCTAAAGCAACCTTGTTGGCTTTTTCCTGGCTGAATGCGACCTTATCCTGATAATCAAAGCATAACGTATCCATCGGAAACTCCTGCGAAAAAAGAAGCCCCGGCAGTAACTGCCGGGGCGTTAGGGTTGACCAATGCGTTAACCGGCATCAAGCCTTGCTGACTTCGACAGCAACCCGGTTCTGCCCCTGGGGGATCAGTTGCTGGATGTTGAGTTCGGAGAAATGGTAAGGCGCAAAGAGCAGCCCCTTGGCCTGTTTGTCGGAGACCCGGACCTTGCCCTGGGTGGAGCCGATGACAGATGTCAGGGTGACCGCATCACCTTCTTGAACACCGCAGCCGGCGGCATCCTCGGGGTGCATTTCAACATATCCCTCCGGAGCAACGGTAAGATTCCCGGCAGCGAAGGTCGAGGTGGTGCCGAAATGCCAGAGGACTTTGCCGCTGAGCAGTTGCAGGCCCTGAGCCGATTCTGCGGCGCCCTTGGCCGGCACATAGGTGAGGCTCTTGTCGTTGAGGACGAAAGGTTCTTTCTGGCAGGCCTTGCCGCGGCCCACGCCGGTCAGGCAGACCTCACCGTACAGACCGGTCAGCTCGGAGATTTCAGCCAGGGTCGCCTCGGCATCGAACGGCTTGCCTTCACCGATCAGGGCATCGTAGAGCTGCGCCAGGATGTCCCAGTCTTCGCGGGCCTCGCCAGGAGGATTCAATGCCTTGTTCAGGCGGCTGACCCGGTTGTCAAGGGAGGTGACACAACCGCTCTTTTCGGCAAAGGAACTGCCGGGCAGCACAACCGAAGCAAGTTCGGTCAGCTCGGAGGAGAGGATGTCCTGAACAACCAGGCAGTCGACCTTTTCCAGGGCCGCACGCCAGCGGGCGCTTTCCGGGAAAGTCACAAGAGGATTGGTGGCGGCGAGGTAAAGGAACTTGATCTCGCCTTTTTCGATCCCCTCGAGAATCTGCAGCGCATTGCGTCCGCCTGCAGGAAGGCTGACCTTCCAGGCTTTTTCGAACTTGGCCTTGCCCTGCTGGTAGTCCGTGTGGCCGGGGAGGGCTTCGGGGCAGCAACCCATGTCAAGCAGCCCCTGCATGTTGCCCTTTTCGTCAACCGGAAAAAGGCCCCCGAGATCACCGTGCAACGCGCCGGAAACCATGGCCAGATTGGCGATGGCGCGAACCTTGGCCTCGGCGTCGGAACTCTTGGTGACATCACCGCCGAACACCAGAGCGATAGAGGAAGCGGCGCCGAGGCAAGAGGCCGCAGCCTTAAGCTGCTCGAGGGACAGGCCGGTTTCCTTGACGGCCTTTTTAAGGTCGATCTTTTTAAGGTCGGCTTTGAGCACATCGGCGTTCTCGACGAAGCGCTCAAGCCAGCCAAGGTCAGCATGCCCAGAATCAAGAATCAGGCTGGACAATGCGTTTGCCAGGGCCACTTCACTTCCGGGGCGGTAGTTGAGGAAGCTCTCGGCGTAACGCACCAGTTTGACCTTACGCATGTTGGCAACCAGCAGCTTGCCATCGCGCTTTCTGCAGGCCTGCTCGATCTGCCAGTCAATGGCAGGCGCCTCGGCTGTCACATCGGAGCCGAACACCAGTACGGCTTCGGCCTGGCCGATGCGATCGATGCGATTACTGGCCCCCTGCAGACCGAGGGCTGCATTGAGGGTGGTGGCAGCAGAAAGGGCCCCGTAGCGAGCTTCAGAGTCGATGTTGTTGGTACCAACGGCGGCGCGGAAGAGTTTCTGGAACAGGTAATTCTCTTCGTTGGTCAGGCGCGGGGAAGCGAGAGCGGCAATGGCCTCGGCCCCTGAAGCCTGGCGCACCGCATCGATGCGCCCGGCAACGTCGGCCAGGGCCTCGTCCCAGCTCACCGCTTTGGTTTCGCCGTCATCGCCAAGGACTGCAGGCTGGGTCAGGCGCTCGGTGGAATTGATGTATCCGTAACCGAAGAACCCGCCTATGCAAAGATTGCCATCGTTGTAGGTCTTGCCGTCTTCGGAGGTGACCCGGCAGACCTTGCTGCCCTTGACATGAATATCGATCTCACACTGGCTGGCGCAGTAGGTACAGACCGAAGCAGTCTTGCTCAACTCCCAGGGGCGGGCCTTGAATTTGAAAGGCTTGGAAATCATGGTGCCGGTCGGGCACACCGAAACGCAACTGCCGCAGAACTCGCAGAGGTCGAGGTGCTTGTCGATGAAGGCCTTGTCGCCCTTCTCGTTAAGCCACAGAGAACTGGAGCCGACAACTTCATGGCAGACCTTGATACACTTCTCGCAGAGCACGCAGCGTGAAGGAACCTGCTGGATCAAGGGCCACTCATCGATGGTGCCGGGATTGACATTCTCAGCTTCGAAGGGCTGCTTGTCGACCTCGTGCTCGTAGCAGATGTTCTGCAGGTCGCATTCGCCGCCTGCGTCACAGACCGGGCAGTCGAGGGGATGATTGACCAGCAGCAGCTCAACGATCTGCTTGCGGATGACACTGAGGTTTTCGGACTGGGTGGTGACAACGATGCCGTCTTTGACCGGGGTGTTGCAGGCGGTCATCGTCCGGTCGACACCCTCAACTTCCACGGCACAAATCCGGCAGGCACCGGTCGGTGAGACCTTCTGCAGCCAACACAGGGTCGGGATGGAAATGCCCAGTTGCTGCGCCGCCTCAAGAATCGTGGTCCCGGCGGGCACGCTAATCGTCTTGCCGTCAATCGTCAAGCTGACCATATGATTTTCACCTCAATAGCTGGCTGAAGGCTCGCACCCTTTGGCCGCGAGTCCTCAGCCCATATTAACGGAAGTTCCTCAAATTACAGGGCGACCATGGCCACTCGGTAACAGCGAAGGCAACGCTCTGCCTCCTGAACCGCCTGGCTGTCCTTGAAACCGAGTTCCACCTCGCAGTAATTCCCTTTGCTGGCCCGCTCTTTGCCATGAATCTCCGCCTGGTTTGCACGGTCGGCCGAGTCGAGCCAGGCAACCTGCTCGTCCTTGTCGTAAACACCCAGGTTGGTCAGGATGTCATCCATGATTTCCTCGTCGGTCAGATAGGCCTTGCCATCTTCCAACCAGCGCTGGATAACCTTGGCGGCGCGGTGGCCGTTGCCGACGCAGGCGACAACCGTCAGGGGACCGATTTCAGCATCACCGCTGGCGAATACGCCTTCCAGGTCGGTGATCAGGGTCCGGGTGAGGGGGTTGCCCATGTCATCTTTAAGGTCCCTGCCGGCGGGGTTTTTCAGCGGCAGGAACTTGGTGACCACGGTGTTCCACTTGGTGATGTCGATGCCCATGTCATCGGGGATGAAACTGAGGTCGGGATCCTGACCGATGGCCGGTATAACCGTGTCGCACTCGATGACAAACTCGCTGCCCTCGACCGGCTGAGGCCGGCGACGCCCTGAAGCGTCTGGCTCGCCGAGTTCCATGCGAACGCACTCGACTCCGGTGACCTGGTTCTTCTTGTTGACGACAATCTTGGTGGGCAGCACCAGGAACTCGAACCTGACCCCTTCCTCGTCGGCGCCATCGACTTCCCAGGCGTCTGCAGGCATTTCCTTGCGGGTACGACGATAGAGCAGGATCGATTCCTCGGCGCCTTCACGGAGCGCCACGCGGACACAGTCGATGGCGGTGTTACCCCCGCCGACCACGACGACCTTTTTGCCCATGCCGGTCGGCTTGCCCATATAGGCTTCGCGAAGAAAGTCGATGCCGCCGGGCAAGAAGCCCTTGTAGCCCTTGTCTTCGCCCTCTACGCCCATCGGCTTGGAACGGTGGGCTCCGGGTGCGAGGAGCACCGCATCGAACTTCTCCTTGAGTTCAGGCAGGGAGATGTCCTTACCGACCCGGGTGTTGTAAATGATTTCGACGCCGAGATCGCTGATAATATCGATGTCACGCTGAAGGATATGGCGCGGCATGCGGTAAGCGGGAATGCCGACGGCAATCATGCCGCCGCCAAAGCCTTCGGGCAGCGCCTCGTAGATAGTGACCGGAAAACCCTCGAGCGCCATGTAGTAAGCGGCGGCAAGACCGGCCGGGCCGGCTCCGACCACAGCCACGGTCTTGTTCTTGCGCGGCTTGGGCTTCATCGGCGGGGTGATCCCGTGCTTCCATTCGTAGTCGGCCGCGGTGCGTTTGAGAACCATGATGTTGACCGAATCGTCAACATTCTTGCGCCGGCAGGCGGTTTCACAGGGGTGGGGACAGACCCGGCCGCAGACGGCCGGCAGCGGCATGCTCTCGCGGATGGTGGCCAGGGATTCGTCGTAGCGCAGATCTTTGATCGCTTCGATATAAGCGGGAATATCGATGTGCGCCGGGCATTTGTCCTGGCAGGGAGCGGTGAGCTTGACAGTATACTTGGGGTCTGCATTGGCCTTGCGTTCGCCGCGGATGTAGGCAAGATAATCGTCACGGTAGTGCTTGACTGTGTCGACGACCGGCTTGGCGGAGGTCATGCACAAGGTGCATTTGCAGTTCTGCAGCAACGTTGCCAGGCTCTCGATGGTTTCGAGGTCCCGCTCCTCACCGTGGCCGCCGAGGATTCGGGCCATGGTGTCCTGCAAAACCCGGGTCCCCTTTTTGCCGGGGGTGCACTTGGCGCAACAGTAGTCTTCCTGGACCCTTCTGGCATACTCCGCGGCCATCGCCACGATGTCGACCTTCGGGTCGTTGACGATCACCCCGTCCCAACCCATAAACGCCCCCCAGGGGCGCTCGCCGTCGTAGGTAACCGGGAGTTTTTTGGTGACGACTTCTGCTTCGCCGCTACCGCCCTTGCGGTTATCGACTATGTCTCTTCCCCAACTGGAAAATACAACCTGACTCAAGGCAGCCTCCTATCTTACCCTCACCGAGAGGCCGGACGAGGGGCGTAAGCTCTCAAAAAAGTGGTGAAATACCACCCTTGGGCTGACGGTTTATTCGCTCAATTCTGTATACAGTATGCAGGTAATTACCATAAAAGGAAGGCCTAAATCAAGGGGAATTTTGCTTTCTCTTCATGCAAATCCATCAATAAAAGCTTGGAATGACGAATTATTTCAAAACCGCAGCAGAGGCGGGTGCGGGCCATGCGGCCGAAGGAGAAGGTCCGGAGGAGGTGTCAGGGAAAGACAGGAAAAGGGGAAATGATTCGCCAGGTGCCCGGGTGATAGCGATCACCGCCCTGGTATTCCCACTGCTGGCGAAAGCGATGCTTTTTTACCGTCACCGATGGCAGTTGATAATACTCCAGGACGGTTTCGGTGACAGCGGTTGTGGCACCATCAACATACTCCATGGTGTCGAGGCGAACATCGACGATGTGAAGATCCTCCCGAGATTTGAAGTGGCTGAGAAATTCGGGGCGATGCTTATCGGTCAGGTGCCTTGCCGCTCCCTGGTAGTCCTGCCAACGCAGGCGCTGGTGGAAATCGGTACTGGTCAGGGGCAGTTCCCGCCCCGGCAGAACAAGAGCACCGCAACCCCAGAGCAGCGCCACCAGCAGAGCGAGAGTCAGCCATTTTTTTGAACCGGTCGGTTGCATGTCAACAATCCTCGGGTAGAATAAGTCCTCGCAACACATCCATGAACAAGGAGCGGGGGATGAAAACGGTCGAGATCTATACCAAAAGCTATTGCCCCTACTGCACCAGGGCCAAAGAGCTGCTTCGCATCAAGGGAGTGAGCTTTACCGAATACGATGTGACCGCAGACCCGGTCAGAGAACAGGAAATGCACACCCGCTCCGGCCGTCAAACCGTCCCTGAAATCTTTATCGAGGGCGTTTTGATCGGCGGATGCAACGAACTCTTCGAACTCGATGAACGCGGCGAGCTCGACCAGGTTCTTGACCTCAACCGCTGCGGCGAATAAACTCTACCAGCTCCAAAGCCAGCCCCACCTTGCCGAAGGGGGGCATCAGGTACCAGCCTCCCGCCTTTCCCCGACCCGCTTCCACCAGCTCCTGAGCAATCGCCATCCCCTCTCTGACGCCTGCTTCTCCGCTTTTGCCTTTCATGCGCCGACGAACCTCATCAGGCAGGGTGATGCCGGGCACTTCGTTGTGCAGAAACTCCGCGTTGCGCTCACTGACCAGGGGCAGGATCCCCACCAGCACCGGGATCTGGAACGGCTCGGTGCGTTCGAGCAATCGTTCGAGTACCCGCAGATCGTAGACCGGCTGGGTTTGCACAAAGCGGGCCCCGGCTGCGATTTTTTTGTCCAGCCGCCGCAGCTGTCCGTCGATACTCGGCAGGTTGGGGTTAAAGGCAGCCCCGAGCAAAAAGCTGGTGGCACCACCGAGATCGGCTCCGAGCAGGTTTTTGCCCGCATTCAATGACGAAAGCAACTCGAGCAAGCCGACGGAGTTGAGATCGAAGACACTGGTGGCCCCCGACTCCCCCCCCACCGAGACCGGATCGCCGGTAACGGCCAGCACATTGCGCAAGCCCAGCAGATGGGCCCCCATCAGCTCCGAATGAAGGCCGATCAGGTTGCGATCCCGGCAGGTGACGTGAACAATCACCTCGATCCCCGCCTGGTCCTGGATCGTTTTGGCCAGGGCCAGGTTGCCCATGCGGATCCGTGCCAGGGGATTTTCCGCCAGGCTGATGGCATCGACCCCGGCCGCCGCCAGATCCCGCGCCCCCTGCAGGACCTTGGAACAATCGAGCCCCCGCGGCGGGTCAAGTTCCACGGTGACCATAGGACGCTGCCCCCAGGCATCGAGAAAACCACCAACCACCGGCGCGGGCGCAACCGCTTCGGCAACTTCGGCAGCAGAGACAGGCGAAGCCAAAACGGGCGGGGCCGGCCGGACCCCCTCGAGGGCCTTGCTCAGAGCCACGATGTGCTCGGGGGTGGTTCCACAGCAACCGCCGATCAGCACCGCTCCGGCCTGGGCCATCTCCCGCCCCATGGAGGCGAAATATTCCGGGGTGGCCAGGTAAATATATCGGCCATCGACGAACTGCGGAAACCCCGAATTGGCAAAGGCCGACAGCGGCAACGCCGATACGGCGGCCATGCGCTTGAGCACCTGCAGCAGCTCCCTGGGGCCCGAGCCACAGTTGGCCCCCAGGACCGTCGCCCCCGCAAGGGCCAGGCGCCGGGCAGCCTCTTCGGCACTCACCCCGTCACGGGTGCGGCCTTCCTGGATAAAAGCCATCTGCGCCACCGCCGGAAGCCCCAGTTCGGCGGCGATCCCCAGTGCCAATTCCAGGTCCTCGAGCTGGGCGAAGGTTTCGAGCATGAACAAATCGACCCCGCCCTCGGCCAGCGCCTCCATCTGCTCCCGCAGCACCGCGGCCCTTTGCGAAACCGGGAGCTCTACGGTTTCGCCCCGCGGACGGATCAGCGGGCCCACCGAGCCGGCCACGAACCTCTGCTCGCCCGCAGCCTGGCGCGCCAGCCTCGCCCCGGCCAGGTTGATGGCCCGCACCTTGTGTTCCAGCCCCACCGCCTGCAGCCGCAGGGCGTTGCCGCCGAAGGTATTGGTTTCGAGCAACTGGGAACCGGCCCTGGCGTAATCCTCATGGACCTGCTGCACCATTTGGGGCTGCACCAGGTTAAGGTGTTCGAAATTCGCCTCCAGAGAAACCCCGCGGCTGTAGAGCAGGGTTCCCATGGCGCCATCACCGATCAGCACTTCAGAATCGAGCCGCTCAAGCAGCCGCGCCACCCGGGAATTTAACTCTCGCTTACTCATAAAAGTCCATCATTACCCTAAAAAACGTTTTTATAACCCAAACCAAGATCACCAGATATAGCCACCAAGGCACCAAGGCACCAAGGAGCCCTGGGAATTCAGAAGGCAGAAGACAGAATGAAAAGGAAAATACAACGGGAGCCCGGGGAAATTATATTCTGCCTCCTGTATTCTCAATTCTGTATTCTTTCAACATACAAGGCACCAAGGCACCAAAAAAATCTTCGAGATTCAGAGCCCGGGGCTACGATTCATCGGCAAAACATCTCAAAGTGACAAGAAATCAGGAGCTTTTCAGGCCTCTTGGTGTCTTGGTGCCTTGGTGGCCATCCCAGCCTTTGCCTTGCTTGTAATTTACCAAAACAACGCTCAGTCCAACTCACGCAAAATAGCGGTATAAAAGAGGTGACCATCGGATTCGGCCACTGAGAGGGCCAGGTCGAGCCCGAGCCGGGTGCCGTCACGGCGGCGGCCGATGATTTCTCGGGGCCGCTCCATCAGCTGCCCGGCCTCACGGGCCAGGTAGTCAGAGACACCAACGCCGTGAAGCGAGGCACACTCTTGGTGGACCAGGTGGTCGACGGTCAGGCCCAGGGCCTCGCGCTTGCTGTAACCAAAGATCTTTTCGGCCTGGCGATTGAACAGGATGATCTGGCCATTGCTCAAAAAGGAGATAATGCCGTCCCGGGCGGTCTCGGTCAAGACCCTGAAGCGTTTCTCCGATTCTTCGAGATGCTGGGTCTTTTCGCCCAGGTGATCAATCATTTCGTTAAACCCATCAATCAGGGTGCCGATTTCATCCCTGCCCCGCCGCGGGATCTTCTCTTCAAACCGGCCGGTGTAGATGATCTCCTGTATCCCTTTACCCAGCCTCGCCAGGGGTCGAATAATCGCCGCCCTGGTCAGAACCCCCAGGCAGGTGATCAGGGCCAGGAAAATCCCCCCGATCACGATCAGGTCGTTGCGCACATTGGCATAGATCTGATCATGGAGCCGCTGCATGGGGATGCGCACCGAGGCGGCGCCGATAATCTCCCCGATCTCATAGCCATAGGCCTGGTCCTTGTCCAGGGGGAAGATTTCTTTCAGAAATGCCGGCGCATCGGCAGGGTCCCCGTGGCATTGCAGGCAGCTCTGGTCAGCGATGAAAGGCTTGAGATAGCGGAAGACCGGCTCGCCGGCGACCGAGGTGATGGCGAACTCCTCACCGATCTGCGGAGAGTTGCGAAACCTCTCCAGAACCTCCAACTCGAAATCATCAGGCGCGTTCTCGGGATTGCGGTAGCGCTCGGAGACCTGGCGGATCTCATAACCAAGGTCCTTGGCCACCAGCAGTCCGATGCGATTTGAGGCCACCACCGGGATCATCCCGTAGCGCTCTTTGGACAGCTCAACACCCCCGCGTTGAAGCTCGTCTGAAATGTACTCGCGGGCCCGGATGGCTTCAAAGGCAACGATTCGCGCCTTCTCCACCGCCTCTTCCATAATAAAGGCGCGCTGCTGGCGATAGCGCACGTAAGAGGTCAGGGCGAAAAAGGCAAGCAGGATCACCATGATGACCAGGGTGATTTTGCTCAGCAAGCCCAGATTGCGAAACAAGGCCATGACAGCAGGGTCCTTTCCTTTAGGAGTCGGTCTAACCTGGATCCGTGAGTTGGGGGCGGGAAAAGGCTTAAGTGCCTGGCCTGAATTAATATTTCAAAAACCTGGGGTGCAGGCAAAAATTCGTCGATGACTTTTTGAACCCAGGCTGTTCAATGACTTGCACAATTGCCCGGCCAGTACTCTCAGACTCAGGCTCAATGCAGGAAATGGCTATTAATTCTAACCGCTTGCGGGCAACATTCAAGCTTACTCCCCGGGAAAAACCCGCTTGAGGAACTGGCGCAGAATGGCGGCGGTCAATCCCCAGACCTGATGCCGGCCAAGGGTATAGAAACAAACCGGATACAAGCGCCCCTTGTGACGCCAGTTTTCCTTGTGAAAAATGGCCGGGTCGCGCAGGCGGGCCAACGGCACCTCGATGACCTCGGCAATCTCACCGGCATTGACCTCAAAGGGGTACGGGTAAGAGAATGACCCGACGAAAGGCGCAACGTGATAACCGTGGACCGAGATAAAATCATCGAGTCGGCCAAGCACCTGAACATCGGCGACCCGGATGCCCATCTCCTCCTCGGTTTCCCGCAGGGCGGTCGCCTGAAGGTCGACATCTTCGGCATGGCTCCCCCCACCCGGAAAGGAGATTTCCCCCCGGTGGTGGTTCAGGTGATCGGTACGCAGGGTAAGCAGGATGTGATCTTCGCCCCCCTTGGTGTACAGGGGCAGCAGAACAGCTGCCGGGCGCAGATCCCCCTGGTGGATGGTGCGAATGGCATGACGGGCCAGAGAGGCCCTGACTTGGCCAGGCTCCAGCATCAGCCCCGGACGCTGGCAGCGTTGTCCTTGAGAGTGGCAATGGTGGCGCCGTAGTCGGGGGTACCGAACACCGCGCTGCCGGCGACAAAGACCTCGGCACCAGCGGCGGCGATCTGGCCGATATTATCGGTCTTGACCCCGCCGTCCACCTCGAGTTCCACGGCCAGGCCGCGACGGTCGATCATCTTGCGCAGCTCTTCGATCTTGGACAGACATGAGGGGATGAAACTCTGCCCGCCGAAGCCGGGATTGACGCTCATCACCAGCACCAGGTCAAGATCGTCAAGAATCACCTCGAGGCTGGAAACCGGGGTGGCGGGGTTGATGGAGACTCCGGCCTTTTTGCCCAGGCTGCGAATCAGCTGCACTGTCCGGTGCAGGTGAGGCACAGCCTCCTGGTGCACGGTGATAATATCGGCACCCGCCTTGGCAAAGTCGGCAATGTAGAGGTCGGGGTTCTCGATCATCAGGTGCACATCGAGAGGCAGCCCGGTCACCTTGCTTGCGGCCTCAACCACCAGCGGACCGATTGTGATGTTGGGCACGAAGTGGCCGTCCATGACATCGACATGCACATAATCGGCTCCGCCCTGCTCGAGGGCCTGGATCTCTTCGCCGAGCCGGGAGAAGTCGGCCGAAAGTATGGATGGGGCTATTTTGATCATTCTCTATACTCCAGGAAATTGCTTTGTTTTTATTGGGGGGGGGGCGAAAACCTTTTTGTAACCCGTTCGTTACCCTTTATCAAAGGCGAATCAGCCGTAGGTTGGGTCAAGGTGCGTAGCGACGGACCCAACAATTGCTGTTTTTGACCTGTTGGGTTTCGTCCCTCAACCCAACCTACCGAAGCCCTCTATGCCTCAGTGTTTGCTGTGGCAGATAGCCTTTAACTTTCAATTATTAACAGATTTGGCCAAGGCGCCAAAGAAAATAATCCCGTCAGTCCCGGCGCCGAAAGCGCACCGCGAAAAAGCCGTCCATGCCGCCGTGGCGGTGAGGCAGGGTGCGCAGGGCGCCGCTTTCATCGATCAGCGACCTCCAGTCCGCGGGCATGACCTCTCCCAGATGTTCGCGGACAAACTCGGGATGCTCGCGGGCAAAGGCCTCGGCGACCTCCTCGGTTTCCTCGGCGGTCTGGGTGCACAGGCTGTAGAGCAGATGACCACCGGGCCTCACCAGCGGGGCCACATTGCCAAGAATTTTACGTTGCAGCGCTGCAAGTTCGGCAACGTCTTTGGGGCCGCGCCGCCAACGAGATTCGGGATTGCGCCGCAAGACCCCAAGTCCGCTGCAGGGCGCATCGACCAGCACCCGGTCAAAACCCTGCGGCTCGAGGAAATCCGGTTTTCTGGTCAGATCCCAGGCCCGCGCCTCGACCCCCTGGCACCCGAGCCGCCTGGCACCGGCTTTGACAAGCTCGGCGCGCTGCGGATACAGGTCGAGGGCAACGATCTGCGCACGGTTGACGGCAAGGGCCGCCAGATGGGTAGTCTTGCCGCCCGGGGCGGCGCAGGCATCGAGAATCCGCTCCCCCTCCAGGGGCCCCAGCAGGTGAGCGATAAGCATGCTCGCCTCATCCTGAACCTGGTACCAGCCCTCGGCATCACCGGGCAGGGGCTGCCCTCCGCGTTCGGTGACCACCACCCCTTCTGGCGCAAAGCGGGTCGCCTCGGCGCTGTGCCCCGCCTCTTCAAGGCGCAGCAGGTAATCTTCCCGGCTCAGCTTCAGGGTATTGACCCGCAGGCTAAAAGGCGCCGGTTGCAGCTGCGCTTGCGCCAGGGCCAGGGCCTCCTCGGCGCCGAGTTCTTTCAACCAGCACTTGGCCAGCCAACGAGGCAGCGAGCAGTTATGCTCCAACGCCCCAAGCGGGTCGCGCAGAGGATCGGGCCAGGCAATGGTTTGCTCGCCGCGCACCAGGGCGCGCAGTATGCCGTTGATGAAACCGGTTGCCCGCTCCAACCCGACCTTGCGGGCCAGCTCAACCGTTTCGTGAACCGCAGCAGGAGCAGGAACCCGGTCCAGGGCCAGGATCTGGTAGGCCCCCAGGCGCAGCAGGTAGAGGACCCTGTTTTCTAACTTGCTCAGAGGCTGTCGGCAGAATTGACTCAGGGCGAAATCGAGTCGCCCGCGATGGCGCAATACCCCGTAGACAAGTTCGGTGGCCAGCCCCCGATCCCTGGGATCCATCGAAGGGGCACGGCTGAATGCCGCATCCAGGGCCTTATCGGAAAAGGCGCCCTCGGACACCCGGCAGAGGATTTCAAAGGCGCTTTGACGCGCACCGTAACTTTTCACCAGCTAAATACCTTTTTTCGGGGTGAGCCCAAATAAAACAGGGGCGTGTCAGGCACGCCCCCACGGAAGGTTCAAGGTTCAAGGTTCAAGGTCCTGGCTCCTGGTTTTAAACAATCGTCATGCTTTCCAGACGGCGGACCCGCTCTTCGACCGGAGGGTGGGTTGAGAACAGCGACTTGATGCCGCCGCCGCGCAGCGGGTTGACGATGAACATATGGGCGGTCGCCTCGTTGACATGAGGCATGGGCGCCCGGGTGTTGGCGGCCTCGAGCTTGCGCAGGGCAGAGCTTGCGCAGGGCACTGGCCAGGTAATGGGGGTTGCCGCAGAGCTTGGCACCACCCTTGTCGGCCTCGTATTCCCTTGAACGGGAGATCGCCATCTGCACCAGCATCGCGGCGATGGGGCCGAGAATCATCAGCAGGATCATGGCAATAGGATTACCGCCCTCGTCATCGTCACCGCCTCCCAATCCACCGAACAACGCCGCCCACTGGGCCATGTGCGCCATGTAGGAGATGGCGCCGGCAATAGTGGCGGCGATGGAGCCGATGAGGATGTCACGGTGCTTGACGTGACTCATCTCGTGGGCCATCACGCCCATCAGCTCTTCGCGGGTGAGGATCTGCATGATCCCCTCGGTGGCGGCCACCACCGCATGAGTGGGGTTACGGCCGGTAGCGAAAGCGTTGGGAGTCGGCTGGGGCAGGAGGCAGACCTTGGGCATCGGCAGGTTATTGCGCTGACAGATCTCGTGGACCACATCGTAGAGCAGACCACTGGTCACCTCTTTGCCGCGGTACATCTTGATGACGATTTTATCGGAGAACCAGTACGACCCAAGGTTCATCACCCCGGCCATAATCAAGGCGAAAAGGGCTCCGCCCCGGCCCCCAAGGGCACCACCTGCCCACACCAGGACCAGGGTGAGAAGGGTCATCAGGCCAACGGTACGCAACATGTTCATGGTTGGTTAACCTCTCTCTGCAATCAGATGAAAAATGAAGTCGTCCTCGCCGTTTACTGCCGATGGTTTATTGTAACCTGAATCCGTGAGTTCTGAACGGGCAATAGCGCAAGTCATTGACCTGCCTAAGCGTTCAAAAAATCGCCGACGAACCTTTGGGTGCGCCTCAGATTTCTTGAAGCACTTATTCAGGCCAAGCACTTACACTCTTTTCCCGCCCCGAACCCACGGATCCAGGTTTAATATAAAAACCGGTTCAGGGAAAATCAAGGGGCGCCATATTCATCGAAAGCCGATTAAAGCTGCCAGGCGGGGCAATGGAAACTTGCCCCCCCGCTGGACAAAGCCCAGAGTCAAAAGGCGACCACCGGCACCAGAGGGCAAGCAACAAGCAAAGGGATTAACCAGCCGCTATGGCGGTTTGAGCCTTTGGCCGGGGTGGCTGAAGAGTGAAATCAGGAATCCAGCGATGTTCCTTCGGGCAGCGGGTTTCCACGCAGAAAGTCGGCGGCGGCAAGGCGTTTTTTACCCGGAAGCTGCAGCTCTCGAACCACCAGGACACCCTCACCACAAGCGATTTTCACCCCCTGTTTATCGGCTCCGACCACGCTCCCCGGTGCAGCCGAAACGCCCGGTTCAGCACTGGTTGCAAAGAGTTTGAGGGTTTCCCCGTTCAGCGCACTATAGGCTCCGGGCCAGGGGTCAAGACCGCGAACCAGGTTATGAATGCTCTTTGCACTCTGGTTCCAATCAATGCGCCCGTCTTCTTTTTTGAGCATCGGGGCATAGTTGCTAAGGGCATCGTCCTGGGGCACCGCTTCGAGAGTTCCGGCGCAGAGCCTCTGCAGGGTCTCTTCCATTGCCTCGCGCCCCAAAACCGCCAGGCGGTCGTGAAGTTCTCCGGCGACTTCTTCCGGGCCGATGGGAATCGCGCGCTTGACCAGCATAGCCCCGGTATCAAGCCCGACATCCATCAGCATGGTGGTCACCCCGGTCTCTTCCTCACCGTCGATCACCGCCTTGTTGATCGGCGCAGCCCCCCGGTAACGGGGCAGCAGCGAGGCATGCACGTTGATGCAGCCATAACGGGGGATCTCCAGAACCGACTTGGGCAGAATCTGGCCATAGGCCACCACCACGATCAGATCGGGGGCGAGGGCCTTCAACTCTTCAACGGCCTCGGGGGCGCGCAACTTGACCGGCTGGTAAACGGCGATGCCGTGCTCCAATGCCAGTTCCTTGACCGGCGGCGGGGCGAG
This sequence comes from uncultured Desulfuromonadales bacterium, assembly GCA_945787465.1. Lineage (GTDB taxonomy): Bacteria > Desulfobacterota > Desulfuromonadia > Desulfuromonadales > Trichloromonadaceae > CALZIZ01. Next base: position 38,506 of record CALZIZ010000020.1, read on the forward strand.
CTTCTTTCCCCGCCCCTTGGGCCGGTCGGGCTGGGTGTAGACGCCACACAGATTAACCCCGAAATCGATGAGCCCCTGCAAGGTGGACAGGGCGAATTCCGGGGTTCCCATAAAAACGGTACGCAAGCTTTTCGGCTCGATCACATTTGCTCCTGTTGTTGTGCAAGCATTTTTTTATATTTTTTGCGAAAGATGCTCCGCTTCAGCGGTGAAAGATGGTCAACGAACAGGGTCCCCTCGAGATGATCGATCTCATGCTGAAAGGCCACTGCCAGTAGTTCCTCGACCTCCTGCTCCACCACCTGGCCCTCAAGGTTCTGGTAGCGCACCTTGACGCGGGCACTGCGCGGGACGCGGGCGTAATAGCCGGGCACCGAAAGGCAGCCCTCTTCTTCAAAGAGTTCCCCCTGCTCTTCGACAATTTCGGGGTTGACTGCAACGATCAACTGGGGCTCCTGGTCCTTGCGCGCGCAGTCGATCACCACCATGCGCTTGGAAATCCCCACCTGCGGCGCAGCGAGTCCCACCCCGGGGGCCGCGTACATGGTCTCGGCCATATCCCGGGCAAGGATTTTGAGCTCGCCGTCGATCTGTTCAACCGGTTGGGCCTTTTGGTTAAGAACCGGCTCGGGGTAGTGAAATATTCTCAAAACTGCCATAAAGATCATCCCGTTGGAGAGGGCCGTCCGCCGGACCGCCCGAGTTAAGACATTATCCGGATATGATAAAGGCAGCCCATCGCCAAAGTCAACCGTAACCGCCCGGCATGAAGCTGTTGCATTTCCCCGCAAACGACGTATAATCGAACCACAAGTTTGATTTTTTACCCTATCGGTTAATGAATAGACCAGCAGCACTGACCCCAAGGCAGCTTCTTTAGCCCCGTAAGACCACTTCTGGGAATTTTTTACTCATGGAGGTCGAAATGAAAGAACGGCTGATCGCAGCAGGGTTGTGGGAAAACGGACAAAACATCGATCCGGGTTACAGCATCATTCATGCCTGGAAGGTCCTGTCCCGGCTCGGGGTTCCCTACAGGTACGGGGGGCGCAGTCAGGACGGGTTGTATGAGTACCTGATCATTGACCCTGAAACCGGCTCAACAATGGCCTCGGGCAAAGGCCCCTCCCTGCCGACGGCTATGTGCGAAGCGGCGTTGGCTGCGCGAAAACTTGTCAGCCGGCCCACCGCCCACTGAGCGGGGCATCAAGAAGGGTCGTTGTAAAAAAAAAAGCGCCAGGGCTTGGCCCCGGCGCAGGAGAGATGGGTGTCAACAACCGTCTCAGGGCTGCCAGATCTTGAGCAGCGCTTCGGCCATCTCCGCCGGGCTGTCGGCAACGGAAATGCCGCACTCACGCAGAAAGGCCTTTTTCTCGGGAGCACCACCCTTGCCGCCGGAAATAATGGCGCCGGCATGGCCCATGCGCTTGCCGGCAGGGGCAGTGGCCCCGGCGATGAAGGCGGCAACCGGTTTTCTCATGTGGTCACGGACGAACTCGGCGGCCTGCTCTTCGGCGTCACCGCCGATCTCGCCGATCATGATCACCGCCTCGGTCCCGGGATCGTCTTCGAACATCTTCAGCACGTCGAGGTGGCTGGTTCCGTTGACCGGGTCTCCGCCGATACCGACGCAGGTGCTCTGGCCAATGCCGCGGGTGGTGAGCTGCCACACCGCTTCGTAGGTCAGAGTGCCGGAGCGCGATACGACGCCGACCGGGCCTTTCTTGTGAATGTAACCGGGCATGATGCCGATCTTGCACTCCTCGGGGGTGATAACCCCGGGGCAGTTGGGGCCGATCAGCCGGCTCTTTTTGCCCTGCATATAGTGCTTGACCTTGACCATGTCAAGCACCGGCACCCCTTCGGTGATGCAGATCACCAGCTCGATGCCGGCATCGACCGCTTCCATGATCGCATCGGCGCTGCCGATGGGCGGTACGTAAATAACCGATGCATTGGCACCGGTCTGCTTGACGGCATCCTCGACGGTGTCAAAAACCGGAAACCCGTCGATGGTGGCCCCCCCCTTGCCGGGGGTCACCCCGCCGACCATCTGGGTGCCGTACTCGCGGGCGCCCTGGGCATGAAACAGGCCGGTCGCGCCGGTGATCCCCTGGGTGATGACTTTGGTATCTTTATTGACCAGAATGCTCATTATTCAATCTCCCTCAAAATCAGCAAAGGCGTAATATGTGATGTGTAATAAGTGATTTGTGGTGCAACGACTTACTCATTACTCATTACGCTTTTCGGACTCTCAGCCTTTAACCGCCTTAACGATCTTCTCGGCCGCATCGGCCATACCCTCGGCGGCAATGATGTTTAGGCCCGACTCGGCCAGCATCTTCTTGCCCTTTTCAACGTTGGTCCCCTCGAGGCGGACCACAAGCGGCACCTTGACACCAACCTGCTTGGCGGCCTCGATGACACCGGTGGCGATAACGTCGCATTTCATGATGCCGCCGAAGATGTTGACCAGAATACCTTTGACCTTTTCATCGGAGAGAATGATCTTGAACGCCTCGGTAACGCGCTCGATAGTGGCTCCACCCCCGACATCGAGAAAGTTGGCCGGGTCGCCGCCGTAGTGCTTGATGATGTCCATGGTCGCCATGGCCAGACCGGCGCCGTTGACCATGCAGCCGATATTTCCGTCGAGCGCGATGTAGGAGAGATCGTACTGGGAAGCCTCGATCTCCATCGGGTCTTCCTCATCGTAGTCGCGCAGGTCACGGATGCGCAGATGCCGGAACAGGGCGTTTTCGTCAAAATTCAGCTTGGCATCGAGACACAGCAGCTCGCCTTCGCCGGTCAGCACCAGGGGATTGATCTCGAGCAGTGAGCAGTCGGCTTCCCTTGTAGAGATTCATCAGCAGAGGCACCGCCTGCTTGACCTGGGGAATGGCAAAGCCGAGCTTAAAAGCGACCTTGCGCGCTTGAAAGGCGGTGAGCCCGGCCAGGGGGTCGATCGTTTCGAAGAAGATTTTTTCGGGAGTTTTGGCTGCCACCTCCTCAATGTCCATTCCGCCTTCGGCGCTGGCCATCAGGGTGACCTTTGATGTGGCGCGGTCGACCAGGAAGGAGACATAGAACTCGTCGGCAATATTGCAACCGCCCTCAACCAGCACCCGCTTGACAACCTTGCCCTCGGGGCCGGTCTGGTGGGTCACCAGGGTCATGCCGAACATGTCCCGTGCAAAGGCCTTTACCTCGTCGGCGGTTTTGGCGATCTTGACGCCGCCACCCTTGCCTCGGCCACCGGCATGAATCTGCGCCTTGACCGCCCAAGGCCCCTCACCAAGCCGGCGGGCCCAGTCCCTGGCCGAGTTGCTGTTGTAGACCACGTGCCCTTCGGGAACCGGAACCCCGAAGTGTCTCAGAATCGCCTTCGCCTGGTACTCGTGAATGTTCATCCGTTCCTCGCTCAGATCAATAAGGTTTGTTGGTCCGGCCCGCAACGCGATGCCGTATACATCGAAGGACTGTGAGCAAGCTCGATGCCAATTATGAAAAAACTCCAAAAAGCCCGGCTTTCAGCCCTCTGACAACCAAGCCCAACAGCTTCAGCTGTCAAAACGCCGCCACTGATGGCCAAAAACGACCAACTTGGCCACATTTGGTAAATTGGTCAGATCTCTTTAAAATAATTGAAAGGAGGGGATTGTCAACGTTTTTTCAGCAAAGTTGAATTTTCTCTTCAGCAAGACTTAATTTTTTCCACAATGCCCCCCGATCACTCACCGCCGGACAGGCCCATTGTTTATTGGCGGTTCCCCACCCTGTCAAATGGCCGGATATCCACCACCCGGTCCATGGGTATCTCCCGCCAGCCGGTTGGCGCCTGCAAAGAAACCTGGTCTTCGGTCACCTCTTTGAGAACCCCTCGGTAATTGACACTTCCGGTACGCACCAGCACCTGAGTACCGAGCAACCGATCCAGATATCTCTTCATGGGCGTTCTCCCAAAAAAAACAGAGGCTTGATCAGCCACCAAGGCTCCAAGACACCAAGACAGGCCCTATTCAATTCCAGGATTCTCTGAAATGCCCCTCTTGGAATTGTAAGACTTGGTTCATCGATTTTCAGGATATTCTTGGTGCCTTGGTGTCTTGGTGGCAAACATTTCTTCGTTTTTAAAAAAAGGCCTGCCTCCCAGATACCGAAAACGGCAGGGGCGACAGGCCTTGAAACGATTCTCCGTCGGACCATCAGGCCCCCGGTGGAAGATTCTCTTTACTTGGACTTTTCCCAGTCGGCTAGAAATTTCTTGATCCCCAGATCGGTGAGCGGGTGTTTGGCCAACTGCAGCATAACAGAAAATGGGATGGTCGCAATATCGGCACCGATCAGGGCAGAATTAAGCACATGCATAGGGCTGCGCACCGAGGCGACGATGATTTCGGTGCCAAATCCGTAATTGTCGTAAATGGTGCGGATCTGTTCCACCCCTTCGAGGCCTTCGTGTCCTACATCGTCAAGCCGCCCGACAAAAGGCGAAACGTAGGCGGCTCCGGCCTTGGCCGCGAGCAGCGCCTGCAGGGGCGAGAAAATCAGGGTGACGTTGGTCTTGATCCCTTCAGAAGCGAAGATCCGGGTCGCCTTGAGGCCTTCCTCGGTCATCGGCACCTTGATCACGATGTTTTTGGGGTTGATTTTCGCCAGTTCCTGCCCCTCGCGAACCATCCCCTCGGCATCGAGGGAGATGACTTCGGCCGAAATCGGACCGTCGACCACAGAGGTGATCTCGGTGATAAGGTCGACAAAGTCCCGCCCGCTTTTAGCCACCAGCGAGGGGTTTGTGGTCACCCCGTTCACCAGGCCCAGATCATGGGCAATGCGGATCTCGCGGATGTCGGCAGTATCGATGAAAAACTTCATGCATTTCTCCTTTAAAAGAAAGGTGTCAGGTTCGAGGTGCAAGGTTAAAGGTGCAAGGTGCAAACAAAAAACCTTCTACCTTCTAATTCACTTTTGATGTCCTCGCAAAAACTCCCGAGATGGCTAAGCAAAAATTTCGCCCTGCAAGGCTTAGTGGTTTTTCAGGGGCGAAGGCATACATGTTGTATGCAGAGGTCCTGAAAAACCACTGTAACGCAGTAGGGTGGACTTTTTGCGACGCCATCACTTTTTGCGAACAAAGGCGTCGCGGCATTTTTCGGAGCAGAAATGGTGCTTTTCCCCCCGAACGACCTTGGTCAGGGCCTCACTGCGGGGCAAAAAGGTGCCGCACTGGGGATCCTGGACCATCTGTTCGCCCTTGGGCCCCTTGGCATCGGATGAGGATGAAGGCCCTCCCCCGAGCTTGCGCGTAACTGCGGTAAACAGGGTGTAGGCAAGAAAGCCGAGCAGGACAAGTATCAACAGACGGATCATCGGTTCACCAGGTTTCGCTAGAGCGCCGCACACCGGGGTCGGCGGGCAGGGCGGCCAGAAGTTCATCCACGGTACTTTTCAGCACCGGATGGCGCAGGTTCGGCGCCAGATCCCGCAGCGGCGCGAGGACAAAAACCCTCTCGTGCAGGCGTGGATGGGGCAGTATCAGATCGGGACCGCTGCAGACCAGCTGCCCCCAGAAGAGCAGATCCAGGTCCAGGGTACGGGGGCCCCAGTGCTCTTGGCGCTTGCGACCGAAACGGGCCTCGATCTGCAGGCACCGTCGCAACAGGTCTTCGGCGCTCAACTCGGTCTCGATGGCCAAGACGGCGTTGAGGTATGCCGGCTGACCGGGAGGACCGCCTACGGGCTCGGTTTCATACAGGGCCGAGGAGGCCAGCACCCTGATCCCGGGGACTTGCGAAAGGGCGTCTCGCGCCCCACGAAAAACAGCCGCC
>CALZIZ010000021.1 GCA_945787465.1 uncultured Desulfuromonadales bacterium
ATGGGGCGCTTGCTGGCCCACTGCAGGGCCTGCTCGACGGGAAGGCCACCTTCCATGAGCTGCTTCTGGGGCTCGGTTTTCAGCACCCCACGGGGGAAATCGGCTGGAATCCGACACCCGGCAAAGCCCTCGTAGAGTGCTTCAAGGGTGGATTTATGGTGCTCTTCGGCTTCGGTCAACTCGCGAAACAGGCTGGCAGCCTCGCGGTCCTGAACCATGTCGGAGATGCCCTCATAGAAGGCTCGTGCCCCCTCTTCAAGCAACCAAGCCAGGGCAACGTGCTCCTCGGCGGTTTCGGCCAGGGAAAAGTAGTCCAGGTCAGGTTCGGGTGTTCCGGTGGCCACCAGCCCCTGCCAGGCATGGATTCCCCCGCCCATGTTGTAGACCTCGGTGAACCCGGCGTTGCCAAGCACTGAGGCCGCGGCGCGACTGCGCACCCCTGAGGCGCAATAGACAATGGTCGGCTTATTTGCCTTGAGTTCGCCGAGGCGTTTCTCAAGTTCGGCCATGGGCATCAGAACAGCTCCGGGCAGATGAGCCTCCTCGTATTCCTTGGGCTGTCGTACGTCCAGCAGAGTAAAATCCTCGGGATGGTGACGATCGAGATATTCGCCTACCTTATCGACCGTCCAGGTGGAAACCGGTTTAAAAAAGTCGAGAATCGCCATAACGCCCTACCCCCTATTCCCTATTCCCCCAGTTTGCAACTACGGGTCAAGCTCGTTCTCCGAAACGCTGAAATTCCATCATGAAATGGCGATCAATCCAATCCTTGAGCCAGAACGCCCAGCGACCGTCACTGGTAAATAGTCCCTTGTTGAGAATGCCCCGACCATCCCCCAGGTTAAGGATCAGCAGATAGCCCCGTTGGGGTCTGAACCTCTGAAGGGGTTCCCCTTCCAGAGCTGCCATCAGGTTGTGATGAAGAACCGGATTCTGCCGGACCGCGTAGACCCCGACCTTGGGCAGGGGACGGTCGCGAAAACAGATACAGTCTCCTCCGCCGAAAATCTCAGGGAAGTCGACACTCTGCAGCTGTGAGTTGACCAGAAGGCCGCCATCTTCGCCGACGGCAAGCCCCGAGGCGCCAAAGATAGGCGAAGGCTCAACCCCGGCAGCCACAAGGGTGTAATCGCTCTGCAATTGCCCGCCTGAAGCGAGCGCAACCGACCCGTCTCTGACCCCATGGACCCGCTCGTGCTCCAGCACCCGAATGCCTCGCCCCTCAAGGGAAGCCAGGGCCAGCCGGCTCACCCGACCAGGAAACCCGGGCAATAACCGATGGCCGCTGACAAGGGTAATCTCCGCCCGCCCCCCGGCCTCCTGCAGCAGGCGCCAGAGGTTACCCGCCAGCTCCACGCCGGCGGGTCCGCCCCCGATGACCACAAGCCGCAGGGCCCGGTCGCCGAGTTCAGCAAGCAGTGCATGGCGCAATTCAAGCAGGTTCTCGATCGGCTTGACCGCGACCGCCGCCTTAAAAGCGGCCCCGACCCGTTGCAGAGGGACCCCGCTTCCGGTATTAAAGGAAACCACATCATAAGACAGGGACGCGCCGTTTTCCAGCTCCAGACGCCGATTGTCCGCATCGACCCGGACAATGCGTCCCTGGATAAATTCGGCGCCGCCGTTCAGGGCCATCTGCCGCACATTGAAGCGCACCTGCTCCGGCCTGTAGGTCCCGGCAAGCAAGCCGGGCCCCATCCCCGAATAGTAATGAAATTCGGAGGGACTGACCAGGGTCACCCGGTGCCCCCTGCTGGTGAAATCGGAGAGCTGCGTCAGGGTCGTCATGTGGGCATGCCCACCGCCTGCAAGGACCAGCTGTTTGGCCATAAGGTATCCGCGTTTATCTGTCAGGGCAAAGCGCTGGTGTCCTTGCCGCAACACTTTCAGCAAAGAACCGGGCTTTTGGATATCTGCGATGCTGGAATCCCGACAAGAGCACCCGTGGCTGACAATTGGTGCTTAATCTCAGGGCTTACTAATAAGCTTACCACCAAACAGAAGGGGCTTCCCACAGAAAAACATTTCAACAATTACAAAAACTTGCATAAAAAAGGCCCGTTCAGATCTGAACGGGCCTTTGTGGATTCGGAATGTAGCAGCAGCCTAAAATCCACTGCGTTTTTTCTTACGAGAGAGTTTGCCGGCAACCCAGCCAACGAAAAGCACCCCGCCACCAGCCAGAAACCACTGAATCATCCCGGTGCGTAACAGTTTTTCATTCTCCTCGCGCAGCTGCAATACTTCAGCCGTGATCTTGGTATTTTCGTCCTGGAGGCTGTCCCGTTCGTCGGAGAGTTGCAGAACGCTCTCGGATTTTATCTTAAGGTCCTCGTACTGGCGCTTGATGGACTGAAGTTCTTTTTCGGTCTGGGCCAGTCCGGACTTGAGTGCCCCGGCCTCCTCCTTGACCACCTGCACCTCCGAAGCCGCACTCTGGCGGGTTCCTTCAAGCTGAGAGGCGAGCTGGGCACGTTTTTTTTCCATTTGCGCCAGCTGGTCCTCGAGGCGGGCTTTGTCCTTTTCCAGCCTGGCAATGACCGTAGCCTTGGGGGTTTCCTTGGTCATGAGAATATAACCTTCATCACCCGCGCGGGTGCGCCCCTTGAGATACTGGCCATCCTCTTCGAGGATCTCCACGGGTGTTCCGGTTTTGAGGGTGCGGAGAATTTTATACTGATTGCCCTTTCCCTGGCGCAGGGTGATAACCAACTCGTCGGAAACATAGCGCGTCTCTGCAGCCGCCGAGCAAGCGGTAAAAACAATCAGGATCAATAGAATGCCGGTGAGAGCCCCCGGATTTTTCATTTTTCAATATTCTCCTAAACGGTGGATGACTTTTTTCCCAAAGTAACAGCGCTGCCGAATGATAACCCCTGTTTCATGGCAAACGCAAGTCATTATCGATAGTTTCGATCCAGAATCTGGATAAAGCAAAATTTCTGTTTTGTTGCTCAACCGTTGGTCAATTGCCCGGCCAGAGCGATCAAAGCCATGGCCAGCCCGCCAGCAAGAATAACCAGGGTGCGGATGACGCCTCCGTTCATGCAAAACTCCTTAGACGACATAGTTGGGTATGAAAAAAATATTTATCAGACTGCTCAAGAGCAAAAGATCCCAAAATGTCTGTTTTGCGCGACAGAATACTGCCCTCAAACCAAACAACCCACCCCGAAGGCCGCACCAAGCTGTCGCAAAAAAAAGACAGGGCAATCGTCTCCCGACTCCTTGCATCCCCTGGGGGGGGACAACTGCCGGTCTCTGGGCAGAGCTTATCGACCAGTGCAACGACCCAGCCCTGTCGCAATCTACCGACAGGGCCTGTTTTAGTCAAGAAAAAACGCTATGATTTGAACATGGTCGGCACGATGTGGTGGCGTTGCAACAGTTTGTAAAAGTCTGTTCGGTTGCGTTTGGCGAGCCGGGCCGCCTGGCTGACATTGCCTTTAGTAATCTGCAGCAGCCGCACCAGGTACTCCTGCTCGAATTTGCGCCGGGCCTCGGCAAAAGATGGAATTTTTTCGGGGGTTTCCCGGATGGCGTTGTTCAGAAGGTCGGCTGAAATCACCGGGGTGGTGGCCAGGGCGACGGCCTGTTCGACGACGTTCAACAATTGGCGGACATTGCCGGGCCAGGGAGCGGCAAGCAGCACCTCCATGGCATCAGGAGCAAAGTTGTTGATTTTCTTGCGATTTTCTTGAGTCAGCTTTTTCAGAAAATAGTTGGCCAGCAAGGGGATGTCCTCCCGACGCTGCATCAGACTGGGGATGCCCAGAGAGACCACGTTAAGGCGATAGTAGAGGTCCTCGCGAAAATTTCCTTCGGTGATCTCATTTTCGAGGTCGCGGTGGGTGGCCGAAACAATGCGCACATCGACCGGAATCGGCCGGGTCGCGCCGACCGGGCGGACCTGCCTCTCCTGCAGAACCCGTAACAGCTTGACCTGCAAAGGCAGGGGCATATCGCCGATTTCGTCGAGGAACAGGGTGCCGCCGTGGGCCGCCACAAAGGGGTGTTCGGCCCTTGAACTGACCCGATGAATGGCCTGGGCCAGCATCTCCTTACCGGTGCCGCTTTCACCGCGAATCAGGATGCTCGAACCGCTCTCGGCAGCCAGCTTGGCCTTGCTCAGCAGATCCTCCATGACCGGGCTCTGGGTGATGAGATCACGACGCCAGGCTGCGGCGGCATCTTCGGGGCCCTCGCCCAGGCCACCGCCGGAGACGCTGAGGGCGTTTTCAATTTCGAGCACCAGGTCGCGCCCGTTGACCGGCTTGGTCAGAAAAGAAAAGACTCCCCGTTTGGTCGCCTCAACAGCCTCGGCGATGGAGCCGTGGGCGGTCAGGATGATCACCGGCACCGAGGAGTTGACCTCGCGGATGGCATCAAACAGGGCCATCCCGTCCATCCCTTCCATGCGCAGATCGGAGATAACCAGGTGGGGGCGATAGATTGAAAGCTGGGCCAGGGCCCGCTCGCCGCTTTCGGCATTGCTTACCTCGAAGCCGGCGCCGGTCAGGCGCATCGAGAGCAGGCGCAGTAGATCGGGATCGTCATCAACCAGGAGTATACGGTACTTCGCTTCGGACATGCTTTGTTCTCACTTTGCAGGGAGCGTTTGCTTCTCTCGCTCGCTAAGGATTTTTTCGATATCCTTGAGCTCTTTCAACTGGCGTGCCAAAGTTTCGGCTTTGGTCCGCTCATCAGCCAACTTCCGCTCCAACCCCTGCTGCTGTTCGGCCAGCAGGGTGAACAGCACCTGCAGACCTCTTAAACCATCCTCAAGCTGTTTATCCTTCGGAGTCTCTTTTAACAGTTTTACCACCAGCGCCGGATCGGAAAAGGGCCGGTTCGGCAACAGGGCAATACTTGCGAGGCGAAAACGGTCATAAAAACTGCCGCTTTTTTTATAATCGACCTTGACCCGTTCAAACTCCTGAGTCTGCCTGGCCTCCGAAAGTCCCTGAAAATGCTTGAGGTAACCAAGCACAACTTCAGCCTGGCCGGCGCTTGAGGAATAGGATTCGACATAGACCACCTCTTTTTCGGCGGCCTCTTTCTCCTGCTTGCCCTCGGTCTGCTGCGATTCGGTCTGAGTCACTGAGGGCGCAGGTTTCAGCCCTGTCTTCTCCAGCCAGGGCTCTAACGAGGCGCAGCCCTGAAGAGTCACCCCGAGCATCACCAGTCCTGCAACCGGCCATACCCTCCACTTATAAAATATCATGAGACGTCCTTCTCTTGTTCAGGTTCCTGCAAAGGCAAGGTCACGCGAAAATGTGCACCGGCCTCTGGATCGGCCACCAGGCCGATCTGTCCGCTGTGAGCCTGAACGAATTCGCGCACAATGGAAAGCCCGAGCCCGGTTCCCTTGATGTGTCCGGGAGAGGGGGCGAATTGCCCCTGGTAAAAGGGCTCGAAGACCTTATCGTGTTCATCCTCGGGGATCCCCGGCCCGGTATCGGAGACATCGAGCACCGCCAAGCCTTGGTCCTCGCGGACCCAGACTCTGACGGTTCCGCCCAGGGGGGTATATTTTATGGCATTGGAAACGAGATTGTCGACCATTGTCTTCAGCCTCTCCCGATCCCCCCATAGGGTGGTCGGCTCGAGCATGGTATCGAGGACAAGATTTTTTTTCAAGACCATCAGCTTATAGTCGGCGATCACCTCTTCAACCAGTTGCTCGAGGGGCACTTCGGAGCCATGCAGAGGCAAGACCTTTGCCTGGGCCTTGCTGAACCCAAGCAGGTTCTCGATCAGCTTCTGCAGCTGGATGCTGCTCTTGCACAGAATTCCCGAAATTTCGCGCTGCTGATGGTTCAGGGGACCGACAACCTGGTCGGAGAGGAGTTCGGCCCCTTCGCGGATCGAAGCCAGGGGGGTCTTGAGTTCGTGGGAGACTTCGGCCACGAACTTGCTTTTGGCCCGCTCCAGCTCGGCAAGCTGTCGGCGCAGCCAGTCCAGGCGCTGACCGAGAAACTCGAGGTCCTTGGCACCCCCCACTTTGGCCGGGGTTTCAAAATCTCCCTCGCCGAGACGATGAATGACCTTGTCGATCTGATTAATCGGTCTATGAATCAGATGGGTGAACAGGCCGACGAACATGACACTGAAAGGAATCAGCGCCAGGGATTGCCAGATCAGGTCCTGCTGAGCCTTTGCCGTGGCTTTCTGCATGGCGTCGACTTCTTTGACGATCAGCTGGTTGTTCTCCGAGTGGGCCCGCTGGGCTCCCTTGTGCAGCTGCCCGAAGCGCTCCAGGGCCTGCTGCCAGGCCTCGCCGCCGCGGGGGTTGGTGCGCAGCACCTCGAAGATCTCGGCCTCCTCCCGCTGCAGGTCGGCGAGACGCTCGAGCTGCTCCGCCTCCAGCGGCAAACCGAGCAACTGGCTGAGATTGCCGGAGATTTCCCGGTGTTTTTCAATCGCCTCGCCGAGCAGGTGTTCATCGCCCAGGACATCGTACTGACGGACCCGGCGTTCCAGGTCAAGAATGCTGTCGACCAGAATCCTGCTGAGCTGGGTCGCTCCCACCGACCGGTAGACCACTTCGGCGCTCTGATTGGCAAGCCGCCCCATGGACCGCTCGGCATTGACCAAGGCCACTATCAACGGCAGCGACACAAAGAGAAAACCGAGCAGCACCAGCAGCAAAAACGAACGTGGACGGTAGAATCGCATGATTTTTACCCTCTGGTTTTATGCGGGCAGGGGCCAGTCGGTCTCGTACCCCTGGGGATAGAAGCTTTCTTTGGTGCGGTTAAAGTAACCGAACTGCAGGCGCGGCACCCGGGCCTTGACCGAGTCGAGCATCGCCTTCATTCCCATGCCTTCTCCGCTGACCTTGAGCGCCTCCCAGTAGAGGGTCGGGTCGATGCTCAGATTACGCATCTGTACCAGGTCGACCTGCGCCTCCTCTACCAGTTGGACCAGGGCCTCGACCTCCTCGGGTTGATCGGTCACCCCGGGGAAGACCAGGTAATTGAGCATGGTGAAGAGCCCGGCCCGCTTGGCCCTGTGGATCGACTCGATCACCTCGGCAAAAGCATAACCACGGGGCCGGTAGTAAGCGTTGTAGAGGGGCTCTTGCACCGAATTGAGCGACACGCGAATCGAATCGACTCCGGCTGCGGCCAACTGGTCGATGGCCGCCGGGATGGAGGCGTTGGAGTTGAAATTAATCGTCCCCCGGTCGGTCTGCCGGCGCATCTGCCGCACCGCTTCGCAGATGGTGTCGGCCTGCAGGATGGGATCCCCCTCGCAGCCCTGGCCGAAGGAGACGATGGCGTTTTCAGCCTGCTGCAGGTGGGGCACGGCAATTTCGCAGAGTTCCTCAACGGTGGGCACGAAGGAGAGGCGTTCCTGGCTCGACGGGCAGCAGTCGGGCGCCTCTTGAAGCGAGATGCACCCCAGGCACCGGGAGTTGCACGTAGGGGAACTGGGCAGCGGGGCTTCCCAGCGGCGAAAAAAGAGGTTTTTTGCCGCAAAACAGTGGTAATCAACGGCACAGCGCGAGAGCTGCTCTAAAAGCCGGTTCTTCGGATTTTCGCTCAGCGCCTGGCGCACCAGGGGATCGAGCTTGCGGTCGTCGAAGTGCTCGACCTGCCACTGGGTGTTGCGATCGACCCGGGCGGCGGCCACGTAGAACCGCTCCTCCTCCACACACCAGCCGACCGCGGTATAGGCCCAGAGGGGCAGTTGGACCCCCTTGCGCCCATAGTCGGCGGCAGGCAACAGGGTGCGGGTAAAAGCAGGGCTCATAAAGGCTGAGACGGCCTGCATCTCGCCCCCGCCCCAACTGCCGGGCAGTCGGTCCCTGGTTGTCAGCCGCCCGCTGCGCCGATCAAAACCCATGGGCGGGGTGCCGGGGATGGTAAAGAGCCTGCTGCCCTCGGGCAGCGGGATCAGTTCATCTTCCCGGGGAGCCCGGGGATGAGTACCGTTCATCCCTGCCATCAGCAGGTCGGGGTGTTCAAAAACTTCGCCGGCGGCATCGGCCACCACGGCCAGGATGGTCCTGGTTCGGGACATAGAAAGAGCATAGCCAGAGGCAAAGGGGAATGCGCTTCGATTTACCACTTTTCTTCTGCCGGGCGGTTGGTTATGCTTGCGGCCATGCGTACAATACTCAGCACCCTGCACAGCAAATACATTCATCCCAGCCTCGCCCTGCCGTACCTGGCCGCCTTCTGCGGTCCGGATTGCGGCGAGCTGCTGCTTCGCGAATTCACCGTTCACGAACCCAAAGAGTTTGTGCTGGCCTCCCTGCTGGCCGAAAAACCGGACGTGGTGGCCTTTTCGGTCTACCTGTGGAACCGCCGCGAAACCCTGGAACTGGTTGATGCCCTCCATGAGATCCACCCCGAGATCCGCATCGCTCTCGGCGGACCGGAGGTTTCCTTCGAGAGCCGCGGCCTGTTTGCAGCCCACCTGGGGCTGAGCGCCCTGGTGCGTGGCGAGGGAGAACTGCCCCTGCGTACCCTCTTGCAGGCATGGGCGCAAAACAAGAACCCGGGCGAAGTGCCGCGGCTCTCCTGGCGCAGCAACGGGCACCTCGTCGAAGGCCCCGACGGCCCTCCCTTGAGCCGGCTCGATGAGATCCCCTCCCCTTTTGCCCTGGAACTGGTCGATCTTTCCCGCGGGTTTGTCTATTACGAGACCAGCCGCGGCTGCCCCTACCGCTGCGCCTTCTGCATGAGCAGCCTGGACAGCACGGTTCGATCCTTTTCGATGGAGCGCATCCGCGCTGACCTGGGCCTGCTCATGGAGCGGCAGGTGCCCAAGGTCAAGCTGGTCGATCGCACCTTCAATTACGACGCCGCCCGGGCCCGGGAGATCTTTGCCTATATCCTTGCGCACAACCGCGGCAGCCATTTTCATTTCGAGATCGGCGCCCACCTGCTTGACGATGCGACCCTCGAGCTGCTGGCCGGGGTGCCGAAAGGGATGTTCCAGTTCGAGATCGGGGTCCAGTCGACTCTCGATGAAACCCTGGCGGCCATCGACCGCCAGGCGCCCCTGGAGAGCCTCGAAGCCAACGTGAGACGGCTGCGACAGGCGGACAACATTCACCTGCACCTCGACCTGATCGCCGGTTTGCCCGGGGAGGGTTTCGGCCAGTTCCTCGCCTCTGTCGACCGGGTTGCCGCCCTGCGCCCCCACCATCTGCAGCTTGAACCGGTCAAGCTGCTGCCCGGCTCGCCGCTGCGCGCCCAGGCACAGGAGCTTGGCATTCGCTTCGATCCGCATCCGCCCTACACCGTCCTTGCAACCCCACAGCTGAGCTTTGCGCAGCTGGAGAAACTGCGCGGCATCAGCCGCCTTCTCGATCTGACCTACAACAGTGAACATTTTGCCGGTTTTCTTGACCAGCTCAGCGACGCCTG
Source organism: uncultured Desulfuromonadales bacterium (assembly GCA_945787465.1). Classification (GTDB taxonomy): domain Bacteria; phylum Desulfobacterota; class Desulfuromonadia; order Desulfuromonadales; family Trichloromonadaceae; genus CALZIZ01. Next base: position 9,387 of record CALZIZ010000021.1, read on the forward strand.
CGGCTCACTGGCTGCAGGGCTTCTACGCCTCGAGGCCTTCTGGAGGGAGCGGGAGCTGTTTCGCCACCCCCTGTCTCGACGGGGGGTCTTCGAGGCGATATGGGAGTTTGTGCAGCACGGTTTTGAAGGCAGAGCCAGAGAGCCGTTGCAGGAAAGCCTCGGCCGCGACTTCGCCCGCAGTGAACGGGTCGTCCCCGGCAAAGCCCCGGAGTTTTTCGATACCGCATTGAACGATACTGAAAATGCGGCCATTCGCCGCCTGGTACGCAGCGAAACCGAGGCGATCAAGGGTCAGGGCATCAAGCTGCAGCATTTTGCCGCCCGCTTCAGAAAGCTGCCGGAGCTTGAGGGGGAAACCATCCTGGTCTTTATCTACCTGACCCAGACCGGCGCCGGGATGCAGGTTAAGGAGTTGCGCCTCCCACCTTCCACGTGAAGAGACCCGTGTGATCAGGGGTAAAAGACAATGCTCGCCCCACAGCCCCCCTGCCCTGAGACCAAGAACCTTGGAGCGACTTCAGTCGCGAAGTTTTTGTTCATCAACCAACGATTCGCGGCTGAAGCCGCTCCTACAATTCAGCCTTCTAACGGCCTGCAGGCTCTCCTGCCAAAATGCTGCCGCCCCACGGAACAAAGCAAATTACACCAGCTTGATCAGCAGGCTGCCGACATAGCGGGGATCGAGGTTTTCCGCCCCCATGGTGCAATACTCTTCGGCCCACAACTCGAGGCAGTACTCGCCGAAGGCACCGGCGCCTGGCACCAACGAGTCGAGCCACTGGCGGGTCTCCTGGCGCAGGGCATCGTGGAGCTTGCTCTCGGTGCAGATGCGGGCATGCAGGCCCACCAGCTCCTCCCGGGGAATCGGTTGGGGAAGAAACTCCCGACCCATGATCCGGTTGGCCAGGGCGGTGAGAAAGAAGTCGGACAAGGCCAGGTCTTCGGGGTCATCGGGCTGGCATCCGGTAAGCTCAAGCTCCCCGGGAGCGGGCAGGGAAAAGGGAAAATGATCTTCAAAGAGCCGCTGCTGCACCTCGAGGCGCTCGAGCCACTCGGTGGCCAGGCGCAGCTCGTGGAGGTTGGCAAAGGGGCGCTCGCCGCCGCGATCGGGGCGCTCGATCCCTTCGAAAAACTGCGGTTTTCTGCGCTGCAGAGCATCGACCAGGGCCCGAAATGGCCCGTCGAGGTAGGGGCCGAGCTGCGATTTGCAAAGCGGGGCCGCGCGGCGCTGAAGCTGCAGAGTCAGGCTGAAGCCGAGCCGGAACAGCGCCTCGAGGTAAAGATCGTCCAGGCACTGGGCGGCGCGGACCGCATCGCCGCCGCACAGGTGCTCAAGTGCCAGGTTGAGGCAGCGGTAGACCCCCTCGGTTTCGGCCAGCACCTGGCTTGCGTCGCCAACGTCGATACGATCGGCGGCCATCACCTTGTTGAGCAGGTAGCTCAGCTCCCAGCAGAATTCTTCGGTCACCCCACCGGCGAGAACCTCGGCCAGCAGGTCTCGGGCCCGGGCACCGGAGAGCATGAAACCGGGGGCCTCCACCCCTTCTTCGCCGGGGATGATGGCAGCCTTGCGCCACTGCTCGGGGTTGAAGCCTTCGGGGTCAAGAAAGGCGTAAACGCCCAGCGCGTCCATAGTATCGTAAAAACCGCGATCCTGCAGACGGCCGCTGCGAAAGTGGTAAACCTCTTCCTCCAGCAGGGCATCCTGCTCCCAGCGTAGCGCTTCCATCAGGCGCCTGGCGAAATTATTTTCCCGATTGAACAACGTCTCAACCAGGTAGCCGATGACCTTGCCGCCCTCGGGATCATTGAAGGCCAACTCATAGCCACCAGGGCCCGCCGGCCGCGCCTCGTCGTCATCATCGGCTTCGGGGCCGCTGACGACAACCGCGAACTTTTTCAGAATCAGCACCAACAGCTCGAAATCGAGTTCCAGAACGGTCTGCAGAACCTTGTCTTCGCCCCCCTCGGCCAGCAACATCAGCCATTGCAGCAACCTCGGCCCATCGAGTTGCGCCTCCTGCCAGCAGTCCAGATCCAGAAAGGTGGTGAACTGCTCGGTGTTTACCAGAGTCAGCAGTTCGGCGGCACTTTCGGGGCCCAGCTCCTTGATCAGCAGGTAGATTTCCTGGGCCGGCAGCCGTCGCACCAGCACTTCGGCATCCCTCGCCTCAAGGATCAGGTTGTGCTTTTCCCGTCCTGTGGCCCGGCGCACGATGTCCAGCCGTTCTTCGCTTCTCAAGGCGTTAAACTCCTTGACCGAGATGCTGCGCGGTTCGCGAAGCAGGGTCAGGTGCCGCACCTTTTTGCGGGAGGGCAGGTTGATTTTGTCCATTTAGATAAACTCCTTTGGAGTGGTGGTTTTTTAGCGGGCAGTCAATTTAATCCAGGCACGCGCTTTGGTCAAGGTCCATTCGCCCCGGCCGGGAGGTTTCCCTCCTCCCCGGTGTCGGCCTTCATGGGCGGCACCGATGCAAGCCCAGAAAGGTATGTTATCATGAATCAAATTCCGGTGAGGATAGACATGATGCCACAGACCCTTGTGCGAGCAATATTACTGGCGGGGATCTGGCTGTTGAGCGCAGCACCTCCTGCTCAGGCCACCGACTTGGCTGAACTGATCCGCCAGGTGGAAATCCAGTACACCGGGCGCTCTTCTTTCGCCCTGGTCTTTATGGAGGTAAAAACCGAGCATTGGCAACGCCACATGGAGATGGAATTCTGGTCCTATGAACGGGACTACTTTCTGAGCCGGATTACCGCCCCGCCCAAAGAACGCGGGGTCTCAACCCTCAAGGCCCGCAAAGATGTCTGGAACTACCTGCCCAAAGTCGACCGGGTGATCAAGGTGCCGGCCTCGATGATGGGCGGCTCCTGGATGGGCAGCCACATCACCAATGATGACCTGGTCAAGGCGAGCCAGGTCGACCAGGACTTCGACTTCGCCCTGCTCGAAGAAACCGACCGTCTCTATCGCATCGAGTGCATGCCCAAACCTGACGCGGCGGTCGTCTGGGGCAAGATCGAATACCAGATCGGCAAGCCCGAGAACATCCCCCTGCGGATCGACTATTTCGACGAACAGATGGAGAAGGTTCGCGAAATCGTCTTCGATGACGTGCAGAAGGTGGAGGGGCGAACCATCCCCCTGCGCATGACCGTGCGCCCCCTCGATACCCCCGAAGAAAGCACTGTAATGCACTACCGGCAGATCAGCTTCGATACCCCTGTCGAAAAGAGCTTCTTTTCCTTGCGCAACCTCAAAAAACGTTAGGCTCGAGCAGCCATGACCGGAACCCTGATTCGACTTGCCATCCGCAACATCTGGCGCAACCGGCGTCGCACCCTGCTCACGCTGTCGGCAATGATCGTCTCGGCCTCTTTGCTGATGCTTGCCCTGGGGGTCTTCTCCGGCATGCTAAGAGACATGCTCAGTTCGGCAACCGAGCAGTACTCGGGCCACATCGTCATCTCGGCCCGGGGCTACCAGGATGACCGGGACATGTTCCTCACCATTGACCAGCAGGCCCAAACGACCTCAGCGCTGGAGAACCAGGAGGGAGTCATCGGGGCAGCGCCCCGGCTTCGGGGGTTCGGTCTGCTCTCCTACCAAGACCGCAGCTACCCGGTGGAGGTGCTGGGTATTGACCCGGCCCGGGAACCGACGGTCACTCACCTGGGAAGGCAACTGGTGGCAGGCCACTACCTGAACCCCTTGGAACCGCGCAGCGCGGTTGTCGGTAAGGGTCTGGCCGACAAACTCCGGGTCCGCCCCGGTGATGAGCTGGTTTTTGTCACCCAGGCCGCCGACGGCTCGATCGGCAATGATCTGCTGCTGGTCAGCGGCACCTTCGAAACCGGTGATGCCGGGCACGACAACGGTCTGCTGATGGTCAACCTGGCCTGGCTGCAAGAGGTAATGGTGCTGCCCGCGCAACTTCACGAAGTGGCGCTGCGGGTCGACGATCCGCTTGCGGCCGCTGTCGTCGCTGACCGGCTGCAAGGCGCTCTGCCCGAAACCCTGGAGGTTCTCGACTGGGGCCGGCTGCTTCCCGAGATGCGCGAGGTCATTGCATCCTACGATGTCAGCCGGATGATCCTGATCGTGATTCTTTACTCGGCCACCGGGTTGGGGATTCTCAATACCTTTTTCATGTCGGTCCTCGAGCGGACTCGCGAATTCGGCATCCTCATGGCCATGGGGCTCAAGCCCTGGACCCTGAGGGTCATGGTCCTGCTCGAAACCCTTTTCATGGGTCTGATCGCCCTGGCGGTCGGGGTCGGCCTTGCCCTGGCGCTGACCTGGTACATGAGGGATGTCGGCATCGACCTCAGCGGCTCCCTGACCCCGATCACCTACGCAGGCGGCACCATTTTGCCCCGGCTGAGTGCCGCCTTTGACGCCAGGAACTTTCTCATCCCCGGCATCATCCTGCTGCTGGTCTGCCTGGGGGCCGGATACCTGCCGGCCCGCCGGGCGGCCAGGCTGAAACCGGTCGAAGCCCTGCGGGAGGATTGAGCATGGACCTTTTTGCCCTGGCCTGGAAAAACCTCTGGCGCAACCGGCGCCGCACCCTGATCACCCTGGCGGCCCTGAGTTTGAGCCTGATGCTGATCCAGGCCTTTCACAATCTCTCCTGGGGCGTCTACCGGCAGATGATCAACAGCGGCGTGCGCGCAGGCTCCGGGCATCTGGCCGTTTACCGCGGCGATTACGTCCGCAGCCGCAACGAGCAGCTCTCCTTCGCCCAGGCTGATCTTGTCGAGCGCATCGCAGCCCTCGAAGGTGTGGAAGGCGCCCTGCCACGGGTCTATCTGCCCGGGCTGGCCCAGTCGAGCCGTGAGAGCCGCGGCATACTGTTGATCGGCGTCAGCCCCCGTGCCGAAACATCGATCAACCCCTTTTTAAAGGCCCTGCCTGACGATGAGCAGATTCGCTCTGGCGACAGCAGGGACGCTCTGGTCGGGCAGAAGCTGCTCAAAGAGCTGAAGATAAACAGGGGCAACAAATTCGTCATCACCGTCCAGGGCCGGGACGGATTGTTGAACAGCGAGCTATTCCGGGTGCGGGGGGTGATCGCCACCGGCATAAAGAATGTGGACGGCAGCATGATCATGGTCGGCCAGCAGCGGGCTTCGGCCATGGCCGGCATCAGCGGCCAGATCCACGAACTGGCGGTGGTTCTGCACCGCCCAGAGGATGATCGAAAAGTCTTTCCGGCCGTGGCAGAGCTGCTGCGCAACCACCCGGAGCTGAGCCCGATTCCCTGGGAGGAGGCAATGCTCAACCTCTCCGATGCCATCAAGCTCGACTACGCCAGTCAGAAATTTATCTTTTTTATTATTCTGTCCATCGTCACCATCGGGGTGATCAACACCTTGCTGATGTCGGTCATGGAGCGGGTGCGGGAGTTCGGGGTGATTCTGGCCCTGGGGGCGAGCCCCGGCCGGCTGCGGCGCATGATCATCAGCGAAGCCCTGGTGCTGGCGCTGCTCTCGATGGTGCTGGGCACCCTTCTCGGTTCACTGGCAACCTGGTACCTGACAAGCTACGGCATCGATCTGCGCGATTTCGTCAGTGAAACCCTTGAATTCGGCGGGGTGGTCTTCGACCCGGTGCTGCGGGCCAGCTGGGATCTGCCATGGATGATCAAGATCAGCTTCTACGTCGCCGGCCTCTGTCTTCTGGCCTCGATCTACCCCGCCTTTCGCGCGGCCCGAATTGCCCCGGCCGAAGCGATGCGGCATGTTTGAAGGGCCGTAATTGGTGATTGGTGATTCGTAATTGGGTTTTGATTTTTCCAATCACCAATCACCAATCACCAATAACGAATCACGGTATTTACCATGTTGATTGAACTTAAAAACATCACCAAGGTCTACCCCCTGGGCACCCAGCAGGTCAGGGCTGTGGACGATGTCAGCCTGACCATCGACGCCGGGGAGTTTACCGTGCTCGCCGGCCCCTCGGGAAGCGGTAAGACGACCCTGCTCAATATGATCGGCTGCCTTGACCGGCCCAGCGCAGGGCAGGTTCTGATTCATGGGCGGGATGTCGGTCGGCGCAGCGCCCGGGAGCTCTCGGATTTTCGCCTTCACAACATCGGCTTCATCTTCCAGTCCTACAACCTGATTCCGGTCCTGACAGCCGAGGAGAACGCAGAGTTTACCCTGATGCTCCAGGGCGTGCCCAAACCCCTTCGGCAGGAGCGCATCCGCACGCTGTTCGCCGAGCTTGGCATCGACGGGCTGGAGGGGCGCAAACCCAACGACCTTTCGGGCGGTCAGCAGCAGAGAGTCGCCATCGCCCGGGCGATGGCCGCAGAACCGGCGGTGATACTCGCCGACGAACCGACCGCAAACCTCGACTCAAAAACCAGCGAAGACCTGCTGAGGCTGATGCGCAGGCTCAATGAAGGCCAGAAAACAACGTTTATCTTCAGCTCCCACGACAGCCTGGTGATTCGCCTGGCACGGCGGGTGATTCACCTCAAGGACGGCCGCCTCGAGTCGGACCGCCTTCAGGAAGGACTTCAGCGTTGAAAAGGATCTGGCAACGGCTCCTGATACTGAGCACCTGCGCGCTGACTCTGTTGGAAGGCCCGGCTGCTGCCGGCGAGCCCTTTCATGCCGGCGGCCACCTTAAATCCCTCAACCTCTACCTTGAGGCCCCTCCCGAAAGCAAACTTGAATCGACCCTGGCCTCCTCCAACCGGCTGCGGGTCGACCTGACCGGCGATTTGCCACACCGGGGATCGCTGGAATTTTCTATTGAAGACATCTTATTGTACCAGGACCCTGCGGGCCTGGTGCCCCTGCCGGGGGACTCGCCCAATCGCTTCTTCGATCTGGAGAAAAACTGGAACCAGCCCGGGCAAACCGCCAATCAGCTTTTCATCGACCGCCTGAACCTCAAATGGAGTCTCGACCAGTTCGAAATCATCGCCGGCCGGCAAGCCATCGGTTTTGGCCGCATCAGCCTCTTTTCGCCCCTGGACATCATCGCCCCTTTCCCGCCCGAGGCCCTCGATACTGACGTGCGCCCAGGGGTCGATGCCCTTCGATTCAGCCACTTCTTCGGCATGACCGGACAATGGGGGGCGACGGCGATCTTCGGTGACCGCAAGGAGCACAACAGCTATCTCGGAACCATCGTGGGCAGCCTGAACGGGATGGACCTGCTGGCACTTGGCGGCATGCTGCGCAACCGACCGACACTTGGCCTCGGCGCCGCAACCCAGGCAGCTGGAATCGGCATCAAGGTCGAAGGTACGGTTTTCAAGGGCCGCAATGGAGACCTGCATGACCATTTTGCCATTGCCGCCATCGAAGGGGACTACCGCTTCAAAAACGAACTGATCCTCTTCGCCCAGTATCTGTACAACGGCGCCGGGGTCGACCGGGCAGCAGACTACCCCAGGGCGATAGCTTCGGCCCCGTTTACCGAGGGGTTGAGCTTTCTCGGCGCTCGCCATTATCTGCTCGCCGCGCCCTCCTATGAAATGCATCCCCTGGTCCGGTTAAGCGCCCTGGCCATCTGGAACCTGCAGGACGACAGCTGGCTGCTGCGCCCGCTCTGCGCCATCTCCCTCTCCGACAACCTGAGCCTGCAGCTGTTCTGGACCCAGACCCAGGGGGCCCGCCCCCAAAGAATTGCCAGCCTTTCGATTCCCCGCAGTGAGTTCGGCTCGGCGGGAAACAACGGCGGTCTTTTCCTGAAGTTCTTTTATTAAAAATCCGAACGCCTGCCGATGGCCGGCAACAGCACCAAGGAAGGGCGTCAGCGCAACCACCGTGTCGAACTATCCCCGAATAAATCGATCAGCGGCAGCCTGAACCGGGCGGGGCCAGGACGATTGTCCTGGCCCCGCATTTTTGGTTTATCACAGCTTGGTCCGTAAAACATCTTGCCACTCGTTTAGAGACCAGGAATTTAACCTAGAAACTGCAGTTGGGCGCGAAAAAGATGTGCAGCATATTGATGTGCATAGGGATATTTGAAAAACTCGTGGTCACCTTATTGGTGATGAGAGCTTTTCCAAATTTCCTTGGTGCATCAAGAGGTTGTGCAGACTTTCGTGATTCAACTGCGGTTTCTAGGTTTAACGGTCGGGCTGGACTTCGTCCCGAACTTTGAGCTTGGCATCGATCATCTGGCGGTGGGAGAGTCGCAGCAGGCTGGCCAGCTGGCGCATGAGGTGTTCCTCGTACTTATCAAGTACGCCGTCGGCGTAAACGATGCGCCAGAGACCCTCCAGAACCTCGAGCTTCTCTTCGATGGAAAAGTTCTCGTTGATCTGGCGGGTAAACTGGTGAAGGTCGAAGCTGCTTTGGCGCTCACCATCGGCCAGTTGCAGAAGCTCGGCCGTCGTCTCAGCAGACAGGGAGAACTTTTTCTGCAGCAGGTCCTCGATCAGAGCACCCTCGAGGTCGTGAAGCTCGCCGTCGCTGTGGGCCATCTCCAGCAGCAGCACACAGGTGGCCACTTGAACCCGGTCTTTTTCATCGGCCTCGGACATCGCAGCGCCGCCGCCCAGCAGGTTTTGAATCAGTTTCAACATTCTTTGAAAACCTCTTTCATCAGTCCCGGTAGCGGATCACCCGGGCTCTTTCCAAGGTGACCATCCCGCCCTTGAGCATGGTGTCGAGTTTGGGCAGAACGGCATCAATTTTGGTCTGGCTATCAACCACTTCGATCACCACCGGCAGATCGGAGGAGAAGCGCAGAAGTTTGTCGCTGTGGGTCACACTTCGGGCACCGAACCCCATGGCGCCTTTCAGCACTGTCGCCCCGGCGAACCCTTCCTGACGCAACATCTCCACGAGGGCTTCATAGAGGGGCTGACGCTGCCAGCGGTCGCTTTCGCTGATAAAGATTCGCATCAGTGTCTGTTCGCCTTCAAGTCTGGACATCTCATCCTCCGGCGGGAATGGCCTGCGCCTGGCCTGGTTGCCTCAAATTTGTCGCGCGAGAAAAATCCCCAACAGGGCAAAAATCACACAAACGAGAACGTTCAAGGCAATGTTGGCGCCGGCCTGCCGCAGGCTGCCCTGTTCAAGCAGGCGCACGGTTTCATAAGAAAAGGTCGAGAAGGTTGTGAACCCGCCCATGAAACCGACCGTTATCCCCATGCGAACCTCGTTGGTCAACAGGGTGCTGCGGGTAGAAGCCTCCATGATCAGGCCAAGCAGAAATGAGCCGACGACATTCACCACAAGGGTCCCATAGGGCATCCCGCGCCCCAACAGGGAGTAGGTCCATCCGGAGACAAGATAGCGCGAAACGCACCCCAGACCACCAAATATTCCGATATAGATCAATTGCATTATACCCTGTTCCGGGCTTCTGGCTTCTGGCTTCTGGCTTCTGGCTTCTGGCTTCTGGCTTCTGGCTTCTGGCTTCTGGCTTCTGGCTTCTGGCTTCTGGCTTCTGGCTTCTGTATATATACTTAGCACTCAACCGAACAGAGTGCTAAACCACTAAAAATAGTTCAACTTAAAGGAGACCTTACCTGATGAGCAGCTTTTCTGTGCCCGTTGCCCTGGATTCATTTGAACACTACATGGTCCAGATCAACCGCTTTGACCTGCTCAGCCGGGACCAGGAGTTTGACCTGGCCCGCCATTACCGTCAGCGTGGGGACCTTGAGTCGGCCCACAGGCTGACCTGCGCCAATCTGCGTTTTGTGGTGAAAATTGCTCAGGAATACCGCAATTACGGCCTCAAAATGCTTGACCTGGTGCAGGAGGGAAATATAGGGCTGATGATGGCGGTCAAGAAGTTTGATCCCGAGCGGGGCATTCGTCTGATTTCCTATGCGGTCTGGTGGATTCGCGCCTACATCCATAATTACATCATCCGCAGCTGGTCGCTGGTCAAGATCGGCACCACCCAGGCCCAGAAAAAACTTTTCTTCAAGTTAAATCAGACCCGGTCGGCAATTCTCCGCCTGACCGGCCGGGAGGAAACCAGTGCCATCGCCCAGGAGCTCGAAGTCCGGGACGAAGAAGTCGAAGAGATGGCGCTGCGCATGGCGGGCCGAGACGCATCACTGGACCTCGAATTGACCGAAGGCGAAGATTTCAGCCTTATGGACACCCTGGCAGACGACAGGGACAATCAGGAAGAGTTGCTGCTGCAGCACGAACAAAACCAACTCCTGACCAGTGAAGTACAAGGGGCCATGGGCAGGCTTAACGATCGCGAGCGCCGGATCATTGGCGAGCGCATCCTCAGCGACAACCCTAAAACCCTGCAGGACCTGGCAGATGACTATGGGATCAGCCGTGAACGGGTGCGACAGCTGGAAAAAGCCGCTCTCCATAAGTTGAGCAAGGTGCTGCCCCAGCCGCAGCGGGACAACCATTGATGAGGCATTGACAAACCTGGTGCCTTGCCGTACCTTCTTGCCATTCTTTAGAACCTGAATCCGTGAGTTCTGACCGGACAATAGCGCAAGTCATTGACCTGCCAAAGCGTTCAAAAAATCACCGACGAACCGCTGGGTGCGCCTCAGATTTTTTGAAACACTTATTCAGGCCAAGCACTTACACTCTTTTCCCGCCCCCAACTCACAAATCCAGGTTGAATTCCATCCAAGGACAAAGGCATATGAAGCACCTTTTGCTGCCCCTGGCCATGCTGCTGTTTTTTACAGCCTGCGCTTCAACCCAGGTTCCCCCCCCTAAAACCGCCGCTTTTTATCTTGAGGAAGGGGAATCCTTTTTTGAGGAGGGGCTTTACGACGATGCTATCGCCGCCTGGGAAAAGGTTCGCGACAGCTATTATTCGCCCGAACTCAATATCCTGGCAGAGCAGAAAATCGCCGAGGCCTACTACCTGGCCGAACGTTACACAGAGGCTGCGGCAGCCTACGAGGATTTTCTCAAACAGCACCCCAGCCATGAAGAGGCCCCCAAGGTGCATTACCAGTTGGGGATGTCCTATTACCTCCAGCGCCTGAGCCGGGACCGGGACCAGACCGCGACACGCAACGCCCTGGCAACCTTCGAAGCGCTGCTGCGTCAATACCCCCAGGCCCCGCAGGCCGAAGAGGTCAAAGAGCTGGCCAGCCGCTGCAGGGATCTGTTGGCCGACCATGAAATGTATGTCGGCGAGTTCTATCTGCGCACCAAGCGTTACCAGGCCGCCGTCGGCCGGCTGGAGGCCCTGTTCACCAGTTACCCCAACTTTTACGACCGTGATCAGGCCTACTTCTTTCTCGGCAAAGCCCATCTGATGGCCCAGAACAGGCCCAAGGCGGCAGAGGCCTTCAACGATCTGTTCAAAGAATTTCCAGACAGCGAATTCATTCTGCCCGCTCAGAAACTGCTGGAAAAACATTACTGATTTACGCTCCCAGGCCCTTCCTTATGGAAGGGCTTTTTTTATCGAAAAATCGAAGAATCCCGGCCGTGCGCAACGCCGCCCGGTTACCATAAATGGGAGATAATGATTTTCCTTGACTTGCTGTTTACGGCATATTATAAAAGTTCACGTCGATTATAACGGAATTTTAAAATAAGGTTCTGGAGATATTCCAAATATTTAGATTACCTTGGAATTCGTTCCAACAATACCAATTTTAATCAAGCCTTAGCCCGTCCGATATCCATCGGCGGGGGTCTCGACGATGTTTTATATTTAAAATCCCCGAGAGAGTGTCGGCCTGCCATGTGGCAGGCAGACAAATAACAGAGGAGGAGAGAGAGCATGTCTACACTCGAAAGTCGCATTCGTCGTAAATCGATGATGAGCAAGGTCACCACGCCCGACGCGCTGATCCCGATGTTCAAAAACGGGATGAATCTTGGCTGGTCCGGCTTTACCCCCGTCGGCTACCCCAAGGTCATGCCCGTCGCTTTGGCCGATTACGTTGAGCAGAACGGCCTGCAGGGCAAACTGCGCTTCAACCTGTTCATCGGCGCTTCCGTCGGCGTTGAGACCGAAGACCGCTGGGCAACCCTCGACATGATCGACCGTCGCTGGCCCTACCAGACCGGAAAGAACATTCAGAAGGGGATCAACACCGGTAAGATCCGCATGGGCGACAAGCACCTCGGGCACTTTGCCCAGGACATCGGTTACGGCTTCTACACCGAGAATGGCCGCATTGACGTTGCCATCATCGAGTGTACCGACATCACCGAGGACGGCAGCCTGGTTCTTTCGGGCTCCTGCGGCATCTGCCCCGAACTGTGCCAGGTGGCCGACAAGATCATCATCGAGCTCAATACCGAAATGCCTTCCCACGAAGGTCTACATGACATCATTGAGCCGATCAATCCGCCGAACCGTCTGCCCTACCTGATCACCGACGCCGGCTCCCGCGCTGGCAGCGCTTACGTGCGCTGTGATCCGGACAAGATCGTCGCCATCGTTGAGTCGAAGAAACTCGACAACGGCCGTCCCCTGGGGCCCCCCGACGAGATGTCCGAGCAGATCGCCAACCACATCCTTGACTTCTTCACCAACGAAGTGAAGCGTGGTCGGCTGCCCAAAAACCTGCTGCCCCTGCAGTCCGGCGTCGGCAACATCGCCAACGCTGTTGTCGGCGGCCTGGTCAAGGGCCCCTTCTCGAACCTCAGCGTCTACACCGAGGTTCTGCAGGACACCATGCTCGACTTCTTCGACAGCGGCAAGCTCGACTTCGCCTCGGCCTGCTCCCTGTCCTTTTCCAACGACGGCTTCAAGCGGCTGTATGCCAACTGGGACGAGTACACCAAGAAGATCGTTCTGCGCCAGCTCTCGATCTCCAACCATCCTGAGCCGATCCGCCGTCTCGGGTGTATCGCCATGAACACCCCGGTTGAGTTCGACATCTACGCTCACGCCAACTCGACCCTGGTCGGCGGTACCCGCATGATCAACGGCCTCGGCGGCTCGGGCGACTTCCTGCGCAACGGCTTCCTGAAGATCATGCACTCCCCTTCGGTGCGCCCGAGCAAGACCGACCCGACCGGCATCACCTGCGTCGTGCCCAAGGCACCTCACGTCGACCACACCGAGCACGACCTCGACGTGCTGGTCACCGAGCAGGGCCTTGCCGACCTGCGCGGCCTGGCTCCGAAGGATCGCGCCCAGGAGATCATCAACAAGTGCGTGCATCCTGACTACAAGCCAATGATCCAGGAATACTTCGACATGGCCAAAGAGCAGTGCATTGCCAAAGGTGTCGGCCACGAGCCCCAGCTTTTCGACCGCTGCTTCAAGATGCAGTGGAACCTCGAGAAGAACGGCACCATGAAGGTCGACAACTGGGATGTGAAGATCGACTTCTAAATCCAATATTCAGTTACACTTCAATTGCCCCTCCGGTTCGCCGGAGGGGCTTTTTTTATGCGAATTATAACCCAAAAGCAGGCAACCCAACATTAGCCACGACCAAAAGTAGGCGCTCTTAAGCGAGACATCAAGAGACGGAGAAAAACCAGGAACGTCATGATTCCCAGACCTCAATACCATGAAAAACTGTCTCAACGCTTGCGGAAATTCTTGTTATTTTGCAGTTCTTGGTGCCTTTGTGCCTTGGCGGCAATCCCAGCCTGTTTTTGGTTATAGATCCGTTTTCATCTCCACACCATGTCTGGGTGTTGCCGGTTGACGCATCTGCCTTAAACTGTTAAATTTGCGAAAAAACTCACCTGTTATATCTGCTAAGGAGACCTGAACATGAGTGAAAAAAATCCTGTCGTGCTGATGGAAACCTCCATGGGCGACCTCAAGATCGAACTCAACGCAGAGAAAGCCCCGATTACGGTCGAGAACTTTCTTGGCTACGTCAACGACGGTTTTTACGAAGAAACCGTTTTTCACCGCGTGATCAAGGATTTCATGGTCCAGGGTGGCGGCATGACGGCCGATATGAAAGAAAAACCCAACAAGGCCCCGATCAAGAACGAGGCCGACAACGGGCTCAAGAATGAGCGCGGCAGCCTCGCCATGGCTCGCACCCAGGTGGTAGACAGCGCCACAAGCCAGTTCTTCATAAACGTGGTTGACAACGATTTTCTTAACCACCAGGGCAAGTCCCCCATGGGGTACGGCTACGCGGTCTTTGCCAAAGTCATCGAAGGTATGGAGACCGTCGATGCCATCCGCCAGGTCGCCACGGGCAACCAGGGAATGCACCAGGACGTTCCCACCGAGCCTGTGGTCATCAAAAAGGCCAGTGTGGTCGAGGCATAGGTACAAGTGTTGCCAGGCCGGGAATCATCCCGGACCTGGCAGCGGCCGTGCATTCTATTCGCTGTTTTTGTTGCTCATCCCAGGCTTAAGGTCAAGCCAGGCCTGCTTCAGAGACGCCTCAACCGCAACCTGAATGACTCAGAAAAAAAAAGAACGCACCAGACAGGGGACTCGCTCTCGCTTACCGCTCTCCTTTCATTGGAATACTCGAAGAACATGGTATAATTTCCCGAAAAACACATTGGAGTTTCAGTGCACTGGACGGCCATTATTGACCGCCTGTTTCGGGTCTATTACTTTTTCAAATTCTACCTGTTCCGCAAAGAGCGGCTCGCCAATGCTGGCGCCAAATCTGATCGGGGTTTTGTCGGTATTCAAATTGACGGCCTCTCCTACCCCCACCTGCTTCAGGCCCTTGAAAAGGGCTACCTGCCCAATATTGAACGTCACCTCAACCGCGGCTACAGCCTGCGCGCCTACCAGGCGGGCGTGCCCAGCACCACCCCGGCGGCCCAGGCTGCCATCTTTTACGGCGATACGGCAGGCATCCCTGCCTTTCGCTGGTTTGAAAAACACAGCGGCCAGTTGATCAGCTGCAACGATATTGACCACGTGCAGCATTTTCGCGAAGAGTTGTTTTTCGGCCGCAATGGGCTGCTCGAGGGCGGCTCGTCCTACTCCAACATCCTTGATGGGGGAGCTTCCCGGAGCATTTTCACCGTTTCCTCCCCTCACCCTCAGACCCTGTTCGGCCGCTTCGGCGGATTCAGAATCATGGTGCTGATGTTTTTGCATCCGCTGCGGGTCTGCCGCATGATCGGAGCTTCGGTGATTGAGTACTTCACCAACCTCTATGACCGCTGGCACTACCGCAAGACCCGCCCATGGCGAGTGGCCAGCGGCCTGTTTCCCTTTATCCGTATCTTCTGCAATGTCATTTTACGCGAACTGCAAACCTTCGGGGTCATTGCCGACATCTACGCCGGGGTCCCTTATATTTACACAACCTACAGCGGCTACGACGAACTGGCCCATAAGCGCATCGGCGAAGTGATGCGGATGCTGCGCCATGCCCCGGGCGCCCGATACGAACTGATTCTGCTTTCGGACCACGGCCAGACCCCCGGTTACCCCTTCCACAACAAGTTCGGCGCCACCCTGGGCGAGACGGTCAGCTCCTTTTTGCGCGAGCATCAAACAGCTGCCGTTTCCTCAGGATCAATTGACTTTACCAGGGCCCAACTCGATTACCTGAAGCAGGAACTCGATGCCCGCCCCAAGCGCTGGCGATACCAGCTCTACCGCAGCACCAAAGATTTCATCCAGAACAAGATCCGCGATCTTGTCCCCGAAACCCTGAAGGTTGACCAGGAAGGCGGGGTTGTCGTCACCTATTCCAGCTCCCTTGCTCACCTGTACATTACCGGCGAACCCCGCAGATTAAATGCCGGGGAAGTCGAACAGGCCCAGCCTCGCTTACTACGGTTTTTAAGCCAGCACCAGGGGATCGGTTTTTTGCTCGCCAAGGGAGAAGGGGATGAAGCATGCCTGTTTCACCACGGCGGAAAGGTCTGCGGCACTCCCGAATCCCCCCCCGAAGCTGCTGAATTGGAATTTCTTCGCCCCTACGGAGACCCCTTGGCGTTGTTCTCAGAGCTGTGGCGCTTTGCCTCTAGCGACAAGTGCGGAGACCTGATCATTTTCGGAGCTTACGACGGGGAGCGCATCGCCTGCTTTGACGACCAGGTTGGAGGCCACGGCTCGGTCGGAGGAGAACAACAGCAACCCTTTCTGATTCTGCCTGTCGGACATCCCCTGCTTGCCGAAGAACAACTGACCGGCTATGCAATGTTGCACAACCAGGTCTTCACCCCTTTGCGACGCTAGGGTTTCGGAGGTTCCATGACAACCATCCCGAAAAAGGCCTGTTGAAATACAGGCTTTTTCTTTCTGAATTATAACCCAAAAGAAGGTAAACAGATATTAGCCACCAAGGCACCAAGACACGAAGAAAATCTTGGGTTTATGATCCTAATGCATGTGGAAATTCCTGGTCTTGAGGTCCCCTTGGTGCCTTCGTGCCTTGGTGGCAGTCCCAGCCTTTTTTTGGGTTAGTTATCCGTTTTCTTTTTGTGGTTTTGACTTTGGCTCCCATGGGAGGAGAAGACGATTACCCACGGACGCTGATAACATACTTCAGATAGCGGCCCTCGGGAAAAGTGACCGGAAAAGGAAAATCCTCAGGCTGGCCGGCGATGCGGATCACCCGTTGCGGGCACCCGGCCTCCAGGGCGCCGCGGCGCAATTCCTTGAGATAGTCCGCTATATCGATTTTTTGATGGTTCGATGAGGTAATCACCAGTCCTCCGGGAGGGAGCAGCTTCAGGGCGGTGGCCACCAGATCGGACGTCCCCCCCCGGGTGGTGAAGCGACTTTTACTGGTGGTGGAAAAACTCGGTGGATCCATCAGGATGATATCAAAAGACCGTCCCTGGGCCTGCAGGTCCTGCAGCACCTCGAAACAATCCCCCACCACAAATTCGTGGCGTTTGGGGTTAAGCCGATTGAGAGAAAAGTTTTCCCTCGCCCGGTCCAGGTAAGTTGCCGAGGCATCGACACTGGTCACCTTTTCGGCGCCGGCGGCAGCAGCCGCAACAGAGAAGGCACCGGTGTAGGCAAACAGGTTGAGCACCTTCTTGCCCCGCACCCGCCTCATCAGGTCGCGCCGGTTGCTGCGTTGGTCAAGAAAAAGCCCGGTATTCAGCCCTTCTTCCAGGTCCACAAGGAAGTTCAGCCCGTTTTCTACGACATTTATGGGGCCAGCAACCGGACTGCCGGCCAGCAGACGACTGTATTTCTTTGATTTGACTTCGGCTTCAAGCTTCCTGGTTTTCTGCGGCCTGAACTTCTCGTAAATCCCTGCCGGCTCCAACACCTTCTGCAGGGCCCCGACCACCAGGGGCAAGTGCCTTTTCCATCCCGCCGCATAAAGCTGCACCATGAGGTACTCGCCATAGCGGTCCACGGTCAGGCCCGGCAACCCGTCTCCTTCGCCATTGACCAGGCGGTAGGCATCAGTGTCGGTCAGTTCGAGGTGGGCCTCACGCAGAGCTACCGCAGCCTCTATTTTTCTCCGAACCCACCCCTCGCTCAGGGTCATGGAGCCGGACTGGAGAACCCGTGCGACAATACGGTCACCCGGATCGAGCAGGGCTGTGGCCAACAGGCGGCCTCCCTCATCGGTCAGCGGGACAAGGTCGCCGACCTTTCCCAGCGGCCACTGGCGGGTGAAACGGTCGGCGATCACCCAGGGATGTCCGAGTTTCAGCATCTGAGCGGTCTGAGGGCCGACAACAAAACCTGCAACTGGTGATTTTTTTGACATAAAAATACTCCGGCTATCTAAAACCTGTCTCCTTGAGTTCGAAGCCAGGCAAAAAAGTCAAACAACAAGCGAATATCAATGGGCAATTATTCTATCTGGAACTCTTCCCTCGTCCAAGGCAAAAGACTTCACCCCGGCAATTGGCTGTGATAAACTTCCAGGCCCAATTCAGAAGAAAAGAGAGGCACCCGAGCCATGAACGAGACCCCCAGGTCGAGCGGCGAAAAACATATTGAGAATATCATGAAAGAGCTGGACCCCGGGTCAGACCGCTATCAGGTCCTCGATACCGCTCGCAGGTTTAAATCTTCGTGGGTGGAACTGGGGCAACAACTGCTCCATGTCAACCACGACAGACTCTATCAGGGCTGGGGCTACGAAAATTTTGAGGATTACTGCGCCAAGGAAATCCGCATCAAAAAACCGACGGCCCAGAAACTGACCCAGGCTTATCGGTTCCTGGAGAAGGATGAACCTCAGCTGCTGGCCCGGCAGACCGAGCTGAAGCCCCTGCCCGATTACCGCTCCGTCGATCTGCTGCGCCAGGCGCGGGAAGAAAAAGCCTTTACCGACGAGGAGTACGCCGAGCTGCGCAATGCAGTGGTCGAAGAAGAACGCAGCCACCCTACGGTGCTCAAACGCTTCAAGGAAGTTGCTTCGAGCAAAGAACCTCCTCAGGACAATCCCCTGCCGCAGATAAAATCGGGCCTGAGCGCAGCCCGCCGTTTGCAGACGACCCTCTTCGATCTGCCCGGTATCCCCGAAGACTACCCCGAACAACTCGAGCGCATCATCAGTTACCTCGAAGATCAGGTCGAAACCCTCAAAACCGAATCCGAAGATAGCTGAGCAGCCCTTTCCCCTTAACCCTTTACCTTCAAGCTTAGATCTGCCTTACGACTATCGCATGCGCTGCGCACTGCTGGCCATCCCGATAAACGATGTATTCCTTTGCCTTTCAGCTCCCCGGCCAGCCTGAAGCCCTGCTGAAAATCGTCCTCCCTTGCAACTTGCCAAAACATCCCTCACGAAGATTCACGGATCCTCCATGATCGTCCCGGTGCAGGTACCGTCCCTCAAATAACTTCAGGGCATGGGCTGTGAACTCTTAGATTATGGCCGCTCTGCTGTGCTTGGGCCTGGAGCATCACAAACCGGCAGGACGAGATTGGGCCAGACAAAAAAAGGGCGGCCAGAAGGCCGCCCTTAGGATGATCTGAGATGAGAACGGTAAATCAGAAACTGAAGGGAAGCAGGCGGTAGGTAAAAGCCAGCAACAACGTACCGCTGATGCATAGACCGAGGTAGAGCAGCAGAACCCGCCTGCGGAACATGGTGAAAAACACGCCCATGACCGGCAGTGCTGTCACCGGGCCGCCGATCAGAAGGGCCACACCTGCCCCCTTGGCCAGGGTGATGCCGGCTCCTATTTCCGGAGAGACGAAACCATAGAGCATCGCTGCTGCGGTCACCTGGGGCATGTGCAGGGGGATGGTTGCGAAAGTCAGGGCAAATACCGGAAGAATCCCGGTGCCTTCGAGCAGCCCCGCGAGCCATTCATGGGGGATGAAGGTCGAAGCGACCACTTCGATCACCAGGCCGATCAGGGCGAACTTGCCGATCTTAAGCCCCCCTTCCCAGGCCCTGGCCAAAAAGACCAGAAACTTGTTGTGGGTACAGCGATTCACATGGTGGGACAACTGTTTGCCACATTCACAACGTAATTCCTCAACCGGATAATCGGGATCATGAAAGTCACCGGCAGGAAGCTTCTTGCGAAAGATGAGCTCTTCAGAAAACCCATAGCCGCGTAAAAACTGGGTCAGATACCCGGCGAACAGGCCCATGAAAATGGCCCCGACAAGGACCGCATTGGCCCAACCGGCACCGAGTTCCCAATTGAGCAGGGTGTATCCTGCGGGGCTCATCAGCGGAGAGGTCACCAGCAGCGCCATCGCAGGCGCCAGCGGCAAACCAGCCAGGAGCAAAGAGATGACCAGGGGCAGAGTTGCACAGGCGCACAAAGGGCTGGCAACCCCCAACAGCGTTGCTACGCCGATGGAGAGCACACCAAAGCGTGTCAGAGCCTTGCGGATCTTGACATGCCATTTAAGGGTGCGAATGGTCGCCTCCAACAACACCCCGATCACCAGAAACGGCAAAATATACAGGAATTCGTGCCACAACCCCGAGCCGAGTTCAACAATACCCTTGAAAAAACCTTCCATGAAAATTCATTCCTTGTTCGGTTAAACCTGGCTCCGTAAGGTTCGGGGCGGGAAAAGAGTGTAAGTGGTTGGGATAATTAAGTGCTTCAAAAAAACATGAGGCGCACCCAAAGGTTGGCCGGTAGTTTTTTGAACGCTTAGGCAGCTCAACGACCTGCGCTGTTCCCCACCCGGAACTCACGGATTCAGGTTAAATTTCTGCCAGACCTTTCCGGCAGTAGACAGTTTTTTGCCCCAGGAATACCCCAAATCAGCGGGTGACCTCCCTTTTTCAGGGACCTCTCACCAAAGACCAGCAAAAGTTGTTCCACTTGGGGCGGAATTAGTTTAGCCATTTTACTGTGCAAAGAGAAAAAATGGATTATAATGAGTTTCAAAAAATTGGCAAAGGTTTGCGGATGAGACTTGGACGAATCTTTTATACGGTTGATTCATGGGGGCTGTTTTTTGCCCGCCTGGCTCTGGGGACTATTTTTCTGGCCCATGGGGCGCAGAAGCTCTTCGGCTGGTTCGGAGGAAGCGGTTTCGAACTCACCATGGCCAATTTCCACGATGGGCTGGGCATCCCCTCGAGTCTGGCGTTTCTCGCCATAATAACCGAGTTTTTCGGCGCCCTGGCAATACTGCTGGGCTTTCTGACACGGCTTGCCGCTCTTGGCCTGAGCTGTATCATGGTGGTGGCCATTTACCTGATTCATTTGCCCAACGGCTTTTTCCTGAATTGGTATTGCGCCCAGGGCCAGGGGCACGGCATAGAATTCAACCTGGCACTGCTCGGCATGACCCTGGCGCTTCTGGTCTCAGGGCCCGGCAACGCCTCGGTCGACAAGTGGTTGAGTGAAATCTGATGCCCGGATAATCAGATAACCCGGATGATAAACTCGGAACAAGCTGCGGCACA
This sequence comes from uncultured Desulfuromonadales bacterium, assembly GCA_945787465.1. Taxonomy (GTDB): domain Bacteria; phylum Desulfobacterota; class Desulfuromonadia; order Desulfuromonadales; family Trichloromonadaceae; genus CALZIZ01. The sequence goes on from CALZIZ010000021.1 coordinate 30,089, forward strand.
ATAACCGCAGAGGATACACTGGCCGGGGTCAACCCGCACCTTGCCCGAAACCAGGCGCAGAGCATCGTTGGTACAGGCCGGTTTGCAGGCGCCACAGCCCTTGCAGAGCGTCTCCATTATCTGCCAATTTGCGGCGCCGGGATTCAAGGTTGGTCAACACCGGCCTCTCAGCCCCCCGCCTTTTTGGGCAGGCAAATCTACCTGCAAGGGCCCCAGGGGCAAAGTACCATATGATCAGCGGGTTGCTTTCCAACCAGGTCTGTCCCAAGGGCACCTGTTTTCCTATTCAACATCTCCAGTGCAGGGGATATCCTGAATCCGCGAGTTCTGACCGGGCAATAGCGCAAGTCATTGCCCTGCCTAAGCGTTTAAAAATTCACCGACGAACCTATGGGTGCGCCTCAGATTTTTTTAAACACCTATTCAGGCCAAGCAGGTACTCTCTTTTCCCGCCCCCAACTCACGGATCCAGGTTTAAGGCTGAAACCAGAAGCCCCCCCCGGGCCGGCAAGACTTTTTCGGCTGCAATGATATAATTAAATGCATTAAAGGAGCCAGAAATGTCCAGTGATTTCAAAAACAAGGTAAAAGCTCAGTTCTCCCGGTCCGCCGAGGGATATGTGCGCGACAAGGGGTTCTCCGGCGGTAACGACCTTGTGGAAATGGCCCGATTGCTTCAGCCGACCACCGAAGATGCCCTGCTCGATGTAGCCTGTGGCGGAGGGCACACTGCCCTCTACTTTTCCCCCCTGGTGCGCAGTGTCGTCGCTTCGGACCTGACCATGCAGATGCTTAAAATGGCTCAGGAGCATATCAGCGAAGTCGGCAAGGTTGAAAATGTGACATTCCGAGAAGCCGATGCTGAAGACCTGCCGTTCCCGGCCGGGTCTTTCACCTTATTAACCTGCCGGATTGCCCCCCATCATTTCCCCGACGTGCCCCGCGCCCTGAGAGAGTTTCACCGGGTCCTCAGGCGCCGCGGCAGCCGTATGGCCATTGTCGACACCCTGCTTCCCGAAGACCCCGAGATAGCCGAATTCTACCAGACCATGGAAAAAATGCGCGACCCTACCCACGTCAGAGCCTTCACCGAACAAGAGTGGAGAGGCATGCTCGAGGATGCCAATTTTGTGGTGGAACAGACCTGCATTCTGCCCAAAACCCATGATTTCCCCACCTGGGCCAAAAGAGCCGGACTGACTTCCGAAGGCGTAAAAGAACTTAACAAGTTCTTCATCGACGCCCCCGAGAAGGTGCATGACTACTTTAAGATCGAAACCTTCGCCGGTGAGGTCGAAAGCTATACCGACAATAAACTGCTGATCTACGCGACCCGCCCCGATAAGAAAAAATAGCCTGTAGGGGCCATAGCTCCCTGCAATAAACAGCAAGGCAAAAGCCCTTCGGTCTCGAAGGGCTTTTGCCTTGCTGAATAAAAAAGGGGATGCCCGAAAAGGGCATCCCCATTATAAAACATGTGCAGCGAAAAAGCCTTAGTTGCTGGCAGCCTTCTGGCCGATACCGGCAGCTTCTTCGAGCATTGCGGTGGTAACGGACTTGGGACGCTCGATAGCGTAACCAAGAGCGCGGTCCCAGGTGATGTTGGCGAGAACGCCGAGGGCGCGGCCGACACCGAAGAGCACGGTGTAGAAGTCGTACTCGGTCAGGCCGTAGTACCACTGGATAACGCCGGACTGGGCATCGACATTCGGCCAGGGGTTCTTGGCTTTGCCGTGCTCCATGAGGACGCCGGGAGCAACCTTGTAGATCATGTTAACCAGCTTGAACAGCGGGTAGTCGGGCAGGTTCTTCTCACAGAATTCCATCTGCGAGGTGTAGCGGGGGTCGGTCTTGCGCAGAACGGCGTGACCGTAACCGGGAACAACCTGACCGCTGTTGAGGGTGTCCCACAGAGCCTTCTTGAGTTCCTCTTCGGTGGGAACCTTGCCGCCGAGCTTGGTCATGAAGTCCTGGGTCCAGCCGAGAACTTCCTGGTTAGCCAGGCCGTGCAGAGGGCCAGCCAGGCCGTTGATGCCGGCGGACAAGCTGTAGTAAGCGTCAGACAGAGCCGAAGCGACCAGGTGAGTGGCGTGGGCAGAAACGTTGCCCGACTCGTGGTCGGAGTGGAGGATGAAGTACATCCGGGCCACGTCGTCATAAGGCTTGTCGATACCCATCATGTGAGCGAAGTTGCCGCCCAGGTCGAGTTCGGGGTTCGAAGCGATGGGGGTGTCCCCCTTGTACTTCATGCGATAGATGTAAGCAGCGATCTCAGGCAGTTTAGCCATGAGGTTGCAGGAGTCTTCGTACATCGGATCCCAGTAATCCATCTTGCTCATGCCTTCAGCATACTTCTGGGCAAAGATGGACTCGCGCTGCATCGAAACGATGGCGGCGGAGAACATGGTCATCGGATGGCTGTCGCGAGGCAGGGTGCGCAGCAGGTCGATGACATACTGGGGAACCTGGGCACGGGCCTTGAAGTCTTCAACAACTTCCAGGGTCTGCTCCATGGTGGGAACTTCGCCGGTCAGCAGCAGGTACCAGAAGCCTTCGACATAGGGATAGTCGCAGCCGGGAACCTTGGGCAGAGCTGCAAAGGTTTCGGGGATGGTCATCCCACGGAAACGGATACCCTCCATCGGATCCAGGTAAGAGATGTCGGTAACAAGACATTTTACGCCGCGGGCTCCACCAATGGCCTGAGCGATGGTCACGTCACCCAGTTTAACGTCACCGAATTCCTTGACCAGGCGGGTGGTGCGAGGACGATGCTCCTGGATCTTCTTAAACAGGGTTTCCTTAAGTGTCGCCATTCTCTCTCTCCTTTAGCGAAATGAAATTACGGTGGGCACCATACCCACCAGACCAACCAACTGGCAAAACAAAACACATAAAATAAAAATAAAGAATCCTGCCCTGTCCGGCTATGGCCCGAAGACCTGAAACCGCGGATTAAAACCGCCGTTCTAGCATTGGACAAGGCGCTAGACCAAACACTTAAAGGCCAAAATCCACCTTGGTTTGATCTCATTTTTCAGACACATTTCTACCAATTCAACCAGGGGTTGTCAAGCGCTATTTTGTATACAGTATCCTATTTGGATGAACCTTTAGAGGATTTCTTTTTGCTTTGCTTTCTCGTAGCCCGGTGCTAAAATGCATAAATTTTATGCAGACACCAAGATTAGACACCATGATTATCGATCGCCTTCAACTCAAAAACAACATCATTCTTGCCCCCATGGCTGGCATTACCGACCTTCCCTACCGACGGGTCATGAAAGATTTTGGCCCTGGTCTGGTCTTCACCGAGATGGTCAGCGCCAACGGCCTGATTCGGGCAGGCAAACGGACCCGCGAGCTGCTCCGTTCGGTCCCCGAAGAGCGCCCTTTGGGCATCCAACTCTTCGGCAACGAACCATCGGTCCTCGCTGAGGCCGCCAAAATGGTCAGCGAAAACGGCGAACTGCTCGACATCAATATGGGTTGCCCCGTGAAAAAGGTCATCCGGGACGGTTCCGGCAGTGCCTTGCTGCGCGACCCCGCCAGAATAGGCCAGATTGTTGCGGCGGTGCGTAAGGCGACAAGGTTGCCGCTGACGGTGAAAATCCGCTCAGGCTGGGATCAGGGTTCGGTCAATTTTCTTGAAGTTGCACGGATTGCCGTTGCTGAAGGAGCCGATGCGATCACCCTTCACCCACGGACCCGGACCCAGGGCTTCGGGGGCCAGGCGGCCTGGGATCAGATTCGCCAGCTTAAAGAGGCGATAACTGTCCCGGTGATCGGCAGCGGGGATATCTTTTGTGCCACAGATGGCCTCAATATGCTGCAGCAAACCGGCTGCGACGGCTTGATGATCGGCCGCGGCGGCTATGGCAATCCCTGGTTGATCCGCGACATTCTTGCCTTGCAGCAGGACCGCCCCCTACCTGCTGCACCCAGCCCCCCTGAGAGGCTCGAGGTTGCCATGCTGCACCTGCACCTGTTTCTCGAATCCTTCGGCCCCCAGAAGGCCCTTTGCGATATGCGCAAGCACCTGTGCTGGTATTCCCGAGGCCTTTCTGGAGCAGCAGCGTTTCGCTCGACAGTGAACCATCTGCAGTCAGTTCCCGAACTAAAAACGGTTATGACTGATTTTTTCACCGCTGCTGCCGACAGCAAAGAGAGCCTTTCATGACCAAGACAGTCCTTCATCCCGATGCCCAACTGTACGTACGGGTTCTGGAAAATATCGACCGGGCGGTCATCGCCCTCGACCAGCAGGGCAATATCACCCTCTTTAACCCTGCCGCTCAATCCTACACGGGGCTGTCGGAAAAACAGAGCCTGGGACGATCCTTTGAAAAACTCTTTGCCGGCCAGGATAACTTTCTCTACCTGACCAGGATGGCTATTTCCGAAGGGCGGTCCATCTCTGACCACGAGAACCTGCTTCTTCACCGCCCCTCGGCCTCACCGCTTGCGGTCAGCGTTTCGGTATCACCCATTTTCAGCGAAAACGGAAATCCTGATGGAGCGGTGCTTATTCTTCGCGATCTCTCCAGAGTCCAGGCCCTTGAAGAAGCCATCCGCAGGGCCGACCGCCTCTCCATGCTTGGGACCCTGGCCGCGGGTCTTGCCCACGAGATCAAGAACCCCCTGGGCGGCATCAAGGGGGCAACCCAGTTGCTGGCCATGGAACTGCCCGAAGACAGTAACCTCAAGGAATATACCGAGGTGATGATCAAGGAGGTCGAGCGGGTTAATGGCATCATCGAAGAACTCATGGATCTGGCCCGCCCCAGGCCGCCTGAACTCTCCGAGGTCAACCTCGCCAAGGTTCTTGGCGACATCGTACTGTTTCAAAAGGAAGCACACCGGGGTAAGGACATCGAGTTCGTGCTCAGACTCGACCCCAGCATCCCACCGATTCGCGGAGATGAAAACCTGCTGACCCGGCTGTTTCTCAACCTGATCAAAAACGCCGGAGAGGCTATCGAAAAATCCGGGAAGGTCGAAATCATCAGCAAAGTCGCCTCCGACTACCACCTCAACCAACCGGGCGGCCGTCCGGTCCCATTGATTGTCGTGGAAATCCGGGACACTGGGCGAGGGATCCCCAAGGACGATCTGGAACAGATTTTCACCCCCTTCTATACGACCAAGAGTCGCGGCAGCGGACTGGGGCTCGCCACCTGCCAGAAAATTGTCAGCGAGCACAAGGGTTTTCTGAAGATCAGCAGTACCCCTGGCGAGGGAGCAAGCTTTGCCGTTTCGCTCCCCCTGTTTCGGAAATCCCAAGATTCGCCCCAAAAAAGCTAACATCAAACCCAGGCTTAGCCTGAAATAACATAGATTTGAAAGGCACCACACACCATGGCCATTCGACGCATTCTGGTTGCAGACGACGAGGAAAGCATCCGTTGGGTTTTATCAAAGGCTCTGGCCAAACAGGGCTTTGCGGTTGACCTGGCCGCCAACGGCTCTGAGGCCCTCGAACTGTTTCGCCGCAATTCTTACGAAATGGCAGTTCTGGACATCAAGATGCCGGGGATTACCGGACTCGACCTGCTCAGCAAGATTCAAGAGGAGCGCCCCGAGGTCCTGGTCGTTATTATGACGGCCGAGTCTTCTATGAAAAACGCCGTAGAAGCCATGAAACGAGGCGCCTACGACTACATTACCAAACCCTTCGACCTCGATGCCCTGGATGCCATCATCCTCAAAGCGCAAAAGGCGTCCAAGGTGACCGAGGAGGTCCACCGGCTCAAGGAGGAGCTCAAAGAACATCACCAGCTCGACCGCAGCATCATCGGCCAGGCCAAACCGATGCAGGAAGTCTACAAAATACTCGGCAAGGTCGCCCCGTCGGACGCCACCGTGCTGATTACCGGCGAAAGTGGAACCGGCAAAGAGCTGGTGGCCCGCGCAATCCACTACAACAGCCCGAGGCTCGGCAAACCCTTTCTGGCCATAAACTGTGCCGCCATCCCCCGGGAACTGCTCGAGAGCGAACTCTTCGGTTTTGAAAAAGGTGCTTTTACCGGCGCCACCGAACGAAAAATCGGCAAATTCGAGCAAGCCAACGGCGGCAGCCTGTTTCTGGACGAAATCGGTGATATGCCCCTTGAACTTCAAGCCAAGCTGTTGCGGGTACTGCAGGAGAAAGAGATCACCCGAACCGGCAGCAGCACCACCATTCCCGTCGATGTGCGCATTGTCGCGGCTACCAACCAAGAACTCAAGGACCGGGTCAAGGCCAGGGAGTTTCGCGAGGACCTCTTTTACCGGCTGAACGTTGTACCGATTGAATTGCCCGCGCTGCGCGAACGCCGGGACGACATCCCTTTGCTGGTCGAATATTTCATGCGTCGGGTCCACGAGGAGCAACAGGTGCCGGCCCGCGGTTGCACCGAAGAGACCATGAACCTGCTTAAAAGCTACAGCTGGCCGGGAAATGTCCGGGAGCTTGAAAACACCCTGCAGCGGGCGGCCCTGCTCTCCCCTGACCAGCTTCTGACCCCGGTAGATTTTCCGGCCTTGCTCGAATCCAACTCGGTTGAAGAGGCGGAGGGCTCCCTTGAGTCGCTGATCTCCAACAAGCTTCGCAGCTCCCTTGCACAGATGGACGTTCAGGAACTGGACAACCTCTATGACATGGTCCTGCACCAGATGGAGCGTCCCCTGATAAAAATCGTTCTCGAAAAAACCCGCGGCAATCAGGTTCGGGCCGCCGAAATCCTCGGCATCAACCGCAACACCCTGCGTAAAAAAATCCAGACCCTGGGCATAGATCTGAAAAGGGACTGAAGCGGGCAGTTCTGGTGCCGAGCAAAAGCACAGCCCCGGTAGGTAACCCTCCGGGGCTGTTGACTTTCCTCGACCCTGTTTCTGTTTTCACGCTTCAGGCCAGCCTACTTCAGCAACCTCAGAGGACCCCGAGTAACTTTTTTATCGCCCCTTTTTTAAACTTCAACTTATCCCGATAATCCTGCAGGTCAGTGTTGGAAATTTCCATCCGCAAATCAGAAAGACATCCCTCCAGAACCTCTTTCAGCACCTTCTGCTCCTCGGGGTTTAGGTCTAGCTGGATCATAACCTGGCCTCCTTTTTTGTCCCTTGGGATACACCGGAACCCTGCTCATGACCGGATCGGGTCAGCAAGCGTCCTTTTTGGCTCGAAACATACATCTTCTTAACTATTTTAAATCATTATTCCCAATAAGCAATTCTGGCCAAAGGGTACAAGCCTTCAGGGTATAAAAAAACCCGGGAATGTTTCCCGGGTTCTTGGTTGCAATAAAAATCAGCTCGGCGGCTCTCAGTAACTATCCTCACGTTTTGACTGGTTCTCGAATCGCGTGAACTGACCACGGAAGGTCAGATGCACGGTGCCGATAGGACCATTACGCTGCTTGCCGATAATAATCTCTGCGTCCTTGTCATGCCCCTTATCGCAGGAATTGTCGCGCTTCTTGCAGGCATCACAATAAACGGCGTCGCGATAGACGAACATGATCACATCGGCGTCCTGCTCGATGGCGCCCGATTCACGCAGGTCAGACATCATCGGCCGTTTGTCGGTGCGGTTTTCGAGGGAGCGGTTAAGCTGGGAGAGGGCGACGACCGGAGCATCCAGCTCTTTGGCAAGGGCTTTGAGCGAACGGGAGATTTCCGATATCTCCTGCTGCCTGCTTTCCGAGTTGCTCCCCTGCATGAGCTGCAGGTAATCGATAACGACCAGGCCGAGGCCCTTGTCGGCCTTAAGCCGGCGAGCCTTCGCACGAACCTCGAGGACCGAGATCGAAGGGGTGTCATCGATATAGATCTGGGCCTCGGAGAGCATCCCTGCGCCATTGGTGAGCTTGGGCCAGTCCGATTCTCCGAGATGGCCGGTACGCAACCGGCTGGCATCAACCTTGGCCACCGAGCACAAAAGGCGCTGCACCAGCTGCTCCTTACTCATCTCCAGGGAGAAGACCAGCGTTGGAACCGGCTTCTCGGCATGAACCGCGGAATTTTCGACCAGGTTGAGGGCAAAGGCGGTTTTCCCCATCGAGGGACGCCCGGCGAGCACCACCATGTCTCCGCCCTGGAGTCCTGCGGTCATGGTGTCGAGATCGGTAAACCCGGTGGGCACCCCGGTCACAAGCTCTTTGCGGTCGTAGAGTTTCTCAATCGCCTTGAAGGTGTCCTTCATAATCTCCTTGGTGGAGTAGTAGGACGCGGTACTCTTCATGCTGGCGATTTCGAAAATAGACTTTTCCGCCCAGTCAAGCGTCTGTTCCATGTCACGGCCTTCGTATCCCTTGGTGGCAATTTCGGTGGCGACATAAACCAGATTCCTGGCAAGGGCCTTTTCCTTGACCAGGCGGCAGTAATAAATGATGTTGGCAGCGGTGGGAACGTAGTCGACGAGCGTAGCGAGATAACTGGCTCCACCTACGGAATCCAGTTCACCCTTGCCCTGAAGGGCGGCAGAAAGGGTCACCAGGTCGGCGGGTTCGCCCTTTTCGTTGAGTTCAATCAGTGTAGAAAAGATTTTTTTGTGGCTGTCCCGGTAGAAGTCGTCGGGGCGCAGGATTTCGAGAGCCCGGTTCAGGGCCTCGTTTTCCAGCAGGACACCGCCAAGAACGGACATTTCCCCCTCAAGGTTTTGCGGGGGGAGACGATGAGCTGAAGCTTGTTCCATAAAATACTTTTTTCAAACAAAGCCGCCGGGGAAAGGCTCAGCCTTTCCCCGGCACGCAGTTGTTAATCTTCGGCAGCAACCGAAATTTTGATGGTCGCGACAACGCCGGCATCAAGTTTAACAGGAACTTCGAAGTCCCCAATAGCTTTAATGGGCTCATCGAGCTGAATTTTGCGTCGATCGATCTGGACACCGGCCTCGGCCAGCTTGGCTTCGATTTCCATGGCCGTTACCGAGCCAAAGAGCTTGCCTTCTTCGCCAGCTTTGTGAGTCAGAGCGAGCGGGTTCTTCTCAATCTGCCCCTTTAGCACCTCGGCAGCCTGGGTAACCTTCTGCAGCTTGCGCTCAGCCTGACGCTTCTGGTGTTCCAGTTCCTTGACATTGCGGGGATTGGCTTCCACCGCCATCTTCTTGGGAACCAGGTAATTGCGGGCATAACCGGGCTTGACCTTAACCAGGTCCCCGATATTGCCGAGGCCGTCCACGTTCTCGGTAAGAATAACGTTCATTGATGTCCTCCCAAACTAGATCTTTTAATATCTAGGTTTTTTTAATTCTCGGCTTTCTGAAATCGGCCCAGAGGTCGAAGACCCCAATACCTGTAACAATCATCGGCAAGGGATTCAGAAAAGCAACAAGTACATATCCAAGGGCCCGAAAACCGGGTGAGATGGCTTTTTTCTGAAAGAAAAAAGTGACAACCGCCAACCCCTGCAGAAAGTATGTGGGCAACAGCACGACCAGCAGGTTTGTCGCGATCAGCTGACCGATCCCAGCGCTGAAGAAAAGAGCAAATCCGGCCAGAATAAGTAGCCAGACCAGCACATCCGGCGCCTTCCAGGTGGCAAAAGACCTACCGGCGACCAGATACTTGCCCCTGCTTCGGGATACGAGCAGGCCAAGTGTGACGAGTTGCAACAGAGCGGTTGCGGTCACAATCAGGCCCGGGTAGGTCACCATCAGAAATTCTGCCATCTGGTTGGCGACCTTGCCCAGCTCAGCGACCTGCCCCTCGGGCAGTTCGGCACTTTTATAGATGACCAGTGCGCGCTCAACCTCGCCCTGCACATACTGTTGAACCAGACTGTTGACCGTCTCACCCTGATAGGTTGCAAACCCTGCCAGCGCAAGCATGGCAGCGCAGAAAACCACCATGGTGGTCGCCCCTGCAGCCCGGTCCCAAGCCCACCCCCGTCGCAGCAGCAGCGGCAACAATACCGCTCCAATGCCGAACTGCAGGGCGTAGCCCACAGCAGAACCGTCACCGCCTATCCCCAGTAACCCGAGGAAGGTCAAAGCGACCGTGCCGATACCAACCAGAGTTCCGGCACGCATATGAACATAGGCCGCCGGAAAGGGCAGAATGAGATTAACCAGCGCCCCCAAGGGGCCGAGGAACCCTGCCAGGGTGTGCAGCAACAGACCTGATCCGACGCCAGCCAGAAGCCACAGTGGCTTCTGGCTGACAGCCGATTTTTCTGCAATGGCCATCTGCCCGTTCAATTAATCGAGCGAATGGCTTGCGGTGAAGGGCAGCAGGGCGATATTGCGAGCCCGCTTGATCGCTTCGGTGACCTTGCGCTGATGGCTGGAGCAGTTGCCTGAAATCCGTCGGGGAACAATCTTGCCACGCTCGGAAACGAAGTACCGCAGGGTTTTGACCTCTTTGTAGTCAATAACCAGGTCCTTATCTCCACAAAAGCGGCAGCCCTTGCGGCGGCCGAAACGACGACGTTGAGGTGCTCTGGGATTAGCCATATCTATTATCCTCCGTGTTTATAAAGGCGTTGTGTTTGTTCAGGCAGTTTCTTCGGTTTCAGTTGCAGCTTCAGCACCGGCCTCTGCTTCTTCAGCAGCGGGAGCCACTTCGAGCCCCTTCTCAAGCTGGACGGTCTGAAACTTCATGACCTTGTCATCGATCCGGAAGCGACGCTCCAACTCACTGATAACCACAGCGCCGGCCTCATAAGCCATCAGCACGAAGGAACCGCGTGCCTGCTTCTTGACCGGGTAGGCCAGCTTCCGGGTGCCCCACTCATCGACCTTGAGAATTTCTCCCCCCTGGTCGCTGAGAACGCCCTTAAATTTTTCGACGACGGCGGCATATTCGTCACCGACGACCTCAGGATGGATAATGTAAATAGTTTCGTAGGTTCGCATTAACTAACCTCCTCATGGGTTGTTAGCCCCGGTCCTGCCCGGAGCAAGGAGCAGGCACCACCATGGTGCCCAGCACTCAAAGAACTCAATTTAATACCATATCCCACTGCCAGACACAATGCTTTTCTGATCAGACGTTGAACCTGAAATGCATGACGTCGCCGTCCTTGACGAGGTATTCTTTCCCCTCAAGGCGCATCTGGCCTTTCTCCTTGGCCTTGGCTTCGCCGCCGGAGGCGACAAAATCATTAAACCCGATAACCTCGGCCCGGATGAAACCTTTTTCGAAATCAGTATGGATCACCCCAGCGGCCTGCGGAGCAAGAAAGCCGTCCTGAATGGTCCAGGCCCGCACCTCTTTGACCCCGGCGGTAAAGTAGGTGATCAGCCCCAGCAGGTGGTAGCCGGCGTGAATCATTCGATCGAGCCCGGATTCTTCCAGACCCAGTTCGGCAAGAAACTCCTGCTTTTCGGCCTCATCGAGTTCGGCGATCTCGGATTCGATTTTGCCGCAGATAATGACCAGCTCGGCCCCCTCGCGGCCGGCAAGCTCACGAAGCTGGGCAACGAAAGGGTGGCTGCCTTCGAGATCGTCTTCTGCAACATTGGCCACATAGAGAACCGGCTTGGCAGTGATCAATTGCAACTCACGAAGCACCGGCCGCTCATCTGGGCTCAAATCCACGACTCTTGCAGGCAGCCCCTGGTTCAGGACCTCTCTAACCTTAATGAGCACCTCAAGTTCAGCCTGCAGCTTCTTGTCCCCTGATCGTGCCTGTTTTTCGGTGCGACTGATGCGCTTTTCGACAGAGTCGAGGTCAGCCAGGCCCAACTCGGTCTGAATCACCTCGACATCCCGCAGCGGGTCGACTGAACCATCAACGTGGACCACGTTTTCGTCTTCGAAACAGCGCACGATGTGGGCGATGGCCTCGACCTGGCGGATGTGGCCAAGAAACTGGTTGCCAAGCCCTTCGCCCTTGCTGGCCCCTTTGACGAGCCCGGCAATATCGACAAACTCCAGAGTCGTCGGCAGCACGTTCTGGGGCTGGACAATCTTGGCCAGGGTCTCGAGGCGCGCATCCGGCACGGCGACGACACCAACATTGGGCTCGATGGTGCAGAACGGGTAATTGGCCGATTCGGCACCGGCTGAGGTGATCGCGTTAAAAATGGTGGACTTGCCGACGTTGGGCAGACCGACTATGCCGCATTTAAATCCCATGATCCGATTCTTTTCCGTCAAAAACAGATAGCCGGGGCCTGCGCCCCGGCTATCAGGTTGTTACAATTCACAGGCTGCAGGATCAGGCAAGCAGCGGAGCGATAACCAGTGCGACAACACTCATCAGCTTAATGAGAATGTTCATTGCCGGACCGGAAGTGTCCTTGAAGGGGTCACCAACGGTGTCACCGACAACGGCAGCCTTGTGAGCTTCGCCGCCCTTGCCTTCTCCGGACAGGTCGCCCTTTTCGATGAATTTCTTGGCGTTATCCCAGGCACCGCCACCGTTGGACATCATCAGCGCGAGCAGGACGCCGGCCAAGGTAGCACCAGCGAGCATGCCGCCGAGGGATTCCTTACCGAGAATGAAACCGACGATTACCGGGGCCAGCACAGCCACGACCCCGGGAACGATCATTTCGCGAAGAGCTGCCTTGGCAGAGATATCGACGCACTTGGCCGAATCCGGCCTGACCCCTTCCTTGCCTTCGAGCAGCCCGGGAATCTCCCGGAACTGACGGCGGATCTCATCAACCATCTGCCCGGCCGCGCGGCCGACGCTGGTCATGGTAAGAGCACCGATGAAGAAGGGCAAGGCGCCGCCAATGAGCAAACCGACAACGACCTTGGGCTGGATCAGGTTGATGGTTTCAAGCCCCACCGTGGTTGCATAGGCCGAAAAAAGCGCCAAGGCAGTCAGAGCCGCAGAGCCGATGGCAAAACCCTTGCCGACCGCAGCGGTAGTGTTGCCGATAGCGTCGAGGCCATCGGTGATTTCACGAACGTCGGAACCAAGCCCGGCCATCTCGGAAATACCGCCGGCATTGTCGGCGATGGGACCGTAGGCATCAACGGTCATAGTGACGCCGACGGTGGCGAGCATGCCGACCGCTGCGATACCAATGCCGTAGAGGCCGGCGCACCAGTTGGCAACAAGGATCCCGGCGCAGATGATAAGAATGGGGGCTGCAGTGCTCTCCAGGCCCACGGCCAGACCGTGGATGATGTTGGTTGCAGGGCCGGTCTTGCTGGCCTCGGCAATGCGGTAGACGGGCTTGGAGGCAGTGTAGTATTCAGTGATCAGGCCGATGGCCACACCGGCCAGGGTGCCGGCAACGATCGCCAGGAAGACACCTGAATTAATGCCCATCACGAGAATCACCAGAAGCGCAAAGACCAGGAACAGGCCGGCGGCAATAAAGGTCGTGTAGCGCAGCGCAGCGGCAGGATCCATCGCCTTGAGGAACTTCATCGAACCGATACCGACGACGGAGAAGACCAGGCCGAACATGGCCAGCACCAGCGGCAGCAGCATGGCGGACGACTGAACATCCTGCCCGCCGAGCTTGGCAAGAAGTTCAGGGCTGGCGGCAGCAGCGATAGCAATGGTTGCGATAATCGAACCGACATAGGATTCAAAGATATCGGCACCCATACCAGCAGTGTCGCCGACGCAGTCACCGACATTATCGGCAATAACCCCGGGGTTGCGGGGATCGTCTTCGGGGATACCGGCCTCGACCTTACCGACCAGGTCGGCGCCGACATCGGCGGCCTTGGTGTAGATGCCCCCGCCGACACGGGCGAAAAGGGCAATGGAAGAGGCG
>CALZIZ010000022.1 GCA_945787465.1 uncultured Desulfuromonadales bacterium
ACCCTGGCGCTCTTTGTGCTCGGCGCGGTGCGCGAGGTGCTCGGCTCGGGCAGCATCCTCGGGCTTTCGCTCTTCGGCGCCGGCTACCAGCCCTTCTTGCTGATGATCCTGCCTCCCGGGGCCTTTATCGCCATGGGGCTGCTGCTGGCGGTGATGAACCGGTGCGAAAGCAGGGAATGAGTAAGGTTTTTTAAGGTTTGTGTTGACCCAAAGCGGAGCAGGGCCCTCAGGTGTCCTGTTCCGCTTTTTATTGTAAGCTTGCCACCAGCCTGAGATTGCTGTAGAGTGATCGCGTTTTTGGTTGTTTCCCACCCCTTTGCCCGTCCCTCGGGGCCGCACCTCTTTGGCTCGAAAAATGCTGTTCTGAAAACGCCCCAACCCCGCATAAAGCCTTACCTTCCTGTCTTTAATATTGCATACAGTATACTGTATTTTTTCCTTGACAAAGGGTTTAATTTATCTTAACTTGCTGACCGCCGAATATCGTAAACGTTAGACAACATCCGCTAAATTTTAACACTTCTTGGGAGGAGCCGTTTCATGCTAGAGAGTTATCTGCCGATACTCGTCCTCGTCGCCATTGCGTTAGCTTTTGCATTGGGATCCGTGGTCTTTTCACGGTTGATTGGGCAGCAAAAGCCCACAGCGGTGAAGCTTGCTCCCTATGAGTGCGGGATGCCGCCGATCGGGACCGCGCGGGACAGGTTTTCCATCAAGTTTTACATCGTCGCCATGCTCTTTATCCTTTTCGATATCGAGGCTGTCTTCCTGTACCCCTGGGCGGTGGTTTTTAAGCGTCTCGGCCTTTTCGGTTTCGTCGAGATGGGGGTCTTCATTATCATTCTCCTCGTTGGTTACGTTTACGTCTGGAAAAAAGGAGCACTGGAATGGGAGTAGAGGAAACCCTTGGAAGCAATGTAATCACGACCAGTCTTGACAAGCTTGTTAACTGGTCCCGGTCCCGGTCCTTGTGGCCGATGACCTTCGGTCTTGCCTGCTGTGCGATCGAGATGATGGCTACCGGGGCTGCCCGGTTTGACCTTGACCGCTTCGGGGTTCTGTTCCGTGCCTCGCCCCGCCAGGCAGACGTCATCATTATCGCCGGAACCGTCACCAAGAAGATGCTTCCGGTTATCGAGACGGTTTATGAGCAGATGCCTGAACCCCGCTACGTTATTGCAATGGGGGCCTGTGCATGTTCCGGTGGGGTTTTTGATACCTATAGCACGGTGCAGGGTGTTGATGAGGTGTTGCCGGTAGATGTTTACATTCCCGGTTGTCCTCCCCGCCCTGAGGGTCTGTTGTTCGGCCTCATGAAGCTTCAGGAAAAGATCATGCGCGAGCGTAATTCCTTTGGTGCTGCATTGGGTGTCGGCGAGCGGATTCCCGGGTAGGTAAATCGGTTTCTGTTGGCTGGGTACGATAACGAATTGGGGAAAGAAAAGTCATGAGTGAACACGTTGCCGTAGCAAAGCTCAAAGAGAAATTTTCCGGCTCCGTTCTGGAAGTGGCCGAGCATCGGGGGGATACTTCCGTTACGGTCAAAAAAGAGGATGTCGTCGCAATCTGCACCCTCCTGAGGGATGAGGCAGGGTTTAACCTCTGCTGCGATGTTTGCGGCGTGGATTACCTCGGTCAGTCACCCCGCTTTATGGTGGTCTACAACCTTTACAATATTGCCGCCAAGCAGTATCTGCGGGTCAAGGTTCCTGTTGAAGAGAACAATGCTGTCGTCGATACGGTCTCAGGTGTCTGGTCCACTGCCAACTGGCATGAGCGTGAATGCTGGGATCTGATGGGGATTTCTTTCAAGAACCATCCGGATCTTCGGCGGATCCTGCTGGCCGATGACTATGAAGGGCATCCTTTGCGTAAGGATTATCCCGTTCAGGGTCCTGACCGTGCGCCCTATCAGGGGCGTGTCTCCTAGGGTTTGGGTTTCAAACAATTCCTTTTCTATAGAAGAGGCTTTTTATTATGGCTACGACCGAAATAATGACCGTAAACATGGGGCCCCAGCACCCGTCTACCCACGGCGTGTTGCGTCTGCTCCTGGAACTTGATGGTGAAACGGTGGTCAAAGCGACCCCGCATATCGGGTTTTTGCACCGCGGAGTTGAGAAGCTCTCCGAACACCGCACCTACCATCAGGTGATTCCTCTGACTGACCGCCTCGACTATCTGGCGCCGATGAGTAATAACCTCGGCTACGTTCTGGCGGTGGAGAAGCTGCTCGGTATTACCGATCAGATTCCCGAGCGGGCCAAAGCTATTCGCGTCGTTATGGCTGAGCTGACCCGTCTCAAGAGCCATCTGGTCTGGCTGGCCTGTCACGGGCTCGATATCGGCGCCATGACCGTTTTTATCTACTGCTTCCGCGAGCGGGAGCACATCATGGGCTTCTATGAGCAGATTTCCGGCGCCCGCATGACCTCCAACTACTTCCGTGTTGGCGGGTTGTCTGCTGATCTGCCCGACGGTCTGGAGCAGGATATCCGCAGCTTCATCGACGATATGCCCGGCCATATCGACACTTACGAGGGGCTGCTGACCGGCAACAAGATCTGGCAGAAACGTACCCAGAACGTCGGGGTTATCTCTGCAGAAGATGCCATCGATCTTGGGCTCACCGGACCCTCCTTGCGTGGCTCCGGAGTCGATTGGGACCTGCGTCGCGACAATCCCTACACTGGGTATGAAGATTACGACTTCAAGGTTCCCGTCGGCGAGGATTGCGATACCTGGTCACGTTACCAGGTTCGCCTGCTCGAGATGCGCGAGTCGTGCAAGATCATTCGTCAGGCTCTTGATAAATTGAAGCCCGGCCCTGTCTTGGCTGATGTCCCCAAGGTTTGCCTGCCTGCGAAAAAGGATGTGGTCAACTCGATCGAAGGGCTCATTCACCACTTCAAGATCATTACCGAAGGCTTTAAGCCCGAGGCCGGAGATATTTATCAGGAGGTTGAGGCGCCCAAGGGGGTTCTTGGCTACTACATGGTCTCCGACGGGTCTCCCAAGCCTTTCCGCATGAAGATCCGTCCGCCGTCCTTTGTTAACCTGCAGGCCCTTCCCAAGATGGTCGAAGGTAGCATGATCGCCGACGTGGTCGCAGTCATCGGTACCCTTGATATTGTCCTGGGTGAAATCGACCGCTAACCGGTTAAGCAAAAAGGGGTGTCTTCATGAGTGAGGCAGCAGAAAAGGTTCAGGAAGAAGAGATCGATCTGACCGGGGCCAACCAGATCCTCGATAAGTTTATTGACATGCAGGGGGCGTTGATGCCCGTGCTGCAGGAGATTCAGGAGCATTACGGCTACATTCCCGAACCCTGCGTGCACCTGACCGCTGAGCGTCTGAACGTTTATTCCAGCCAGATTTACGGGGTTTTGACCTTCTACTCCCAGTTCCACCTCGAGCCCCGGGGTAAGTACATCGTGCGCGTCTGCATGGGAACCGCCTGTCACGTCAAGGGCGCGGGCCGTATCGCCGATACTCTCAAGGAACGTCTTGGAGTCGGCCATGCAGAGACGACCGAAGACCTGAAGTTCACCGCTGAGTACGTGGCCTGTATCGGTGCCTGCGGGATGGCTCCGGTCATCATGGTCAACGATGGGACCTACGGCAGTCTGACGGTGCAGAAAATGGACGAGGTCATCGCCAAGTACGTGGCAATGGACTAGGGACCCGCAGATATTCCAACCCTTAAGAGATACAGGGAATCATCCTATGGGCGAGAATGCAGAAAAGATAAAAGTCCTCATCTGTCAGGGGACCGGGGGATTGGCCTCCGGTGCCAAGGCGGTAGGGGAGGCCTTTGAAGCCGAATTCGAAAAGCAGGGTGTCGAAGGCAAGATCGGCAAACGCTGCGATGTCATCGGTACAGGTTGTCGTGGGCTGTGCGCCAACGACGTGCTGGTTGATATCGTTATGCCGGGCGCCGAAGCGGTCACCTACGATTTCGTGACTGCCGAGCTGGTGCCGCAGATCGTCGAAGAGCACGTGCTGGGCAACGAGCCGATCGCCAAGAAAAAGGCCGGCCCCTACTACGAAAAATTCCTCGAGAAGCAGCAGCGTATCATCTTCTCTCGCTGCGGTACGGTCAACGCCGAGAGCCTTGAAGATTTCCTCGCCCATAAGGGTTTCGAGGGCATCAAAAAGGCCGTGAAGATGAAACCTGAGGACGTCATCGAAGAAGTCAAACGCTCCGGGCTGCGCGGCCGCGGGGGCGGGGGCTTCCCCACCGGGGTCAAGTGGTCCTTCTGTAAGGCCACCCCCGGTGAGAGCAAATACCTGATCTGCAACGCTGACGAGGGTGACCCAGGGGCCTTTATGGACCGTTCGATCCTCGAAGGCGACCCCTACGGGCTCATCGAAGGGATGATGATCGCTGCCTATGCCATAGGCTGCAAATTCGGCTATGTCTACGTTCGCGCCGAGTATCCGCTGGCGATCAAACGCCTGCAGATGGCTATCGACACCTGTTACGAAAAGGGTTTCCTCGGCAAAAACGCCATGGGCCTCGGCTTTGACTTCGATATGCGTATCAAGGCCGGCGCCGGCGCCTTTGTCTGCGGTGAGGAAACCGCCCTGATGGCATCCATCGAGGGGCACCGCGGCATGTCCCGTCCCCGTCCGCCCTTTCCTGCGGTGCGCGGCCTCTGGGGCAAGCCGACCAACATCAACAACGTCGAGACCTACGCCAACGTCTCCTACATCTTCTACAACGGCGCCGACTGGTACAGCTCGATCGGCACCGAGGGGACCAAGGGGACCAAGATCTTCGCCCTGACCGGCAAGGTCAAGCACACCGGTCTGGTCGAGGTTCCCGCCGGCACCACCATGAAGGAAGTCATCTACGACGTCTGCGGCGGCATCCTTAACAACCGCAAGTTCAAAGCGGTTCAGGCCGGTGGCCCCTCGGGCGGTTGCCTGCCCACCGAGGCGCTCGACGCCGAGGTCGACTACGACTCGCTGATCAAGGCTGGTGCCATGATGGGTTCGGGTGGCCTGGTCGTTATGGACGAGACGACCTGCATGGTCGACATCGCGAGGTTCTTCTTGAACTTTACCCGCGTCGAGTCCTGCGGCAAGTGCATCCCCTGCCGCATCGGCCTGAAGATCATGCTCGAAATCCTCGAGCGGATCACCTCCGGAGAGGGCCGCGAAGGCGATCTCGAACTGCTTGAAGATATGGCGTACGACATCAAGAAAAGTTCGCTGTGCGGTCTCGGTCAGACGGCGCCCAACCCGGTCTTGTCGACCCTGCGTTACTTCCGTCATGAGTATGAGGCCCATATCAAGGACAAAGAATGTCCCTCCCACAGCTGCAAGCCCCTGTTGAAGTTCGAGGTGGTTGACGAGGCCTGCAAAAAGTGCGGTCTGTGCTTCCGGGTCTGCCCGGTCGATGCCGTGCGGTGGGAAAAAGGCCAGTTGGCGATCATCGACAAGGACAAGTGCACCAAATGCACCTCCTGTTACGACGCCTGCCGGTTCATGGCCATCGAATAAAAGTCGGTGATTGGTGATTGGTGATCAGTGACGGGTCAGGATCCAAAGCCTTGACACCTCACACCTCACTCCTTACCCCTCACGTCCAAATACGAGGATAAGATGGTAAATCTTACGATTGACGGAAAACAGGTAACGGTAAGCAAGGCGGCGACCATTTACGAAGCCGCCAAAGAGGCCGGGATCGATATTCCCGTGCTGTGCTACGCGAAAAAACTTCTTCCCTACGGCGCCTGCCGCATCTGCCTGGTCGAAGTCGAGCAGATGAAGGGTCGCCTGATTCCCTCCTGTACCACCCCGGTTACAGAAGGGATGGTGATCACCACCACCTCCGACGAAATCCGCAAGGTGCGCAAGACCGTACTCGAGTTTTTGCTGGTTAACCATGTCATCGAGTGCCCGGTGTGCGACAAGGGCGGCGAGTGCGATCTGCAGGACCTGACTTACGAGTACGAAGTCAACAGCAACCGCTTCGAAGGCGATGTCTTTGACCTGCCCACCGACGAGGTCAACCCGCTGATCGAGCGCAACATGAACCGCTGCGTGCTCTGCGGCAAATGCGCGCGGGTCTGCGACGAGATTGTCGCCTACGGCTCCTACAGCTTTATAAATCGCGGTTTCGAAACCAAGATCGCCACCGCCTTCGATCGCGGGCTCAGCTGCGAGTTCTGCGGGCAGTGCGTCTCCATGTGCCCGGTGGGCGCCATTTTGCCGCGGCCCTTCAAGTTCAAGGCCCGTCCCTGGCAGCTCAAGGAAACCGACAGTGTCTGCGGTTACTGCGGCAATGGCTGCACCGTGACCCTGGGGGTTTTGAACAACAAGGTTGAAACCATCCGCTTCAACGACAAAACCGGCGTCAACGACGGCAACCTCTGCGTCCGCGGCCGCTTCGGTTACTCTTACGTCAACAGCGAAGAGCGCCTGCAAAAGCCTCTGGTGCGCAAAGACGGCCAGCTCGTCGAAGTCGAGTGGAAAGAGGCCCTTGATGCTGTCGCCGAAGGCCTGCAGAAAGCCGGTTCCGAAAAAGGCCTGGGCATCCTCTCCGGGGCCCGACTGACCAACGAGGAAGTTTTCCTGCTCAAGAACCTCGCCAAGACCCTCGGCACCGCCAATCTTGATCACTCCGGCGGCGAGTGCTACAAGGGGCTGACCGAAGGCCTTAAAGAGACCCTCGGGGTCAGCGCTTCACTGGGGGCCTTCCCCCAGGTCGAAGAGAGCGAGGCGATCCTCGCCATCCGCTCCGACTTCTACGAAACCCATCCGGTCTTCGGCATGGTCGTCAACCAGGCGGTCAAGCGCAACAACGCCAAACTTCACGTCATCTCCGACAAAAACGGCAAGTTCGGTAAGCTGCCCGGAGCCAAGACGCTGCTGGGCAAGCCCGGCCTCGAGGTCAACGTCCTCAACGCCATGGCCCAGGTGCTCATCGACGAGAAACTCGCCGTCACCGACGGTGTCGAAGGGCTCGCCGAGCTGAAAAAGACCCTCGCCAAGTACACCCCGGCCAAGGTCGAAAAGGTCACCGGCGTGTCCGCCGAGACCATCCGCCAGGCGGCCCGGGAGCTTGCCGGCGCCAAGAAGGCGGCCATCCTGCTTGCCTACGGTCTGCCCTACCAGGCCAACAGCAAAGAACTCGGCATCGCAGCGGCCAACCTGGCCATTCTCGCCGGGATTACCGTCAACCCCGGCAGCGGCCTCTACCTCTGCGGCGAAAAAGCCAACAGCCAGGGTGCCATCGACCTCGGCCTGCTGCCCCAAAAAGGCGGCCTCGGTGCCCAGGCCATGCTCCAGGCTGCGGCCAAAGAAGAGCTTTCCGCACTCTACGTCGTCGGCGAAGACCTGCTGAGCTCCTACCCCGACCGCGATGCTGTCGCTGAAGCCCTGGAGAAGGTTTCCTTCCTGGTGGTGCAGGACCTGTTCCTCTCCCCCACCGCTGCGCAGGCCGATGTTGTGCTGCCTGCAGCCTCCTTTGCCGAAAAGGATGGAACCTTCACCAACGCCGAACGCAGGATTCAGAGGGTTCGCCCCGGCATTACCAGCCCCGGCGAGGCCAAGGCCGATTACAGCATCTTCGAGATGCTCTCCGCGCGCCTCGGCAGCTCCCTGACCTTCACCGGTCCCCAGGCCGTTTTCAGCGAGATTGCTGCCGCAGTTCCTGAATATGCCGGCATCGACTTCGCAGCCATTGGCGCCCAGGGCGTGGTCTGGGGCGGCGAAGAATTCGCTGCCAAGCAGAAAAACCTTGTCCCGGTCGAAGGCGGCAAGGCCACCGAGGGTGCCTACCAGCTCATTACCGGTAGCGCCCTGTATCACAGCGGCACCATGTCCACCAAGGCAAAGGGGCCCATGGCGGTCGTATCCGAGCCTTATCTGGAACTCTGTCGTGAGGATGCCGCCGCGCTCAAGGTCGAGGACGGCGAGCCGCTGACCCTCAAGGCCAACGGCGTTGAGCTGAAACTCAAGACCAAGGTCGGCAACCGACTGCCCAAAGGGGTGGTGTTTGCGCCTTACCATTTTGCCGAAGCAGAACTCAACCGGATCTACAAGGGTGAAGCTGCTATTGCCGTCGAACTGGCCAAGTAAGCTGCTGATTCAGGAGCGACCATGGAATGTCCCAAATGCAAAGCCACGGTTAACGCACGGGCCAAGTTTTGTGACCAGTGCGGAACCAATCTGGTGACCAACCTCGAGTTTCTTCACCAGAAGGCCATCGATCACTACCACCGCGGTCTCATCGATGAGGCCGTGGGGTTGTGGGACGAGGCGATTCGGGTCGACTCCGGATTCAGCAAAGGTCAGTATTACAAAGGTCTTGCCCTCTATGACCGGGGCGATCTGCAACTTGCGGTCGAGGCCTTTCGCAAAGCGCTTGAAGGAGAAGCAGAGCCATTCAGAGTCTACTTCAAGCTCGGCATGGCCCAGTACGGGCTCGGTGACCTTGCAGGGAGCATCGAGAGTTTTCAAAAAGCCCTCGAGCTGAACTCGGGAAGTGCAGAAACTCACTACCGCCTTGGTCTGTCCTACTTGAGAAACTCTTCTTTAGATGAGGCGCAACGTGAACTTGAGGCTGCCATCGCCATCAACGGCGAATACACCAGAGCCCTTTACATCCTCGGGATGGTGCTTTCTCAGCAAGGGCAGGTAAGCCGAGCCATCGAGCAGTTTCGCAAGGTGGTCGAGATCAGTCCCGGTTATACCGCTGCTCGGTTTGAACTCGGCATGGCCCTGGTTAAGGAAGGGCAGCTTAAAGAGGCGATAGAACAGTTCAACACCGCTGTCCAAAGCAGTCCTCGCTTCGCGCCAGGGTACTTCATGCTAGGCGAGGCCCATCGCAAGATGGGCGAGGCCAGCGAGGCAATCAGCGCATATCACCAGGTGCTCAAGATCAACCCTCAGGATGCAGACACCTATCTGAGGATCGCCGAAAGCCACCTGCAGCTTGACCTGATTGACGGCGCACGGGAGGCTATCGACAGGGCCCTGGAAATTAACCCGAATCACCGGGACGCTCAATATCTCAAGAAGCACCTTGGCGAGTTGACCACTCCACATAAGCCAGGTTTTTAAGTAGCTGTTTTTGATAAGAAAACCAATAACTACCAAGGGAAGAGGATTGTCATGACGCCTGAAGTGTTAAGCCTCTCGAACAATGCAGCTCTGTTCGTCGGAGCCATGTTGGTGAAGATTTTGGCGGTGTTCATTGTCGTCATTCTTATTGTCGCCTATGCGACATGGTGTGAGCGGAAGATCATCGGTCACATGCAGACCCGTCTGGGACCCATGCGGACCGGCTGGCACGGTTTGCTGCAACCCATTGCCGATGGCCTCAAGCTGTTCTTCAAGGAAGATATCATTCCTTCGCAGGCCAGCGTGGTACCTTTCATCCTGGCGCCGATGATGATTCTGGTGCCGGCGTTTATCACTGTGGCGGTCATTCCCTTTGGCGCCGACATTCAGATTGGCGACTACATCGTGCCGATGCAGATTACCGATCTGAATATCGGTATCCTCTATGTCCTGGCCATGGCTGGACTCGGTGTCTATGGCATCGTTCTCGCTGGCTGGGCATCGAATAACAAGTACTCTCTGCTTGGGGGGATCCGCTCTGCGGCCCAGATGGTCTCCTACGAACTGGCCGCCGGCATGTCCATCATAGCCGTGTTCATGCTCTCGGAGACCCTGAGCCTGCGCGGTATCGTGGCCGCCCAGCAGGCACCTCTTTGGGGTGCCGTCGAGTGGTTGCCCAACTGGTATGTTTTCTCCCAGCCTCTCGCGTTTGTACTGTTCGTGATCTGCGGCATGGCCGAAATCAACCGGACCCCCTTTGACCTTCCCGAGGCGGAAACCGAGCTGGTATCCGGTTTCTGTACCGAATACTCCTCGATGAAATACGCTCTGTTCTTTATGGCAGAGTATGCCAACATGGTGGTCATCGCCGGCCTGGCGGCAACCCTGTTCCTTGGCGGCTGGTCCGGTCCATTCCCCGGGGTGATCAACCTGTTGCTGAAAGTTTTCGCTTTCATGTTCTTCTTCATCTGGGTTCGTGCCACTGTGCCTCGGGTTCGCTACGATCAGCTGATGACCCTGGGCTGGAAAGTATTCATCCCCCTGGCCCTGGCAAATATTGTATTGACCGGCATCGTCGTGGTGCTCTTGCAGTAGCCTAAAACAAGACAAGAGGATGGGACCATGTTTAAAGAATTTGCAAAAGGTCTGAGCATTACCTTCAAACATCTGCTCCCTGGGCACTCGACCACGGTACAGTACCCGGATGTAAAGCTGCAGCCCTCTGAACGCTTCCGTGGCCTTCACCGGTTGGTGCCGACCCAGGATCGCGAGAAGTGTGTGGCCTGTTACCTGTGCCCCACCGTATGCCCGGCAAAGTGCATCACCGTCGAGTCGGCCGAGAATGAAAAAGGGGAAAAATACCCCGCGATTTATCAGATTGACCTGCTGCGGTGCATTTTCTGCGGGTATTGCGTTGAAGCCTGTCCGGTTGAAGCAATCGAAATGACAGGAAATTACGAATTGGCGAACTATCATCGGGACGATTTCACCTTCACCAAAGAGCGGCTGCTCAAGTAAGCGTATAGGAGCGTTGACCCATGGAACTTCTGTTTTTCTATCTGGTCGCATTGATCGCGGTCATCTCCGGGTTTTTGGTGGTTAAGTGCAAAAGTCCGGTTAACAGTGCAATCTCGCTGGTTATGACCTTTGTTTGTCTGGCAGCATTCTATGTCATGCTCCACGCCCCGTTCATGGCGGCCATTCAAATCCTCGTTTATGCCGGTGCGATTATTGTCCTAATCATCTTTGTTATCATGCTGCTGAATCTTGGCAGTGCCACCAAGCAAGCCAGCAGTCACGGTGTTGTCTGGGGGGCTGCTGCTGCAGCGCTGCTACTGTTCCAGGCCTTCTATTTTCTCAACAAGGGAGAAGCGACTGGATTGCAGGGAGATATTACCAAGGAAGTCGTCGCCTCTGTCGGCCACACCGAACTGATCGGCAAGGCGCTGTTTACCGAGTTCCTTCTTCCCTTCGAAATTACCTCGATTCTGCTGCTCGTCGCCATCATCGGTGCGGTGGTGCTGGCCAAGAGAGAAGTCTAGTCGTTGATTAGGACAGGAGACCGAAAATGATTAGCGTTCACCATTATCTAATTGTCAGTGCGATACTCTTCGCCCTGGGGACCTACGGGGTCCTTACCAGGAGAAATGCCATCGTTATCTTTATGTGCATCGAATTGATGCTCAACGGCGTCAATCTCTCCTTTATTGCCTTTTCGCACTTCCTCGGAAGTATGGACGGTCAAATCTTTGTCTTCTTTGTAATGACCGTCGCCGCTGCTGAAGCGGCCGTGGGCCTGGCGTTGATGATTACCTTCTTCCGCAACAAGGAGACCATTGAGGTCGATCAGATCAACATGTTGAAATGGTGAGCGATTTTTGATCTGCGATTAATGGCTCATACCGCTTAGAGGAGAGATAGATGTACGACAAACTTTGGCTCATCCCATTCTTCCCCATGCTGGGGTTCTTGATTAACGGCCTGCTAGGCAAGAAGATCAAGAACGAGAAAGTGATTGGCACCATCGGGACGGTGGCCATCGGCGCCTCCTTCGTGGTCTCCTGCAAGTACTTTTTCCAGCTGCTTGGTGACAACGTCAAGATCCACCAGCAGGTTGTTGCCTCCTGGATGTCCGTCGGCAACCTGCAGGTCGACTGGGGCTTTCTGCTCGACCCGCTATCGGCCCTGATGATCATGGTCGTCACCGGGGTCGGCTCCCTGATCCATCTGTACTCCATCGGCTACATGCACGGTGAAGAGGGCTTCTACCGCTACTTTGCCTACCTGAACCTCTTCTGCTTCTCCATGCTGATGCTGGTTCTCGGCAACAATGCCATGGTTATGTTCATCGGCTGGGAGGGCGTCGGCCTCTGCTCCTACCTGCTGATCGGTTACTACTTTCATAAGAAGAGTGCCGGGGACGCCGCCAAGAAGGCATTCGTCGTCAACCGTATCGGTGACTTCGGTTTTCTCGTCGGCCTCTTCACCCTGTACTGGACTCTCGGCAGCGAGCACGGCATCTGGACCATCAACTTTGTTGAGATCGCCGAGCACGGGCACCTGCTTGGCGCCGGCAGCGCTGTGGTGACCATCGTGACCCTGTGCTTCTTCCTCGGCGCCACCGGTAAGTCGGCCCAGATTCCTCTTTTCACCTGGCTGCCAGACGCCATGGAGGGTCCGACCCCGGTTTCCGCGCTGATCCACGCAGCCACCATGGTTACCGCCGGTGTCTACATGATCGGCCGCATGAACGGTCTGTTCGCCATGGCCCCGGACACCATGATGACCATCGCCGTCGTCGGTGCCGCAACGGCCATTTTCGCAGCCAGCATTGGTCTGGCACAGAATGACATCAAGCGGGTTCTGGCCTACTCCACGGTTTCCCAGCTGGGCTACATGTTTCTGGCCATGGGTGTCGGGGCCTTCACCGCCGGGGTTTTCCACCTGATGACCCACGCCTTCTTCAAGGCCTGCCTGTTCCTCGGTTCCGGTTCGGTTATCCATGCCATGCACCATGGCCTGCATCATGCTCACTCGCATGACGATCCCCAGGACATGCGCAATATGGGTGGTCTGCGCAAGAGCATGCCCATTACCCACATCACCTTCTTCGTCTCGACCCTGGCAATTGCCGGTGTGCCTCTCTTCTCGGGCTTCTTTTCCAAAGACGAGATTCTCTGGTGGGCCTTCGCCTCGAACCGCGGCGGGTGGATTCTCTGGCTGGTCGGTGCCTGCGCCGCCGGTATGACCGCCTTCTACATGTTCCGCCTGGTCTTCATGACCTTCTACGGCGAAGAGCGCATTACCGAAAAGGCCAAGGGGCACGTTAAAGAATCTCCGCTGGTCATCACCATTCCGCTGATGGTACTCGCCGTGCTGGCCCTCATTGGCGGCTATATCGGGGTTCCTGCGATTCTCGGTGGTGCCAACCATATTCACCACTTCCTCGATCCGGTCTTCGGCAGGGCCACCGAGCAGTACGGCATTGCTGTCGGGCACTACAGCCACGCTGCCGAGTTCGGCCTGATGGGTGTGTCCATCGGCATCGCTGTGGTCGGCATCGGTCTCGCGTACCTGATGTACATCAAGAATCCCGCCCTTCCCGGACAGCTTGTTAGTAAGGTCCAGGGCCTTTACCGGACGATCTTCAATAAGTGGTATGTCGATGAGCTCTACGACGCTGTCTTCGTCAACCCCTGCAAGAAAATCGGCACCTTCCTCTGGAAAGGGTTCGATGTGGTGGTGGTCGATGGGGCGGTTAACGGCGTAGCCAAAATCGTCGGTGCCTGGTCTCAGGGCCTGCGCCACATTCAGACCGGCCTGGTTCATAACTACGCCATGAGCATGGTCCTGGGTGTGATCCTCATTGTTGGATTCTACGTCTTCAGGTAAGAGTTCGTCTGCCAAGAATAGAGATTAAAGGAGCGAAAACCCATGACCGACCATCTGCTCAGCCTGATGACCTTCTTCCCGCTCCTGGGGATGCTGATTCTGCTGTTCATCCCCAGAGAAAACGGGGGAGTGCTCAAAGGCTTTACCCTGGTGATCACTCTGGTTACCTTTGCATTCAGCCTGCCGCTGGCCTTTGATGATGTTTTTAAAACATCTGGGGGGATGCACTACATCGAGTTCGCCAAATGGATCAGCATTGGCGATTACTTCCAGATGAACTACAACATAGGTATTGACGGTATCAGCCTCTGGCTGGTGCTGCTGACCACCTTTATCATGCCCATCGCGGTGCTTTCTACCTGGAACGCCGTTGATAAGAACGTCAAGGGCTTCATGGCGCTGCTGCTGCTGCTCGAAACCGCTATGCTAGGCGCCTTCATTTCCCTTGACCTGTTCCTCTTCTACATTTTCTGGGAACTGATGCTGATCCCCATGTACTTCCTGATCGGCATCTGGGGCGGCGGCCGCCGGATCTACGCTGCAGTCAAGTTCTTTATCTACACCGCCGTCGGCTCCCTGCTGATGCTGGTGGCTATCATCTTTGTTTACTACAACGCCATTAATGCCGGACTGCCCGTCGACCAGGGCTTCAGTATCCTGCACTTCTACCAGGTCAACATCCCGGCAGATCTGCAGACCTGGCTCTTCCTGGCCTTCGCCTTCAGCTTTGCGATCAAGGTTCCGATGTTCCCGCTGCACACCTGGTTGCCTGACGCTCATACCGAAGCTCCCACTGCCGGTTCGGTGATCCTGGCAGCCATCCTGCTGAAAATGGGAACCTACGGCTACGTGCGCTTCGCCATGCCGCTGTTCCCCGACGCGATGCAGACCTTCATGCCGCTGCTGGCCACCCTGGCCGTTATCGGCATCATCTACGGCGCCCTGGTGGCGATGATGCAGGACGACGTCAAGAAACTTGTCGCCTACTCCTCGGTTTCCCACCTCGGGTTCGTCATGCTCGGCGTCTTTGCCCTGAATCTGCAGGGGATGGCCGGCGGCATGATTCAGATGGTCAACCACGGTATTTCCACCGGCGCGCTCTTCCTTATCGTCGGCTTTATTTACGAGCGCCGTCACACCCGCCTGATCAACGAGTTCGGTGGTCTGGCCAAGCAGATGCCCGTGTTCGCCACGATTTTCATGATCGTGACCTTCTCGTCCATCGGCCTGCCCGGTACCAACGGCTTCGTCGGCGAGTTCCTCGCCCTGGTCGGTGCCTACGAAAGCGAGTTGCGCTGGTACGCGGTGGTCGCCACCACCGGCGTTATCTTCGCCGCCGTCTACATGCTCTGGATGTTCCAGCGGGTTATGTTCGGTGAGCTGAAGAATCCCGCCAACCAGAAACTCAAGGACCTCTCGGCACGGGAAATCATACTGATGGTGCCCCTTCTGGTATTTGTCTTCTGGATCGGCATCTATCCCAACACCTTCCTCGAGAAGATGAATCCTGCCATGGAGAATCTCATCGAGCAGGTCAAGGGCAAGCAGCAGGTTACCTACGTTGAGCAGGTCAACCCGCAGGACTTCGAACTGAAATAAGACGGCTTTGGAATAAAGAATAAAACCGCTTCCGGAGGAGCAATTCCATGGAAAATCTGGTGCAAATCGCCATGCAGAACGTCAATTTCGCGGCGATCATGCCATCGCTGGTGCTGACCTGCTTCGGTATGGCTCTACTGCTGATCAGCGTCTTCTCCCCCCGGGGAAAGACAACCCACGTCGCCTGGATCAGCATTGTCGCCCTGTTGGTTACCGGACTGGTATCCCTGGGGGCCTGGAACAAGCCTGAATTCGGCTTTGCCGGGCATGTGGCGCTTGATAACTTTGCCACCTTCTTTAACTTCACCTTTTTGATTGCCGCCGGCCTGACGATTCTGATGTCCGACGACTACCTGAAGCGCGAAGGGTATCCGATCGGCGAATATTACCCGCTGATCCTGTTCACCACCGCCGGGGCCATGTGGATGGCCTCGGGAACCGACCTGATGACCATTTTCCTCGGTCTTGAGGTACTCTCGATCTCGCTTTACGTCCTGGCCGGCCTGTTCCGCAATCAGGAACGCTCCAACGAAGCCGGTCTCAAGTACTTCCTGCTCGGCGCTTTCTCCACAGGCTTCCTGCTCTACGGCGTGGCGTTGATTTACGGCGTGACCGGGACCACCAATGTCGCCGACATCGGCCAGTACCTTGCTGCGAACCCTGAGGCCCTCGGCAGCACCATGACGATTGCCGGGATGATCCTGCTGAGCATCGGCTTTCTGTTCAAGATTGGTGCCGCCCCCTTCCACATGTGGACCCCTGACGTCTACCAGGGCGCACCGACTCCGGTAACTGCCTTCATGAGCGCCGGGCCCAAGGCTGCTGCCTTCGCCGCATTCCTGCGGGTCTTTACCCTGGGTCTTGAGCCGCTGCAGGCCGAGTGGACTTCGATGTTGTGGCTGTTGGCCATCCTGACCATGATCGTCGGTAACGTGATCGCAATTCGCCAGGAAAACATCAAGCGGATGCTCGCCTACTCCTCCATTGCCCATGCTGGTTACGCCATGGTCGGTATGGTGGCCGCCAACGAAATCGGCATGTCCGGCATCCTCTTCTACATGCTGGCCTACACCTTCATGAACCTGGGGGCCTTTGCCATCCTGATCCTGGCCGGCAAAAAAGGTGAAGATAACCTGACCCTCGAGGGTTTTGCAGGGTTCGGTTACAAGCGTCCCTTCCTTGGCGTCGCGATGGCCATCTTTATCTTCTCCTTGATGGGTATCCCGCCGACAGCAGGATTCGCCGGCAAGTTCTACATCTTTGCCGGGGCCGTCAAGGCCGGTTACATCTGGCTGGCGGTCATCGGGGTTCTCAACTCCGCCGTTTCGCTCTACTACTACCTGCGGGTCATTGTCGCCATGTACTTCAAGGATCCCGCTGAGGATTACGGTTGGGTCAAGCTGCATGCCAGCACCGTAGTGACCATCGTTCTGGCTATCATCGGCGTCCTTTACCTGGGGATTGTTCCTGGTGAGGTTATGGAAATGGCCAAACTGGCAATCTTTTAAAGTACAATTTTCTGAATCATCAGCCCCCGGTCTTTGGCCGGGGGCTTTTTTTATTTTTGAAAAGGGAAAGAGGGCAAAATAGGGGGTGGGACAAAGGTGTTTTGAATAATGAGGGATCGCTTGAAATGTAATCAGGTAGACTCTTCGTTATTGAATTCCTTCTTCACCCGTGTGTTTAAGGCTGCTTTGGGTCGATATCTCCTGACGTTCTTTAGTATGATACCCATGCTTTTCAGCGTCCCGACGGGCCTCTTCAAGCTGTTTCTGGCGTTGCTGTTCCCTTTCCTTCTGCGCTTCAAAAGCCTTATCGTAGACATGTTGTTCAATAAGCCCGAAGCTTCCGCTGCCAAACCCTATGGCCTGGACTTCGCCAGCGGCAAGCAGCAATAATCCTGAAGCCAACAGGCTGATCATCGTCGACCTGGATCGATTGGTGGTACCCCGATTGGCTGCACGTTGTTTCATGGCGACCTCCTCAGCGGTTCATCGGCTGGAAATTCACCTGGACAGCCTCTGGGGGAGGTAAAAAAGTGAACAGACTGTCAGGAAAACCCGGGGCAAGGTCCCATTTTGACAGATAGGCGGTATACTGGGGCGCTCCCCTGAGTTTTTTGTAAGTGATGACGACCTTTCGAGGGACGGGCATCCAGCCATCTTCGATCCAGACCTGCCAGTCGGCATTGTCCTGGGAAAAGGCGAGATGGTGGCATGTTGTCCCCACAACCTGGTGGTTGCCAATATAGGATCCGGTCTTGATTCGTTGGCTTAAGACAGCGTAAGGGTCGCTATAGGCAATATCGATCAGAGGAGGGGAGATTCCGTATTCCTTGGCCGCATAGTCAAATGCCTTATCGATGCTTCCGGGAACCTTGGCGGTGGAGTAGACCAGCAGGTCGGTATCGAGGCGGGTTAAGTTGCGGCCATCGTACCAATAGCGCTCGTTAAAAAGATCCCCTCTGGTATTGGCCTGGATGCCATCGGGGCGACGTACGGCCACCTGGGAATTTGCACTGTACTGAATTTTCTGCCCGCTCTCCTGGACCTTTTCAACGGTCGCTTCTACATGGAAGGTGAATTGTCCGGCATCTTTCAGGTAGTCACCCATCTGCTGTAGGATCTTATCGGCTAGAGGGTCAACTGGGGGGCTTTCGCTCCCAGCCGCAGCATAAGCCGGCAAATAAACCAGCCCCAGGAGAATTAAGCAACAAAGCGAATTGATAAGTCGCAACATTATAAAGTCCTCCCTGATAATGAGGTTTCCAACTTTCCGATTTTGCCAACCTTAAACAGCTAAAATGGCAACAATTCAATGCCCTCACAGGGCTTGGATCGTCCCAGCGATTTCCTTGCACAACTCGCCGAGCACCTTGCTCATGTTGGCTACAATGGCTTGATAGTCGCCGGAGTCTTCAGGCGTTTTAAACTCAGATCTCTTCATGACCAAAACCTGTTTTTCATCCCCTCCCAAAACCGTCCATCGGCTCTGGAATACAGTGCCTTCGCCTTCATCATGTTCGAAGCGGATAACCTCCACAATCACCTGAAGGTCGATCGACTTGGATCTGCCCCAGGGGAAGATCGAAACCCGATCTGTTGCAAGTAAGGTGGAGAGGTTTTCGGCAAGGACGTGGGTGAAATTATCACTCAGGTTTTCCGTCCATTGGGCAAATTCGGCCATATGGTATTGGTTCGGGCCGATGCGGGTGACGATCTGGGGACGGTCCAGATATTTTGGCCATTTCACCGGCCCGATTCCCAGCGAGAGATCATCACCCGGTCCGGCTGCCAATCGGGTGCTCTGGGGGGCCGGAGGAAGGGATTCGAGAGCGTAGAACATCGTCTGCTGCTCAGTGCCTCCAAATTTAATGCAGGCGGAAAGGGCCACAATCGAAAGAAACAAAACGAGGGTTGCCGGCTTTGAATACTGGGGCCGCATTATTTTCCTCCCGTACCGGTTTTGCCGCGCAGTACGGCATCTGGGTTTTGGGCCAAATAGTCAGTTAATACACGCAGTGAACGTGCCGCGGAAGAAACTTCATCCAACATGCCGACCAACTGGAAATGCGCCACAGAGTCTTCGGCGACAACGTTTTCGATGGTACTGAGGGTGTGGTTGGCTTGCTCCAAGGCACTCTTTAGACCTTCAACTGCGCCGTCTATGGTGGAGAAGGTCGGGGCAACTTTTTGATCGATATGGTGCAGCAGGGTCTGGGCCTTATTCAACGTCCCCTTAACATCGGACTCGAAAGACTCAAACCGGGTATCAAGTTTGCGAGTCAGGCGTTGAATGTGGTCCAATGCCGAATTGAAGGACTTGAGCCCCTGGGCCAAATCGGGAGAATTTACCAGCCTATCAATGCCGTCTGCGGTCGAAGATAACTTATTGCCAATATTATCCAGGTCGAGTTCATTCAATGCAGTGATGGCGGTATCAAGGGT
>CALZIZ010000023.1 GCA_945787465.1 uncultured Desulfuromonadales bacterium
GCCGAGGTGATGCGTATGCTCAAGGGGATTCCCCGGGGCACCGGCGACCTGAAAAAGGAGTACGACGCCCTGGTGCAGGCGCTGGGGAGCGAGGACGCCTGGTTCACCTTCCACCGCAAGGGGAAGCTCCTTATCCGCGCCTACGAGGGGCTGAGCCCCGACCCGGCGATCCTCGACTATACCCGGGACATGAAGTGGGTGGCGGGCTTTCTCGCCTACGGGGCTCTGGTCTTCGAGAAGAAGGAGGTGCTCGACCTGCTCGACTACAGCGCCAAGATCCGCCAGATTCTCGATGAGCAGCTCAACGTCACCGGCATCCGCACCCTGATCAAGCTGCGCCACCTCACCGACCCCGAGTTCGCCGAGGACTTCAAGACCGAGGGGAAGCAGGAGGATGAGCTGAAGACCGCCGCAATCCGCAAGACCGCCGAGCTGAAGAAGGTGTTGCGGGAGAAGATGGCGACCGAGCGGGAGCGGTACGAGCCCTTTTCGGAGCTGGTGCTGGAGGTGCTGAAGCGGTTCGAGGCGGGTCAGATCGACGCGGCCGAGGCGCTCAAGGAGTACGAGAAGATCTCCAAGGGGCTGCAGGATGAAGACTCCGGCCACGAGGAGACCGGTCTGAACCCCAAGGCCTACGGGGTTTACAAGATCCTCGAGGCATTAAAACCCCCGGCTGAGCAGGTCGGCGAAACACCAACCGGCTACGGGGGTGGCGGAGAATCGGAGGGGCTGAGCCTGCTGGAGCAGCTGGCCCTGGAGATCGACGCCCTCTACATGTCCGACTACACGGCCCCCTCAGGCTGGCACCTGAAGGACCAGCTGAAGAAGGAGCTGCGCCAATCGGTGCGCAAGCTGATTTTGCCGGCCGGGCTGACCGACTGGAAGACCATCCCGGTGCGGGTGGAAGAGTATGCCCTGAAAACCTATGTGAAGATTGCCTGATGCCTGTACTGACCGTCGGAAATACCGACATCCCCTATACCGTGCGCCGCAGTTCTAAGGCCAAGAAAAGGCGGATAGTGGTAACCCCCGGCCAGGTGGAGATCGTGGCCCCTGAGGGCTCAGAGGACGCTTCTATCGCGGATTTTGTACATAAGCAGCGCCGCTGGATCTTCGACAAGCGCCAAGAGGTCGAAACCCGCGCCCGGCAACTCGAGAGCCAACAGCCGAGCCGCTTTGTCACCGGGGCGAAAATTCCGTACCGGGGAAGGCTGATGCGGCTGACGGTTCAGCTGGCGGATGTGGACGATACGCAGGTGGTGTACCGGAATGGTTTCCTGGTCACGGTCCCTGGGGACCTCTCCTTGCATGAGCGGGATAGGGGAATTTCAGAGGCGCTGACACTCTGGCTGAAAGGGCGAGTCGCCCAGGACATCGATTCCTTCGTGAGCCAGTACAGTAAGCGCCTCGGGGTAATCCCCAAGGGTGTACGGATCAAAGAGCAGAAGCACCTTTGGGGCAGCTGCGGTCGGGACCAGGTCATCAACCTCAACTGGCACCTGATCTTCGCTCCAAAGCCGGTGCTGGAGTATGCGGTGGTCCATGAACTGTGCCACCTGATCCACCGAAACCATTCGGCTGAGTTCTGGGGGGTGATCGGGGGGCAATTGCCTGATTATGAGTTGCGGAAGGGGTGGTTGGAGGATAACGAACATGTCATAAACAAGGGGTTATCCAGCATCATTTCCTGGTAGTTTCTTGTCGGGTTATAGCCGCAAGTCTTCTGTTTCGGGCTTTTTCTTTTTCAGCACCTTGACCCCAGCGGAACGGGGCGGTTTACTTTAAATGCCAGGAGCCAGGATCAACCCCAGGTACTGAGGAGGCGAAGATGACGGATATTCTAGAGCAGGCGCGGCAGATGTTGCGGGCCAGCCCCAGGCTGGCCGAACTGACGGTTCGGGAGGAAGACGATGAATTTCACCTTTGGCGAGGCGATGCCCGTTTTGCCCGCCTGATCCCTACAGAGAAGGCAGGGGTCTGGCGCATGGAGTATTTCCAGAACCGTGAACGCTGGGAAGTCATCGATTTCAAGGGTACCTTCAAGGAGTGCCTGGCCTTTCTGTCGGAAAACACCCACTATCACTTTTGGGAGGGGTAGCCTCATTTTTTGCAGGGGTTCGCAGGGCCCGGGGCGCTAAAGTGTTTGCACCTCAGTATTAATTCTGCTACTTTTCACTATCTGACAGACTTTTGGTTCGCTGTCCCAACGCCCGTTTGTCTCAATCCTTCCCCATGGAAGTCGACCTCAAGTTTATGCTGGAAGCCCGCAAAAAGATTCTCAGAGAAGCCTTGAGCGATCCCGACGAGGGGGTGCGACTTGCTGCGGCAGGGGCTTTGGAGCGGCTCGAATCGGCCATGGACCTCGATCAGGTGTTCGACGCGCTCAAGACCGGTGATCGTGGGACCAAGGTCAAGGCCCTGCATTCGCTGGAGAGGGTCGAGTCGGAGCGGGTCTTCGCGCCGCTGATGGCTGCGCTTAAGAGCCCTGACCCCGATATCCGCTCGGTCGCGGTAGAGGTGTTGGGCAAGAAGAAGGATACCAAGACTCTCGGCGCCGTGGTTAAACACCTTAAAGACCCTCACCCGGCGGTGCGGGTGCATGCCGCAGATGCCTTGGGGCATTTTTCCGATCAGCGTCTTGTTCCCTATCTCGGAGCGCTTCTCAAGGAGGAGGATTCGGAGCTGGTCAAAAGCGCGGCGCGCTCCCTCGGAGCCATAGGCTCTGCCGAAGCAGATCCGTATCTGAAGGCCCTGCTCAAGGATTCTCGCCCTGCGGTGCGCCGCGAGGCAGCGCGGGCCCTGGGCAAGCTCAACCTGGGCGAATAGAAATCATAAAAAAAGGCCGGGGGGCTCCCCGGCCTTTAACTTTATCTGGCGTAACCTGCCAACCTGTGATTCCCCAACCCCCGATAATCTCCCACCTTCTACCTTCTACCTTCTGCATTTAGTCAAAATAGTCGGTAACCTCGATGCCTTTGAGAAATGGGTCGACCTCGGTGACAATC
The DNA here is from genome assembly GCA_945787465.1 of uncultured Desulfuromonadales bacterium. Taxonomy (GTDB): domain Bacteria; phylum Desulfobacterota; class Desulfuromonadia; order Desulfuromonadales; family Trichloromonadaceae; genus CALZIZ01. The sequence goes on from CALZIZ010000023.1 coordinate 3,006, forward strand.
TGCTGGGCTTGGGCCCCTGAAAGTTTACGCGGCAGCGGCTGGGCAAGTTTTTTCCCTTCGGCGTCGAAGATAATTTTGAGCTGGACCTCGTCAGGGTCTTCGGCCCCCCTGGGCGCCTGAAAGTTTGCGGGGTAGCGGCTGTGCAAGTTTTTGCCCTTCGGCGTTGAAAATAATTTTGAGCTGGACCTCGTCAGGGTCTTCGGCACCGACCCGGATGACCAGGCCGATTTCATTGTTGGCCAGGCGCACCAGGCTGCCGACCGGGTAGTTGCCGAGGGCGGCGACAAAACCCTGCAGGTATTCGGGGTGAAGCACGGTTCCTGCCAGCTCTCCAAGGCGCTCCACGGCGCGGCGGGGGGTCATGGGGCGTTGGTATGAGCGTAGGGTGGTCATGGCATCGTAGGTGTCGGCGATGGCCGTCATGTCGGCCAGGTTCGAGATGTCGTGCCCCCGGGCGTTTGCGGGGTAGCCCTGACGGTCATAGCGAAGGTGATGGCCGAGGATGATATCGAGGACGTCCTGGTTGATGCCGTCCATCTGTCTGGCGATGATAATGCCGTTTGCCGGGTGTTTCTTGATCTCCTCGAATTCCTCCTCGGTGAGTCGCCCCGGCTTGGTGATGATATTGCGATCGATAATCAGTTTGCCCATGTCGTGAAGCAGGCCGCCGAGGCCCAGAACCCGCAGGCGTTCTTCGGACAGGCCGCAGGAGCGGCCGACGGCCAGGGAGATCACCGATACGTTGACCGAGTGGGTGAAGGTGTAATTGTCGTAATCCTTGAGCATGGAGAGGGCGAAGAGGGCGTGGGGGTCTGAAATGGTCAGTTTGACCATGTTGGTGACCACCTGCCGAGCCTCCTCCGAGGAGGGGATGCGCCCAAGGCGCACGTCGTGAAAGATTTGGTCGACGACCTTAAGGGCCCGCCCGTAAACCTTTTGGGGTTTTTCCTGCTCTTCCTCTTCGGTGGTTTTTATCTTGGCCTGGCGGATGTTGTGCACCCCATGTTCGGGCAGCAGGTCATCAAAGGCCTCGCCCTTGATCTGTCCCTGGCCAAGCATCTGCAGAAAACTGCGCAGCTCTTCAGCGGTCAGTCCGGGATGAAACTCGAAGCCTTCGAGTTCAAGGGTCTGGAGGAGTTTAGCAAGGACCTGGGCCGCCGGGTCGTCGTCGGGAAAGAGGTGCTCGTCAAGAAACAGGGTCCCTTCAAGCAGGCCGAGGTTGACCTGCTTTTTGCCGGGGAGCAGGGCCATAAGTGCCTTGAGGAGGTGTTGCAGCTGGCGTTCGATGGCCGGGTGCTGCACCGGGTACAGCCGCAGCCCCTTGTAGGCCCCGCCAAGCCCCTGAATGACCTGCTTACAGAGTTCTGGATTCATCCGATTCATTTTTCCTTAGCTGTCGCAACGCCTGTGCTGCGGCCCGGGAGACCGGCGGGGAGCGTTCGGCGGTAGCTCTTTCCAGCACCCCGAGCGCTTCCGGGTCGCCCAGTTCGCCGATGGCCAGTGCGGCGGCGGCACGAATTTCGTTGTGCCGGGTCCGTCCCAGGAGCCGGCGGCGTTTCAAAATTTTGACAAGATTGGGCAGGCTTTCCCTGGCACCGATCTCTCCAAGGGCCCTGATTGCCATTTTTTTGTCCTCGACATGCTTGGCGAGCAGGTCGCGGCGGGTCGCCCTGCGCAGTAGTGCCGGGAGGGCTTCTTTGGCTTTAAGGGCGCCCAGTGACACCATCGATTGGCAGGCCAGTTCGGGGTTGTTCCCCTCCAGGGCCTGAAGCAGGATGGCGATAGCGGTGGTGCCGCCGATTTTGGTCAGCGCTCGCAGGGCTTCGCGGCGAACCCTGGACTCAGGGTGGTGCAACAGGGGCCTTAATTCTTCAGCCGATTCCTGGTCACGGATTTCGCCCAGGATGGCCACTGCATTGCGAACAACGTACCAATGTTCATCGTCAAGGTGTTCGACCAGCACGGCAACGGCCGCCTTGCCCTGGCGTGCCAGGGCGAGGGAGAGCTGTTTTCTGGCGTGTGTCTCCTCTTCAGCCACCAGTCGCTCCATGATGTGTCGTGCTGCCTCGCCCTTTAGAAAGCTGACAATGTCGAGGGCTGACTGTCGCTCGATTTCGGTCCCTTCGCGAGAGCACAGCAGCTCGATAAGGTAAGCGTAAAGCTCCTCTGAAATTAGTTGTTTAAGGGCCTGGCGGGCGCTAGCGCGGCGGGCCGGCGAAACCTTGGGATGGCTGGCGCCGCGGCATAGCAGCACCAGGGCCCGGATGCTCAGAAAACGGGCCGAATCCGTAAGGTTGAGTCGTACCAGCGGCGGCAGTTCCTCAAGCAGCCGGCAGTAGCGCGTATCGTCCTTTTCCAGGTGCAGCTGCTGGAGGTGCTGGTTGAGGTCCTCTTCGTTGTTAACTCCATCGGTCTGACCAGGGCTCTGGGGTTGGCTGATCTGTTGCCAGAGTTGCTCTTCTGCCGCGGCTTCGTCTTTGCCTGCCCGGGCCCTTTTCTGCTCATCCAGCTCTTGTTTGCGCTTGAGGATTTCTCGCAAATCTGTCTGGTTGACCCAGATGGTGGAGACCATGGCCTTTTCCAGCACCGCGCTGATCCCCCCCTGTTGCTGAATGGGCAACGGGTCAAGGGTCAGGCATTGGGAAAAGACCCTCAGATCCCGCTCAGAGAGGTCCGGTAGTACCAGCAGGCGCTGGATGCGTCGCGAAAACAACATCCCGGCAAGCTTTGGTAAAAGGGTGCTCTTGGAGCCCACGGGCTTGCCCTCGACGCTGAAGCCCTGCTTGTGGACCTGGCAGGCAAACTGGGGCTGATCGGTCAGCAGCGGGGCGAAATGCCGGCAGGCGGTCTGGACTGCGGAATTCAGGCTGGGATGGCGGGAAGGATAGTAATGGACGGCCTTGATGACCTTGATCAGCCCTTCGAGGGCTTGTTCAAGGGCGGTAATTTTGAGGTCTTCAGTGGTCACGGATCGGTTCGCTCTTTCGATGGTGGTGTGAGACGACCCCTTCAAAATAGCCATTTGCCAGCCGAAAGTAAATGGCCTTGCCGTCGGGCAAGCTTCGATCCTCAAATTCTTTTCCCATATGAAAACTAACTCAGGGGCCTTCGTCGGGATTTTCCAGGATGCAGAAGCCGCTGTCGTGGATGCCGTGTCCTTCGGCCAGGTACATACCCTCGAGTTGCTCGTGAAACATCTGCTTGACGATCTTGCGACGCAGCTTAAGCGTTGGAGTCAGCATCTCTTTGCCGAAATCCGCTGAGAGCAGGGTGAAGCGTTTAATGCGCTGGAAAGACGGTAGTTCCTTCTGCAGGCCGTCAATCTGCTGGCGGATCAGGGCAAGGACCTGTGGGTGGTTGACCAGGTCGCAGTGGTTGAGGTAATCAATCTTCTCCTGGTGGGCAAATTTCTCCAGGTTCTCCAGGTTGGGCACCAGCAGGGCGGTAAGAAAAGGCTTTTGGTCGCCGTAAACCAGGGCATTGGCCAGGTATTTATTGGTTTTAAAGAGGTTTTCAAGATTTTGGGGGGCGATGTTTTCGCCGCTTGCGGTGACGATCAGGTCCTTTTTACGGTCGGTGATGGACAAAAAGCCCTCTTCGTCGATTTGACCGACATCTCCGGTTTTGAACCAGCCTGCGCCAAAGGCGTGTTCGGTCTCCTCGGGGCGGTTCCAGTAGCCCTTTGAAACCCCCGGGCCACTGGCCAGTATTTCGCCGTCTGCGGCGATCTTGACCCGGGTGCCAGGGATCGCCCGGCCGACGGTTCCGAAGCGTACCGCCCGGGGGCAGTTGGCCGCAATGACCGGGGAGGTTTCGGTCAGGCCGTAGCCTTCGTAGATCGGCAGCCCTGCGGCAAAATAGAACTCGGCCAGTTCTCGCGCCAGGGGCGCGCCTCCTGAGACGAAAAATCGCAATCGTCCGCCAAGACGGTCGCGCAGTTTGGAGAAGACAATTTTGCGCGCGGCGGAGGAGGCCAGGCGCAACCAGAAGGAGGGCTGGCGGCCTTCAAGCTCTGCTTTGACCAGGGCCTTGCCCGCCTTGAGGCCGCTGAAAAAGAGCTGCTTGCTCAGCCAGGGGCCGTCGAGGACCCGCTCCATGATCCTGGCGTACATCTTTTCGTAGAGCCGCGGCACGCTGATGAGCATTGTGGGCTGAACCTCGGCGAGGTTGACCGGAAGCCGTTCGAGGTTCTCGGCATAGGCGATCACCCCCCCCTGGTAAAGCACTAGGTAGTAGCCGGCCATGCGTTCGAAAACGTGGGAGAGGGGTAAAAAGGACAGGCTCTGGTCATCGGGGCCGATGTCGAACATTCCGACGCACGCTTCGACGTTGGACAAAAAATTCTGGTGGCTGAGCATGACACCTTTGGGCGGGCCGGTGGTCCCTGAGGTGTAAACCAGGCTGGCGAGTTCATCGCCTTCGCCCTGGGTGAGCAGGGCCTCCAGATTGCCAGGGTCAATGCCTTCGGCTGCCTCGAGAAACTGCTTGTGGGACATGATGGCAGAGTGCTCGAAATGACTTTCAAGCAGAACGATCTGCTCGAGCCTGGGCATCTCCTCCAGATGGGGGATCAACTCTTCGGCTACCAGAGGGGTATGAATGAAGAGCACCCGGCTTTGTGAATCGTTGACGATATGGGTGACAGCGGGTATCCCCTCGGTGTGATAGACCGGAACGGAGACTGCGCGGCAAGCCATGGCGCCGAGGTCGCTGTAGACCCACTCGGGACTGTTGGGGGCCATGATGGCGACCCGGTCCCCGGGGCGGACGCCGAGAGCGACAAGCCCCCGGCCGAAGGCGTGGATGCCTTCGGCCAGCTGGTCCCAGGAGATGTCCTGGTAGACATCGCCTTCTTTTCGGCGAAAAACCCTTCGGCCTCCAAACTGTCGGGCTCGCTCGAGAACCATCTGCGGAAGCGTCTGGCGCATAGGAGCTCCTTTTTTTTGTATTACAGATCAGTATAGCTTCCGGGTGCGGTTTTTTTTCAAAAACGGTGCAACTGTTGCTAAAATGGCCACCTGAAATATCCCAGAACAGGAGAGACTCTCGACATGATCCTTGGAATTACCGGCGGTATCGCCTCAGGCAAGAGCACTGTTACCCGCATCTTCGGTGAGTTGGGTGCCGTGGTGGTCAGCGCCGACCAGTTGGCCCGGGATGCCGTTGGCCGGGGAAGCCAAACCCTTGCGCAGCTGGTTGCCCGGTTTGGAGATGATATCCTGCGGTCGGACGGCGAGTTGGACAGAGAGGCCCTGGCCGGGGTGATCTTTAGTGACCCTGAAGCCAGGGCCGACCTTAACCGCATTACCCACCCGGCCATCGCCCGTTTGGCCGAAGAACGTCTGGGGGAACTGCGCCGCCAGGGAGCTCCGCTGGTGGTTTACGAGGCGCCCCTGTTGTTTGAGGCGGGGGCCGAGGGCCGAGTGGACGCGGTTCTGGTGGTGACCGTTGACGATCGCCTGCAGCTGCAGCGGCTCAGGGACCGCGAAGGGCTCAATGAGCCCGATGCCCTGGCCCGAATCGCCTCACAGATGCCCCAGGCGCAAAAAGCAGCCCGGGCGGATTACCTGATCGATAATTCGGGGACCTGCGAGGAGACAGCAACTCTGGTACGTGAGCTGTTTCGCCAGATTACTGGCGCTCCAGGGCCTCGATGAAATCCAGAGTCATCCCCAGAGTCTCCTTCAGCCTGGGGTTTTCCCAGGTGGTCAGGATGTGGTGGACTTCGGGGCCGAGCATGTGGTGCTCTTTACGACTGCTGCCCAGCTGCCGGTAGAGCCTGTAGGCACTCTCGACGCACACCGTCTGGTCGCCACGGGCGCTGATGACAAAGGTCGGGGCGGTGATCTCGGGCAGCAGCCCGCTGACCCTGCGTATCAGCCGGTACAATTGATACACCCCGTTCACCGGGCGCTGGGCATAATAGTGAGCGGCCAGCTCTGCGGGCAGGGGCCGTTTCTGGTAGCGCTTGAAATACCTCAGCAGCCCTGCCGCCGGCGCCAGCCAGTGGCGCAGTCTCAAGTAGGGTGAGAGCAGCACCAGGCCATGGATCTGGTGGGAGTGGGCGAGAGCCAGCAGCAGCAGCGCCCCGGTACTCATGCCGACACCGTAAACCCTCTGCTGGTTTGCAGCCAGCAGTCGGTAGCCATTTTCCACTTCGCTCAGCCACTCTTCGTAGGGGCGCTGCACGAGATCGCCTGCCGTCGTGCCGTGACCTGGCAGCCTGACGCCCAGGGCCAGGTACCCATTGCGGGCCAGGGCCTCACCGGCCAGGCGCATCTCCCAGGGGCTCGCTGTGAAGCCGTGGACCAGCAGCACTGCAGCTTTCACTGCCCCTTTGGGTTTAAGTAAGAAGGGCAGGTTGCCGGCATCGGCAACCCCTTCGCGGCGAGCCCTCTGGATGTCTTCATCAATGCTTATGGTCATAGGCTGTCGGGGCCTGGCTCTGTTGGATAAGACGCCGCCAAAAAGTGCTTAAAAACTATCTTTTTTATTGGAATTGTTAAGAAAAAACGTTTTTATTTTAACAGCCACAGGGGGCTTGTCAATCGCCGTGGCGGGCTGGGAAGCGGGTTTGTCCCAGGGCTGGGCAGGGTGGAGGAGGGCCCGAAAACAAAAAAGCCCCCTGCGAGCAGGGGGCTTTTTGTTTCATCGGCCGGCGCGGCTACTTGTGGAAACCGAGGCGGGTAGAGAGATCTTCTCCGGCCTGGATGACCAGGGGGATCAGGTCCTCTTCGATGCGCTCGTCGGGGAAGCGCATGGAGGGGCCGGAAATGCTCACCGCACCGACGATACGGCGGGTGTAGTCGCGAATCGGCGCGGCGACGCAGCGCACCCCGGGGTCCATCTCTTCGTTATCGATGGCAAAGCCTTTTTCGGCGATCTCTTTAAGCTGCCCCTTGAGTTCTTCCCGGTCGGTAAAGGTTGTGGGAGTATAGCCCTTGAGCTCCCGCTTGGGAAGAATCGCGTCGACTTCTTCGTCGGACATGAAGGCGAGGTGGATTTTCCCGGCTGCAGTGCAGTGGGCCGGAAGCCGCGAGCCCACCCGGGAGACGACCCGGACGGTCAGATCGGTTTCGACCATGTCCAGGTAGACGACGTAGCCTTCTTTGAAGATAGCCACGTAAGAGGTTTCGTTGCAGGCCCCTACAACCCGCTCGAGGATCGGCTTGGCCTGGCGTAGCAGGCCCATCTGTTTGATGAATGTCTGGCCGAGTTCGAGTGACTTGAGCCCCAGCCGATAGTTCTCGGTGGCCTTGTTCTGCTCAATGTAGCCGCGGGACTCGAGGGTCGCCAGAAGACGAAATACGTTATTTTTATGAAGCTTGAGCCGCTTGCTGAGTTCGGTGACGCCCAGTTCGTCGACCTCGTCGTGAAACTGCTCCAAGAGGTCAAGGGCGTGGGAAACTGCCTGGATGATATATTCGGATTTGTCTTTCTTTGCCATGTCTATTTTCCCTCTTTCGGATAATTTCAGTAGGTTCACGCGTCAACTTATTCGACTGCTGCGGGGAGAGGCCCCGTCCGGGACAGTCAATGAGAAATCCCGGAAACACCGTCGTTTCGTTAAATCGTCGAAGACCTAGCCAGTGACCTTCCGTTCTAAGTGGAGGGGCCCTGCTGAAAAACAACCCACATCTTTATTAATTTAACACCGCATGTCAAGTGGAATGGGAAATTTTGCGAAATCTGTTGATTGTTTTGATCCTTAAGCTTCCCCGCAAAGGGCAGTTCAATACATCGATTCCAAAAGATGTTCAGAATATAAAATGTTGTTCTAAAAATGTCAATACACCATAACTAAACCCCGCGCCCTGCCCGGGGGCAATCCGGTTGACACCCGGAAGCCTTTAAGCTAGATTCGACGGGAATTTCCTTTCCCAGGAGTTGCTGCATGCTGAACCTCAGCAAAAAAATTCTGGTCGCCATCGACGGCTCTCCGCAGTCGGATAAGGCCGCAGAAGAGGCCGTCCGCATGGCCGCGGCCTCGGGTACGCGCTTTAAAAGCAAGGTCCTCGCGGTCATGGTGCTGCCGGGAATGAGGGCAGCTTCTTTTACCGATTTTTTCCCCAAGCCGCCGGCGACCGAGCGGGAGGACTGGGAGGAGCACCGCAAGCGCATTTTTTATGTCGTAGAAAAGTCCGCCACCGAGGCCAATGTGCAATTGGAGAGCAAGGTCGTTTACGGCGAACCTGCCGAGGAGCTGCTGGGGGTGGCCGAGCAGGAGGAACCCGACGTCATTGTGATCGGCTCCTCCGGTGCCGGTCGGGTTCGCAGGGCTCTGCTCGGCAGTGTCTCGGCCAAAGTGGCCATGCATGCCCGCTGCTCGGTGTATATCGTGCGTTGAGGCATTACGGATCACAGTATTAAAAAAGGCAGCCCCCCAGGGCTGCCTTTTTTAATGCCAGGTAGGGGCACCCCTTGTGGGTGCCCAGACAGGTCCGACAGGTCCGACAGGTCCGACAGGTCCGACAGGTCCGACAGGTCCGACAGGTCCGACAGGTCCGACAGGTCCGACAGGTCTGTGCTCCCCTAGGCAAGGCCGGCGTCAACTGCCGCCCCGCTTTGCGCCCCTTCTGCGGCAGCCGAGGGCAGGCGGTGGCGGGTTTCCTGGCAGAGGTACTCGAAAATCTCGGTCATGCTTTCGCGGATGCCGGTTTCGTCTTCGGGGAATTCGCGGGGCGAAAGCTCCAAGGTGATGGTTTTGTTGTAGTCGGTTTCGCGAAGGTGGTTGAGGAAGCGGGTCAGCGGCAGGACCCCGTGACCGGGCAGCAGGTGCTCGCGTCCGTATCCATAATCGGAAAAATGGATGTTGCGCATTCGCCCCGAATCGTAAAGAAGATGAAAGTCATGGAGAAAGTTGGCCTTGGACGAGCCCATGTGGGCGGTGTCGAAGGTTAGAAAGAGGTTGTGGTCGTGGAGGAAATTAATCAGTTTGCCGGTGTGGCCCAAAAGGTAGGGGTTGGATTTGAAGGCCCCGGTGCAGGGCATGTTCTCCACGGTGATGATGACCTGGTCGCGGCCGACCTCCTGCTGATAATCCATCACCCGGTTGAACCAGCGCCAGAACTTGACCTCCAGCGCGATCCATGAAGGAGGATGAAAATTGATCAGGGGGATACTGCAGTCAACGGCCAGCTCGACGGTTCGAAGCAACTGACTGATTTTATTGCCCCAGCCGTCGATATCGAAGAAGGGTGCGTGGAGCGAATAAATGGGCAGGATCTGCTGGAGTTCCTGAAGTCGTTCGCGGTTGCCCTGAAAGCTGAAGTCGTGGTTGATGATGACTTCCATGCCGTCGAAACCGGTATCCTTGGCGATTTCGAACACCTTGGCAAGGGGCAGGGTGTAAAGACTGCCTGCTGACAGGATGAGCTTCATGGTTGATGTTGGGCTCCAATAATAGAACGTTTTTTTACAACAGGGGGACCTTTTTAGCAACCCGGCAGAGAACTGTCAATAAGGACCTTGGCGCCAACCGCTAAAACTCAGGGGCTGTGAACCTCCTCGGCGAGAAATTTACGAATGCGAGCAGGTGGAGCCGGGGTGGCCAGTGAGACGCCGATCATCACCATGATTACCAGGGGCGCGCCGATCAGCGCCGAAGCGGTGGGCGGCAGAATGCGGGCCAGTTGCGGAAGCACGCCGCCAAGGGCCAGGGGTGCGAAGGTGACGGCCAACCCGGTCAGCATGCCGGCGATGGCTCCCTGTTTGTTGGTGCGGTCCCACCAGATGCCGAGCAGAAAGACCGGAAACAGGGTGTTGCCGGCCAGGGCGAAGGCGACCGCGGTGATTTCGGCGATCAGCCCCGGCGGCTTGATGGCGATGGTGACCACCAGCAGGGCCAGCACGAGGGTGGTCGTTTTGGCGACCTTCATGCGTTTTCTTTCGCTGGCCCTGGGGTTGAGCAGGCGAAAGTAGATGTCATAGCTGAAGGCCCCGGCGCCGGTGATCAGCAGCCCGGCCACGGTGGAAAATGCCGCCATGATTGCGCCGACAGCCACCAGGCCCTGCAGCCACAGGGGAATACCGGCCCATTCGGCGGCCCGGATCACCACCATGTCTGCCAGGGCTCGTGCTGCAGCCGGGTCGCTAAGCTGCGCCTGTTGCACCTGCCAGACCTTGGCGAAGGTGGCGTAGGCCGGAGCGCTCCAGTAAAGCAGGCCGATGAAAAAGATCCCCCAGACCACGGCCCAGCGGGCGTCACGAACATTGGGCACGGTATAGAAACGGGAGAGGACGTGGGGCAGCCCGGCGGTGCCTACCATCAGGGTAAAGCACAGGGCAATCCATTGGTAGGGGGAGACAAAGGCCCAGGGGGCGGTGCCGCTCTGGCCGGCAAGGCTCTGCAGCGCCTCGCCGTAGCCGAGCTGGGGGATGAGCCAGAAATAGCCGAGTTTTTTTGCGATGACCATCAGGGGCAGAAGAAAAGCGACGATGACAAAAGCGTAGTGCAACTGCTGGTTACGCAAGGCGCCGAGGGCGCCCGAAAGCACCATGTAGGAAAGCACAACGGCGATGCCCAGCGCCAGAGCCTGAGTGTAGTCAAGGCCGAACATCCAGCCGAAAATCATGCCGATACCCTTGTACTGGGCGACACAATAGATTAGTGAGATGATGATGGTGATCACCGCAGACAGCCCTGCGGCCACAGGCGAATCGTAGCGGGCGTTAACGAAATCGGGCGCCGAATACTTGCCGAAACGACGGATCTGGCTGGCCATGAGGATCAGCAGCAGGACATAGCCGCCGGTCCAGCCGATGACATAGGCAAAGGCAAAGTATCCCTGCAGATAAAAGATGGCAGCTATGCCCAGAAACGAGGCCGCGCTCATCCAGTTGGATGCGATTGCCGCGCCTATGCTGATGCGTCCGAAGGAGGGCCCTGAGACCAGGTAGTATTGGCTTTTACTGATGCGGCTGGCCAGACCGACCAGCAGAAACAGGCCCAGTGTGGCGAAGAGCAGCAGGGTTGGAATCAGCTTGAAACCATCGGCAGACATGGGCTCTCCCTATTTACGTTTGCGATAGAGCTTGGTGAGGCGGTCGACGAACAGGTTGTAGAGCCAGCACAGGATGATAAACCAGATGATCAGAAACTGGCCTGAAAACCAGTAGTGCAGGGGAAACCCGAAGAGACTGAACCGCGTCAGTGCGCTTTGGCCGCTTGGGTCCTCCTGGAGCAGGATCAACAGAAACTGGAAGCCGAAGGTAAAGAAGGCCCAGCTGAGGAGCAGGATCCAGGTGTACCCGACCTTTTTTCGCAAATATGCCGAACGGGGCTGGAAAAAGTTGACCCCCAAGTCCTGATCGTTGTTGCCGGGGGGGGGAGGGGCTTGGGTCATGGGGCTCTCCTTTGCGGTGCACGGGCTCTCCAAAATCAGTTTTTCATGATTTCGTGCAGTACGCTGGTCGCATAACTGCCCCGGGGCAGGCCGAAGCTCAGCAGCAGGTCATCACCGTCCTGCTCTGCTTCGGGCGCCCCCAGGGGAACGCGAAGCGCGCGGCGCTCCCCCTCCATCGCCAGGCCTTTGCCGAGGCGGAAGTTTTCCAGAACCAGGCCCTCCTTGTCGAGCAGGCCCTGCTCGAGCAGCCCGGCCTGGCCCTGGGCGACCATCATCTTGTGACCGAACATCGGGCCGGTGGGGCTGATCTCGAACTGGTCGGCACGGGGTTGTTCGGCCTGCGGGTCCTGGACGACAAAGCAGGCGCCGTTGGCGTGTTTATAGGCCAGATCACCAGGCCACAACTGATCCAGGGAAGCAAGACGCATGTCAACAACCCGGTCGAACAGGTGCGACTGGTAGGCCGACAGGTAGAGCCGCTGCAACTTGCGAGGCATCACCAGAACCGCCTGCTCGGCCGAGCGGCCCTCCTTAAGGGCCATAATCAGCCGACGCTCGTCGCGGAATCGGCCGGGCAGCGCCTGCAGTGCTCCGTCGAGATCGCCTGCGGCAAACTGCTGAGCCGCCTGGCGCCAGCGCTCGTTGTTGATGCGTTCGGGGATGCCGATGATCTGCCGGGCCGCCTCGGGGTAGTCGCCGCGCAGCAGGGCGTGGCCGATGATGTGAGAATTGCCCATGACCCCGTAGCGCTGGCTGCCGAAACGGTTGGGAACCCCGGTCATCTGCAGGATATGCAGTGCATCCAAGGCGGCCTCGAGGGCGCCGTCAATGACCCCGCGTATCCGAATCTGGAAACGGTTGCCGGCCAGGTGGCCGGTACGCAGCTTGTTGCGGTGGTAGCGGGCCGAAAGAATGCGCACCCCTTCGAGTTCAAGGGCGAGGGCCTGTTCGGGACGCACCCCGGAGACCGAAACAAACTGTCGGGTGGTGGCGCGGGCATCCTTGAGCCCCGCATAGCCCATCTCCCGCTCCTTCACGCCCAGCGCCTTGGCCAGGCGGGACATCAGGTCAAAGGTTGTCAGGCCGCGCTTTTCCACCTCGAGGTAGAGATGTTCGCCTTCGCCACAGGGAGTATAGAGGGGGATTTCGTCAACACGGAAATCCTCCGGGGTCTCCTTGATACTGCCCCCGGTCCCCGTGGTGTGGCAGGTGAGAAACTCATTCATTTTCGGCCTGGCTCCAGCGTACTCGAAAGCCCCGGGTGACCTCGGGGGGCAGTTCGGGGCAGGTGAAATCGGTTTGGCGCCGATAGTGAATGAAATGGATGGGCTGGCCGAGCTGCAAAAAACGGTGCATGTATTTGGACAGCGGATACCCCGGCAGATCATGGACCAGGGGGGCCTCGAGGCAGTTGTGGAATCCTGCCACGCAAGGCAGCGCTTCGGCCACCTGCTCTGCGTAATCAACAAAGTCGGTGCTGAAATACAGGTCGCCGCCCGGCACCAGGAAGTAGCGCACCAGTTCGAGAAACTCCTGGCCCACCAGACGCCGCCGGCGATGACGTTTTTTCGGCCAGGGGTCGGGGCAGTTGATGTAGACCGCTGCAAGGCTTTGTTTCTCGAAGTGCTTTACCAGCAGATAGCGGGCTTCCATACGCAGCACACGGACATTGTCCAGGCCGGCCTGGTCGATCCGCTGGCAGGTTTTGTGGCAGCCTTTGTTGTAAATATCGATGGCCAGAAAATTGGTGCCAGGGTTCTGGCGGGCCAGTTGAACCATGAAATCCCCGATACCGCAGCCGATTTCGAGTGCCAGCGGATTGCTGTTGCCAAATAGCGCGGGGGAGTTGATGGTTTCAGGAAGCTCGGTTTCCGGAAGAAAATTCGGGGAGGTGATTTCAATCATCCTCTGGGTCATGGACAGTACATTCCCTTTCAGGCAGATTCGGCAGATGTGCCGGGCGGCAAAATTAGCACAGGTCGCAGTATATTGCAACGGGCCCGAAGTGGGGAATGTTCGCAATAACGCAGGGATGAGCCCTTTTTCTCCGCCGTTGCCCGGGCTTGATCCCGCCGAATTACTTGAGCCCGGCCAGGTACTCGACGAGCAGCTTCATGTCCTGCTCCGGCAGATGGGCAAAGGAGGGCATGAACGAAGCAGGGTTCTTGGTCTTGGGGTCCTGCATTTGGGCGCGGATTTCGTCCGCGGAAAGACGTTCGCCGACCTTGTCCAGGCCTGGCCCCAGGGTTCCGCCTGCGCCGTCGAGTTGGTGGCAGCCTTTGCAGCCAAGGGAATTAATCAGTTGCCGGGCCTTAGCTTCGTTGTCCGAAGCGAAGGCCGTTCCGCAGAGGGCCAAGGCAAACAGGACCAAGGCGATAAGTCCGGCGATTGGCGAGGTATGCATGGTGATAGGTACTCCTTTTTGATATTCTTCATTTGAACTGACCGCGGGCGATTTGACAACGGCCTCGAGGCTACCGGGAGGGCCCCGATGACATAGATTAAAGATAATACTGAAAAATTGCCGTTTGGCAATGCCCGATTGCAGTGAAAAGGGTTGAAATCTGCTGGTGGGGCGGCTAGTCTAGTTTTTATCCGTAACCATGAATCGGCCTTTTTCTGCCGGTTTCTCAAAAAGCTTCCCAGAGGAGACCATCGGTGACAATAACCCTATCCCGGCGCTCTGAAGAGGTGACGCCCTTCTGGGCCATGGAACTCATGGAGCGGGCAAAAGTTCTTGAGGCCCAGGGGCGGCAAATTATTTACCTGTGCCTGGGGGAACCTGACTTTCCCACCCCGCAGCCGGCGGTGCGCGCCGCAGTCGAGGCCATCGAGGCAGGGGCCACATCCTACACCCACTCCCTGGGCCTGCCCGAGTTGAGGGAGGAGATTGCCGCCCACTACCGGCGTCGCTACGGCGTGTCCGTGTCCCCGGAACAGGTGCTCGTCTCCTCGGGGACCAGCCCCTTGATGCTGCTGCTGTTTGCCGCTTTGCTCGAAGCGGGGGACGAAATCATCCTGACCGACCCGGGCTACGCCTGCTATGCCAACTTTATCCGGTTCGCCGGCGGCCGCCCGGTCTTTTTGCAAACCCGCGAAGAGGACGGCTTTCAGCCCCGTCCCGCGGAAGTGCAAGAGCTGTTGACCTCGAAGACCCGCGGGGTGCTGATCAACTCCCCCTCCAACCCGGCCGGATCGATTATGCCTGCGGCATGGCTGCAGGAGTTGGCCAAGCTTCCGGTTCCGCTGGTTTCCGACGAGATTTACCATGGTCTGACCTATGTCGGCGAGGAACGCAGCGCCCTCGAATTTACCGACCAGGCCTTTGTCCTCGGCGGCTTTTCCAAGGCCTATGCCATGACCGGATGGCGCCTGGGATACCTCATTTCGCCCAAAGAATGCATGCGCACCCTGCAGAGCCTGCACCAGAACTTTCTGATCTGCGCCAACCATTTCGTGCAGCGCGCCGGTATTGCCGCCCTGCGTCACTGCCAGCCCGACGTGGAACGCATGCGCCTGGCCTACGACGAGCGTCGACTCTTTCTGGTCAAGGGGCTGCGAGAGTTGGGCCTCGGGGTGAGCCATACCCCCGAAGGGGCTTTTTACGTCCTCGCCGATGCCCGCCATCTCAGCGGCGATTCCAAGGCCCTGTCACTGGAGATTCTCGAAGCGACCGGGGTGGCCCTGACTCCCGGGATCGATTTCGGCGAGGGTGCTGAAGGTTATCTGCGTTTCTCTTACGCCAATTCCCTGGATAATATCCGCACCGCCCTCGAGCGGCTCGCCGAATATTTCTCCACCCGGGGCCGGCGCCCCCAAGCCCCTTGAGCTTTTCAGTTTTTTTTCCTGCGCCCCAAGGAGATTTGTCATGCTTATTGTCATGGAACACAATGCCACCCCCGAGCAGGTCGATGCGGTCGAAGCGGCCGTGGAGGCCCTGGGGTTTCGGGCCGAGCCCATTCCGGGAAGCCTGCGCACCGCCATCGGGGTGCTGGGCAATCAGGGCTATGTGGATGATACGGCTATTCGTGAACTACCGGGGGTGCGCGAGGTGATACACGTCAGCAAGCCCTACAAGCTGGTCTCCCGGGATTTTCATCCCGAAGCGACGGTGGTCGAGGTCCGTGGTATTGCCATCGGCGAGGGGTACCCCCCGGTCATCATGGCCGGGCCCTGTTCCATTGAGAGCGAAGCGCAGATGCTCGCCTCGGCCCGCCTGGTCAAGGCCGCAGGGGCGCACATCCTGCGCGGCGGTGCTTTCAAGCCTCGCACCGGTCCCCATTCCTTCCAGGGGCTTGGCGTCGAGGGGCTGAAATACCTGCGCCAGGCCGGCGATGCGGTCGACATGCCGGTGGTTACCGAGGTGATGCGCATCGAGCAGCTCGAGCCGGTCTGCCGCTACGCCGACATCCTGCAGATCGGTGCCCGCAACATGCAGAACTTCGATTTGCTCAAAGAGGTCGGCAAGCTCGACCACCCGGTGCTGCTCAAACGGGGCATGAGCGCCACAATCGAAGAGTTTCTGGCCGCCGCCGAATATATCGTCGCCGAAGGCAACCGCAGGGTCATCCTCTGCGAGCGCGGCATTCGCACCTTCGAGCGGGCCACCCGCAACACCCTCGACCTTTCGGTGGTTCCGCTGATCCAGCAGTTCAGTCACCTGCCGATCATCGTCGACCCCAGCCACGCCACCGGCAAGCGGCCGCTGGTGCCGGTCATGGCCAAGGCGGCCCTGGTCGCCGGCGCCAACGGCCTGATGATCGAGGTCCACCCCGACCCCGACAAGGCCCTGTGCGACGGCGCCCAGAGTCTCAATGAAGAGGGCTTTGCCAGACTCATGCAGGAGATGGGCGGGTTGATCAAATATCTAGGGTATTAAAGGCAGGTAAAAGGCTAAAGACGTAATGAGTGATGAGTGATGAGTGATGAGTGATGAGTAGATTTTCTTGTTTTTGCTCCTTGCACGTCACACGTCACATATTACACATTACGCATTTCAAGCCTTTAGCCCCTGAAGTTTAATAAGCGTGATCTCCGGGCGGCATAAAAAGCGCACCGGCAACAGGCTGGTGCCGATGCCGCGGGTGACGTAAAGGGGGGTTCTGGCAGGGCCGACCTGGTAGAGTCCTTGGACAAAGCGTCCGGAGAAGCGGGGCAGGTAGAAGGGGGGAACCCAGGGGATACGAATCTGGCCGCCGTGGGTGTGGCCGCTGAGAATCAGGTCGATGCGGCCGTCGAGTTGCTGGTGGTCAAAGGCCGGGACATGGGAGAGCAGCAGGTTGAGCCGAGACGGGTCGGCGGTCTGCTGAAGTTTTTGCAGATCGTCTGAGCCCGAGGGGTAATCGAGCCCCAGTATCGACAGGGGCAGGTGTTTTTCATCCCCCAGGTCGAAACGTTCATTGATGAGCAGCCTGGTTCCGACCTGGGCGAAGTGGCGGCGCAGGTTCTCGCCCTCCAGGCGCGACCAGTATTCCCAGTTGCCCTGCACAGCAAAGACGCCGCGGGGCGCTTCCAACAGGCCGAGAAACTTGCGGACCGCCCAGATATTGCGCTGCTGCTCGAGGTAATCCCCGGTCAGCAGGATGATGTCCGGCTTGAGCCCGCCGACCAGAGCGGCCACCTTGGCAAAGTAACCCTGGAAGGTGCGGATGTGCAGATCGGAGATGTGCACCAGGCGCAACTCGCGGCCCGGGGCGATTTTCTCCAGCGCAACAGGCAGTTCGCGGACCTCGACGGCATAGGGCTCCCACAGGGCCTTGCCCGCGATCAGCCCGGCCGCGGCCAGGCCGGCGCCCAGGACGAATGTGCGCCGCGAAACCCGCGGCTGGTCGATCCCTGTTTTGTTCATGTTGTTCTTCACCCGCTTATGGTGGGTTTTTGCATCCCCGGCATGCTGCCCTCGCGCACTATACCACGGTGCCCTGCACGCCTCCAAGGGCCTCTTGCCAGCGGGGGCGGGAATGGGGTATCTTTTATCCACGGAGTGAATCTGATCTGAAATTCGGGCCTTTTCCCGGTTTGCTGCTGACCGGGCGCCACTATTTTTGACCTTTTGAGATTTATCGAACGAGGAGACCATGGCAAATATTATTGAGATCGCTTCAGGTGTGCAGTGGCTTGGTGCCCGGCACCCGGACCTGAAAGTTTTCGACGAACTGTTTCCCACCCGGCGTGGAACCACCTATAACTCTTATCTGGTGCGGGGTACGGAAAAAACCGCCCTGATCGACACGGTCAAAGGTCCCTTTACCGAAGATTTTCTCGACCGGGTGCGCTCCCAGGTTCCGCTTGAAGAGATCGACCTGGTGGTGGTCAATCATACCGAGCCGGATCATAGCGGGGCTCTGGGGAGGCTCCTTGAACTCAACCCCAACATTGTTGTCTACTGCACCCGCCCCGGTGAGAACTTTCTCAAGCAACTCTTCGAGCAGCCGATGAACACCCAGGTGGTGGCCGAAGGTGATGAAATCGACCTGGGAGGCAAGACCCTGCGGTTTATTCTGGCGCCCTATCTGCATTGGCCCGATACCATGTTCACCTACCTGGTCGAGGATCAAATTCTTTTCTCCTGTGACGCTTTCGGGGCCCATTTCTGCAGCGACGGTCTGTTTGACGACGAGCTCGAGGATTTCAGCCAGGAATTCGACCATTATTTCGATGCCATCATGCGTCCGTTCAAGGACAAGATCCGCGAAGCGGTGGCCAAGGTGGAAAACCTGCCCATCGAACTGATCGCTCCTTCGCATGGCCCGGTGCGGCGCCGCGATCCCAAGGCAGCCATCGCCCGCTACGGCGAACTGGCAATGGCGCCACCGGCCTGCGCCGGCAAACGGGCCCTGGTGCTGACCCTTTCGCCCCATGGCAACACCCGGACCATGGCCGCCTCGGTGCGCAAAGGCCTGGAGGCCCAGGGGGTGGAGGTTGCCGAATTCAGCATTGTCGATACCGAGCCCGAGACGATCCGTGATGAACTGGAGCGGGCCGATGCCCTGGTGGTCGGCAGCCCGACCATCAATCGCGATGCTCCGCCGCCGGTGTGGCAGGCCCTCTCGTTGCTCTCCACAATCACCCCCAAGGGCAAGGTGGCCGCAGTTTTCGGCTCCTTCGGCTGGAGCGGCGAAGCGGTCAAGCTGATCGAGGAGCGCTTGCGGGGGCTCAAGTTCACCTTGGTTGCTCCCGGGCTGGCCTACCGCTTCAAGCCCACCGAAGATGATATTCAGACCTGCCTGGAATTTGGCAACGAGGTGGGCAAAGCCATGCTTGAGTCCTGAGAGGTTGTGCCATTTTTATGCAAAAGGGTCGACGTTTCGTCGGCCCTTTTGCTTTGACATTCTTTTTCGGGGCCGGGCATAATTCAGCCCCGTCAAATTATTTCCTGAATCCGTGAGATCGGACCGGGCAATAGCGCAAGTCATTGACCTGCCTAGGAGGCTGTCCGAGAATAGGGACCGTAGCGAGAAATCGACTGATTGAGGACAGATTTTCGCAGGTTTGAGAGCGAATAGCACCGCTATTTGTCGAAAA
>CALZIZ010000024.1 GCA_945787465.1 uncultured Desulfuromonadales bacterium
CAGTCCTTCGGTATCAACGTTCACAAGCTGCGGGAGATCATCCCCTTTAACCAGTCCAAAGTCACGGTTCTGCCGGACAGTCTGCCTTCGGTCATCGGCACATTTCTGGTGCGGGGCCGCACCATTCCCCTGATCGATCTCAATGTGCACCTCAGGCGCATTCCGGAAGCCGAGGCGGATGAAGAACGCAGGCGCATTGTCCTGGTGTGCGAGTTTAACGACAGGGTCAACGGCTTTCTGGTCGATGGGGTCAACCAGATTCACCGGGTCTCCTGGCAGAATGTTCAGCCCCTGTCGAGTTTCATCGAACAGTATCGTCCCCGGTTTACCGGCAGCATTAATGTCGACAAGCGTGAGATTCTCATCATCGACCTCGAGCACATTATTGCCGAAATCGATCCGGAAATGGATATGGTTTACGATACCCCCATTGAAAGTTCCACGCCGGAGCATGATCAGGAACTGCCACTTTCAGAGCGCCGCGGAAAGGTCAGACTGATGCTCGCCGAGGATTCGGCCATCATTCGTGCCGGCATTCTGAAGGTTCTCACAAATGCCGGTTACAGCCAACTGACCACCTTTGTCGACGGGCAGGACTGTTATGAGGCGATTACTGCCTTGCAGCAAAAGGTGACGGCATCCGGAGCAGAACTAAGGGATCATCTGAATCTGGTGATCAGCGATATCGAAATGCCAAAAATGGATGGCCTGACCCTGTGCCGCAAGATCAAGGAAGAACTCGGGCTCAAGAAACTGACCGTGCTCATGTTCTCATCCCTGATTAACGAACAGATGATTCTCAAGTGCGATGCGGTGGGCGCAGACGGTTATGTGACCAAGCCCCAGATCCCTGAACTCGTAGAGCTGATCGATGGCTTTTGTCTGAAACCCTGACCAGTCAACGCATTGACCTTTGGCGCACTCCAATGTCAATGGTTTGAAGCCGCACATTCCACCCGGACCAGAATGGTCCGGGTTTTTTTGTGAGAAAAAGGTCAAGGGAGCGATTGCCAGGCATTTGCCCGGCCGATGGCGGGATAACGCAGGTTGCTGGGTGGCTGAATTAAAGGGGGCCTTGTTTTTTTACATCAGGTTGCTGAATCGAAACTTGCCGAAAGGATTGTGGGAGTGGCTTAAGGTTTTTGAATTATTACAAAAAATAAACCAGGATGACTGGCCCAAATGCTCGGGACTGAGTGTTATTGATCAGGCGGCAGGTATTTATGAAATTCTTAATTTTAGGCACGCAGGATGCAACTTCTACCAGCATGAGGAGCTCTCCTGCTCCTCAGGGACCAAAGCCAGAGGAACTTCAATTTTCAGGTTGTGGATCATGAATAAAAAAGTCGTTTTTGATGAATCGTTTTTTCCGGGAGACCGGAAGCTGAGCCCTCCCCGGATTCGCGAGAGGGTTCCCGTTGAGACTGGTTCTCTGAGCCAGCAACTTGAAAAGCTTCGCCAGGCTTTTCATGGTTCATCGAAAAAGGTGCCTTCCCCCTCGTGCGGCGGCCAGGCCCTTGGTCCCGGTGAGGTCGAGGCCATTCTTAATTCTGCCGGAAGCGGGATCCTTATTCTCGACAGCCAGGGGCGGACTATTTATCACAATGCAAAGCTCAGGCAGATGTTTTGCGCCGATGGGCAAAGGGTGGAAATCGACCAGAGTCGGGACGATTGGCTGTGCAGTCTCGAGGCAAGGGCAACTGGCTGCATTTTTCAAACCCTGATGGCCCAGGAGGCAGCCGAACACCAGGCTGAATGGAGTTTTGCCCAACGGGATTTCGAAGTTTTCGGGACCAGGGTCGGCCCGCCGGGAGGGAAAACCAGCAGGGTGGTGCTGGTTTTCGAAGATATCACCAGCAAGCTCGAAATCGACCGGATGAAAAACAATTTTGTCTCCACCGCGGCTCACGAGTTACTGACCCCGTTGACGGCGATCCTCGGTTATGCCGAGTTGCTCAGCGAGCAGCAATTGCCTGAATCTGTTCAGAAGGAGGGCCTGGGCATCATCCAGGAAAAGGCCGAGGTGTTGTCGAGGCTCGTGGACGATCTGCTCGATACCAGTCGTAT
Organism: uncultured Desulfuromonadales bacterium; assembly: GCA_945787465.1. Classification (GTDB taxonomy): domain Bacteria; phylum Desulfobacterota; class Desulfuromonadia; order Desulfuromonadales; family Trichloromonadaceae; genus CALZIZ01. The sequence continues at coordinate 2,068 of CALZIZ010000024.1, forward strand.
CGAGGCCGGCCAGAGGCTTGAGTTGACGCTGGAGCGTATCGATTTGGCCGAGGTGCTTAGGTGCTCGGTACGTTCTTGCCAAAGGCCAGGGGCATCGAACCCCGTGCGGCTGGTGGTGTCCGATGGTCCATTGCTGCTTCTGGCCGATCGGCGCAGAATGGAGCAGGTGATCGACAACCTGCTCAGTAATGCGACCAAGTATTCTTTTGCTGGTGCCCCAATTGAAATTAACGCAGGTCGTGTCGGGGAAGAGTTGCAGTTAACGGTGACCGACCAGGGGCGTGGAATGAACTCGGACCAGGTGGCCAGAGTGTTCGAAATCTTTTATCGTGCCGACCGTTCAGATACCGCGCCGAGTGGAATCGGCATGGGCCTGGGGCTGGCCAGATACCTGGTTGAAGCCCATGACGGCAGCCTGGAGATTGAGAGCAAACCGGGCAAAGGCACCAGGGTCTGTTTCAAACTTCCCCTTGCCGGCCCTGAGGGCGGGGGGCAATTGTCGCTGTTTAGTGGTGATTAGAGAAGGGGGGCAGATGAGCAGGGCGGGGTGAAAATCTCCGCCTTTATTTGGGGGCAGGTGTTGGCGAGGTGCTTAGAGTTAAAAAGCGACCCGCAGGCCGACCGAGACTTGATGGTTGTCACGGCGGTCGGTGTCACCGAGGTCGAAGACATCGCCAAGGTTGGAAAGTTCTCCAGTATTAAAGCGGTAATCGACATCGAGGCTGGTGTGTTCGCTCAAGCTGCAGTCGATTCCGGCGCCGAGCCGATATGGCAGATCGCTATTTTCTTCGAAGGTGGTGCCGAGGCTGTAGGTGGTTTCCTCGTCAGTCTCCAGAGCGACGCCGGCTCCGAGGTAAGAAGTGACCCCGTTTTTCGAAGAAAAACATAGGGAGGTCAGATCTCCCGAGGAGTCAAGGCTTAGTCCGGTGTGGGGCTCCTGCCCCATGACCCCGGTGGATGTCGATCCGAGCAGGTCGCTGGCCTGGGCCAGGTGGGGTAGCAGGAAGGTTAGCATCAGCAGATATCGAAACAGCTTAACCGTTTTGTTCATGCACAAGCTCCTTGTTGTCAACGCACAAGAGCCAATCATAGCTTAAACAACTGATTTTCTGCAAGACCAGGATGAAAAAAAAGGACTCGTCGGTTGACGAGTCCTTTTTGATGTTTTTGGTTGCGGGGGAAGGATTCGAACCTCCGACCTTCGGGTTATGAGCCCGACGAGCTACCAGACTGCTCCACCCCGCGTCAGGGAAGTGGAGAATACAAAAACGCCTTGCCCCTGTCAAGAATTATTCTGGAAAAAATACCACATGTTTTTTGCAGTTAGGGCGAACCCCTTGTGGAACCGTCACTTTTCTGGTAGAACACGAACTGTCTTTTTACCCTTTTCGGTCAGAAAATCTTATGCCGCCAATTACAGTGGATTTGAAAAAAGCCCTGGCCCTGCGCGATGCAGGGGCGCTCTTTGTCGATGCCCGATCACCTGCTGAGTATGCCGAAGCGACCATACCGGGGGCGATTAACGTGCCCATCTTCAACAATGAAGAACGTGCCCGGGTCGGAACTTTCTATAAACAGCAAGGTCGTGAAATTGCCCGAACCCTGGCGATTGAACTTGTTTCGCCCAAGATCCCGCGATTGATTGCCGAAGTCGAGGCCGCCCGGGGCGGGCGGGGGCGGGAGGTTATTGTTTTTTGCTGGCGCGGTGGGATGCGCAGCAAGGCCCTGACCAGTCTGCTCGAACTGGCCGGGATCGCCACCCGGCAGCTGGTAGGGGGGCATAAGGCCTTTCGGGCCCATGTCCGGCAATTTTTCGAGCAGGGGCAGTGGGGGCGGTTGCTGGTGTTTCGCGGACTGACCGGGGTGGGCAAAACCCGTTTGCTCAAGAGGCTGCAGCTTGAGGGGTATCCGGTGCTCGATCTTGAAGGTCTGGCTCACCACCGCGGCAGCGCCTTCGGTTCGCTGGGGTTGCCCCCTCAGCCGACCCAGAAGGCCTTTGAAGCCGTTCTCTGGGACGCCCTGAGTTCCATACCGCCTGGTGGCTATGCCCTGGCTGAAGGTGAGAGCAAGAATATCGGCAAGCTCGTCATCCCGCCAAAGGTTTTTGCGGACCTGCAGTTGGAAACCTCGATCTGGATCGAAGCCTCACTCGATTACCGGGTTCAGGTGATTTTAGAAGACTACCCTGCCCTTGAAGAACTCAAAGAGTCCTTTATCGCGCCGATTCAGGCCCTCAAAAGGCGTCTGGGACGCGAGTCGGTCGATCGCCTGCTCGAATTGCTCAAGACGGGGCAATGGGGACAATTGGTGCGCGATCTCATGGTGCTTTACTATGATCCGCTGTACAATCATACTAAGCCTTCGCGACGCATCGAAGTTCAGATTGAACCCGAGGCCGAGGGCATTATTCGCCTGAAGCAAGTTATTGACGGGATGGTTCTTGAAGGCGCCGGCCCTGAAGGCAGAGGGCTCGATCAAAGTGCCTGAAATTTGCCACGAAGCCTTTTCCCTGGACCGGCGCGTTGCGGGCGGGTAAAGGGGGTAAGTGCTTGGTCTGAATCCGTGCCGAAAAAAATCCGGAGCGCAATCAACGGTTCGTCGAAGTATTTTTGAATGCTCAGGCAGGTCAATGACTTGCGCTAATCCCTGGTCAGTACTCACAGCTACAGGTCTTACGCGAATGGTGCCATGACAGTAACTGGTTCGATGACAAAGAAGCCCCGGGTTTTGGTGGTGGACGATGAAAAATTCGCCCGCCAAGTCCTGCGCGACGCCCTGGAGCAGGGCGGCTACGAGGTCATAGAGGCGCAGGACGGCATGCAGGCATTGGAGATAGTCCGGCAGAGCCTGCCGGATCTGGTGCTGCTCGATGTCTACATGCCCAATATGGACGGTATCACCACCTGCAGCAGGTTGCGTGAACGTGCTGAAAGCAGAAACCTACCGGTGCTGATGGTGACCGCTTCAGACGATACAAAAATCATCAGCAGGGCCTATGCCGCAGGGGCAACGGATTTTATCACCAAACCGATTAACTGGACCCACCTGCGTCACCACGTGCGCTACGTGTTGCGTTCCAGTCGCCTGTTTGAAGAACTGCGGCGAAATGAAACCCGCTTGGCCGAGGCCCAGCGTATCGCCGGGTTGGGGCACTGGGAATGGGACCCCGCTCTCGATATGCTGGTCTGTTCGGACGAGGCGTTGCGCGTTCTCGGCCTACCGCCTGAAACACCGCCAGGGCCCCTGGAACTTTTTCTGGACCCGGTTCATCCCGAAGACCTGGCAGAGGTTCGTTTTGCCGTCAAGGCTGCCCTCGAAGGCAAGCCCTTACAGAGTCTCGAATATCGCATCAGGCTCGCCGACGGTTCGCAGCGCTTTGTTCATGTGCAGGCCGAAGTCTCTTTGCTGGCTGGGTTAAACTCGCCGAAACTCAGCGGGACCATTCAGGATATCAGCGCCCGTAAGTCCGTCGAAGAAAAATTACGCCTCTCGGCCAAGGTCTTTGACAACAGCGGGGAGATGATTCTGATCACCGACCGCGATGGCAATATCCTTGACGCCAATTCGGCCTTTTGCCGGATTACCGGCTATGGCAGGGCAGGGATGCTCGGAAAGAACATGGGGGACCTCAAATCCGGATTGCCCCAAGGGGCCTTCGCCCGCAACCTGACGGTCGGCCTGTTGCAGACCGGTCAATGGCAGGGCGAAGTTCTGGGCCGGCGCAGCAATGGCGAGACCTTTCCCGCTCTGGTCACCATCAATGCGGCGCGGGATGTGGAGGGGGAAATCACCCACTTCGTGGCCATCGCTGCCGATATCTCTCAACTCAAGGAGACCCAGCAGCGGCTTCAGTATCTCGCCGATTTCGACCCACTGACCGATTTTCCCAACCGCCACCAGTTTCAAGCCCGCCTACAGCAGGCCCTGGCCGAGGCTGGGGGCAATGCAGGCCTTGTTGCCGTGCTGTTTTTCGACCTGGATGATTTCAAGGAGGTCAACGATACCCTGGGTTATAAGGCGGGGGATCAGGTCCTGAAAGAAGTCGCTCTGCGTCTCCAGGGATTTGTGGGGGGCAACGAGCTGGTGGCTCGGCTGGGCAGCGATGAATTCGGGGTCATTCTGCGGAGCCTGGAACAGACAGAGCAGGCCGCCGGCATGGCACAGAAGCTTTTGCTGCTGTTTGATCGACCGTTTCTGGTGGAGGGGCGGGAGCTTTACGTCAGCGGCAGCGCCGGTATTTCTCTGAACATCCTTGACGGCGCAAAAGCTGCGGGGTTGGTCAAAAAAGCCGAAACGGCCATGCATTACGCCAAGTTAAAGGGTAAGGGCTCGGTGAAGTTCTTTTCCGAACATATGAACGTTCGGGTTCAGGAGCGGTTGGCTTTAAAGACGAGTCTTCGCCAGGCGTTGCGGCGTGACGAGTTCTTTTTGCATTACCAGCCCAAGTTCAACAGTCAGAGCGGCCTGTTAACCGGCATGGAAGCCCTGGCGCGCTGGCAGCACCCGGGACGGGGGCTGGTTCGCCCTGCGCATTTTATTCCGCTGGCCGAAGAGACCGGGTTGATCGTTCCACTCGGTGAAAACATGCTGCTTCAGGCCTGTGCCCAGAACGTCGAATGGCAGGCCAGGGGTTTTCCCCCCTTCCGGGTGGCGGTCAACCTCTCGACCCAGCAGTTTCAAGACAAGAACCTGGTGCAAATGATAAGCCGCGTGCTGGCCGAGACCGGGCTCGACCCCAAGTGGCTGGAGCTGGAGATCACCGAAACCGTGCTCATGCAGGACACCCAGAAGGGCATAGATATGCTGGCGCGGTTAAAGGCGATGGGGATCCGGATTTCACTGGATGACTTTGGTACGGGATATTCCTCTTTAAGTTACTTGAAGAGGCTTCCCGTTGACTGCCTGAAAATCGACTACACCTTCGTCAAGGGGATCTTTGCCAATGTCGAGGACGCGGCAATCATCAGGGCGATCATCGCCATGGCCCACACCCTGAACCTGAAGGTGATAGCCGAGGGGGTCGAAACCGAGGAGCAGAGAACCTTTCTGAGGGAGCAGGGTTGCGACGAGGTGCAGGGTTATCTTGCCGCCATGCCTTTGCCGGTCAATGAGGTCGAGCGGTTTCTGATGTAACGCCTTTCTCTATGCCGGGGGCGTTAAGGGCGAAATCAGCCCTTTTCCCTGGGTTCGGGCCCATCGTTTGCTGAGATCCTCAGCCGCCTGACCCACAACAATCTGGATACTGAAGCGTTGCCAAAGGTTGATAAAAAAACCGAATATAATTCGCTTTGCAAAAAGTGCGTGCGCAGCTGCCGGCAGCTTTCCGATGTTCTGCTGCTGGACTGCCCGCGGTTTCTGCGCCGGCCTTTCAAGGTCGATGAGCACCGCTATGACCAACTCGACCTCTTCGGTCCGCCGAAAAAGCGCAAGCCCTGAGCAGGAGCAATGGGCTTCTTTGTGGGATAGAAAATGGCGAAGCCCAGGGCTTCGCCATTTGTTGTTGGGGCCGGATGTTTCTGCGCCAGGCCGTTCAACAGCTACCTGCGCGGCGCTTGATGAGAATCCGGTTTTACGCCGGGGGAGACTTGACCGTTGCCTTCAAAAAAAACGGTTTTTGGGCTAGGTAACCGCCTTTATTTCTTGAACCTCTGGTGTCAATAGGGCACTCTAGAGGGCATGCCGAAGTCAGCGTTCAGTGCCATCGAAAATAGCGTGCGCGCCTTTCTCGGCGGGGCGAAAGTGTCCCTGACCGAAATTCAGGACGGCGAAACGGTGCCCGAGGCGAAAGATCGTCGGGAAATCGTTGTTCGGCTGGAGTTCGAAAATGTTGCCTACCTGTTCCGCGCCAGCCGCAAGGAACTCTCGTTTACCCCCACCGAAGTGAATTTCATTCACGAGCTTCTAACGGCCTTCGAAGGGCTCTACGCAGGTTTTTCGGCAAAAAGTTATGCCGCCCACTTTCGGACCGCCCTGTTGACATCCCTGACCGATATTGCCGTGGCCCGTTACATCCGCGGCGACCGCAAAGGCGTCTTCTGGCCCACCCAGAGCCTGATCCAGCTGCTCAAAAGCCTCTCCTATCAGCGTTATGAAGGCGTGCCTGCGACCACAGGCTTTCTCGTTTATCGAACCCAGCTCGATGATTTTCTGATTTCGCTGGAAAAAACCCGCTATGACTGGCTCGATCTGGGGGATGACCGGCAGCGGATCACCGGGGATTTTTTTCGCAATCCCCTTTCGTACCGCTTTGTCGACGGTGAGCGTGCCCTGTTCGTCTGCGATATCCGCATGAACGTCAAAGGTACGATCCGCACCAGTTCGGCGGGGGCCCGCGATGTCATCGAACAGCTGGCAAATCGTGAGACGGCGGCTTTGCTTTCCAGGGCCGGCGAAGGCGCCTTCGCCATCTTCGTGAACAAGGTCTCCGAGGTGGAGATCGTTCTGGACAAGGATCATCTTTTGCTCTGGCGCAAGGGCTACTGGGGGATTTACGATGCTGATATCTACCGGGATTTTCTCGCCGGGCATCTCGAAAAACGGTCCATCGACTACCTGGTGTGGTCGATTTACGCCCTCTCCAAGGCACGCCACGGCACGGTGGTGCTGATCGCCAACGACGACACCGACCTTGATGCGCTGCGCAAGGGCTCCGTCGGTGGCCGGGATCCGCTGAGCCGCGCCCTGATACGTCACGTGCGCGGCAGTAAAATCGGCAACCTCAAGCGCACAGGCGAGCTCACTCGCATCCTTTCCTCCGACGGGTTGACCGTGATCAATCGCAGAGGCGAACTTCTCGACACCGGGGTGATCATTGACACCTCGCAGGTCAGTGATCTCGTCACCGGTGGCGGACGTACCACTGCCGCAACCGCCGCATCCCACTTTGGCCGCGTGGTCAAGGTGTCCGAAGACGGCCCGGTGGAACTCTACCGCGACGGCCGCCCCATCTACCGCTTCGGCTGAAAGCCAGGCTCTTTCGACCAGCAGGCCTTAGGCCTTAAAATTCGCCTTTATCCTGCTTTTTCAGATTTGATCTGCGTCCCATTGCCTTTACGCTGGGTCTGTTGTTCTGAACCCCGCTGAAGATCGGCACTTATTTTATTTTTCGGAGAAATTCGGCGGCCAGGGGAATGAACTTTTCGGGTTCGACCAAAAAGGAGTCGTGGCCGTAATCCGATTCGATGAGATGGTACTCGACGGGTTTGCCGAGTGTCTCAAGGGTCCTGGTCACCTCTTCGGGCTGGTTGGGGGGGTAGAGCCAGTCGGAGGTGAAGGCGAACCAAAGCGAAGGGCACTGCAGGTTGCTCAGGGCCTCTTCGAGGCTGTCGAAGTTCCAGGCGACATCGTAGAGGTCGAGGGCTTTTGCCAGGTAGAGGAAGGAGTTGGTGTCGAACTTGTCGACAAAGCTCGAGCCGTTGTATTCGAGGTAACGCTCGACCTCGAACTGGCCGAAAAAGTCGAACATGCCGTCTCGGGCCGAAAAGCGCCGGCCGAACTTGAGGTGCATGGAGGCGTCGGAGAGAAACGAGATATGGCCGATGCCCCTGGCCAGTGCCAGTCCGTCGGTGGGAGGGTGTTCAGGTTTGTAGTTGCCCTTTTTCCACATCGGGTCGTTAAAGATCGCCTGCCGGGCCACGGCGTTGAGGGCGATAGCCATGGGCGAGGTGCGCCCGGTTCCGGCGATGGGGATGATGGAGCGCACCACTTCGGGGTAGAGAATGCCCCACTCAAGGGCCTGCATCGCCCCCATGCTGCCGCCGATGACCGTTACCAGGGTCTCGAGTTTCAGGTGGTCGATGAGCAGTTTCTGCGCCCGCACCATATCGCGGACCATGATCGCCGGAAAGCTCAGATTGTACGGCTTGCCGGTGCGCTGGTTGATGCTTGTCGGGCCGGTTGAGCCCTTGCAGGAGCCGATGACGTTGGAGCAGAGGATAAAGTAGCGGTCGGTGTCGAGCAGCTTGCCCGGTCCGATCATGTCGTCCCACCAGCCCGGTTTGCGGTCGTCTTCGCTGTGGCGACCTGCGGCATGGGCGTCACCGGTCCAGGCATGGGTGACCAGGATGGCGTTTGACCGCTCGGCGTTGAGGGTGCCGTAGGTTTCGTAGGCCAGGGTGGTCGGTCCGAGAAGGCGCCCGCTTTCAAGCTGCAGTTCGACTTCGAAGGTGGCGTATTTGGTTTTGACGATGCCGACAGAATCGCTCAAGTGTTCATCATCCCCTGGAAACAAAAAAGCCCCTTCTCCGATAGATGAGAAGGGGCCTTGGGATACAGGGTGCAGGTATGTATCTTGCGGGCTCCGTCCCCATCTCCCCCCTCCTTCGCCATGGCTCGGTCGGGGTAGGAATTAGCACCTGTCACCCACCTTCGCCTGGGGCGTCTGCGGATCGGTTGCTGTGGCTTCAAAGGGCCTATCCCTCCACCACTCTGGATAAAGACTTCACTTGATGTTGTTGTAAGGCTGAACTCTAATGGAATGCGGGGGGATTGTCAAACGGATTTAACCTTCCGCTAGCGGGCCGGGGCGGTTCAGTTGCCCAGCCCCGCCTCCAGATCCTCCCACAGATCCTCTACGTCCTCGATGCCCGCGGAAATGCGCAGCAGGCTCTCTTTGATCCCCAGTTGTTCCTTGACCTTTGCCGGGATCGCGGCGTGGGACATGGACCAGCAATGGGTAAGGATGGTCTCCACCCCGCCGAGGCTTGGGGCGATAATCGGTAGCTTGACGGCGGCAAGCAGCGGCGCGACCCGTCCCTTGTCCTTGAGCTCGAAAGAAAGCACCGCCCCGGGTCCTGCGGCCTGGGCGAAATGCAAGTCGCGCTGGGCAAAATCAGCCAGGCCGGGGTAGTAGACCCTGGCCACGGCCGGGTGTTCCTGGAGTCTTTCGGCCAGGGCCTCGGCGTTGCTCTGGCCGGCTTCGAGGCGCACCTTGAGGGTTTTGATGCCGCGGGACAGCAGAAACGAGTCAAAGGGACCCAGAACCGCACCGAAGGCGTTCTGGAAGCGCTTGAGGCGCTTGGCCAGTTCGGGGTCGGCGGTGGTGACCAGGCCGGCGAGCAGGTCGCTGTGGCCGCCGAGAAACTTGGTGGCGCTGTGGATGGCGACATCGATCCCCAGGTCGAGGGAGCGCTGCAGCAGGGGGGTCATGAAGGTGTTGTCGAGCAGGGTCAGCAGGCCTTTTCGTTTAGCGATCTCAACCGTGCCCCGCAGGTCGGTGATGTTAAAAAGCGGGTTGGATGGCGTCTCGATAAAGAGGGCCCGGGTGGTGGGTCGAATCGCATCTTCGATCGCCTGCAAGTCGGTCATGTTGACAAAACTCACCTCGATCCCCTGCTCCGGAAGGATCAGGGAGAGGTAGCGCCAGGTGCCTCCGTAGAGATCGTCGGGTGCGATCAGGTGGTCGCCGCTACGCAGCAGCGAAAGGGCGCTGCCGATTGCCGCCATGCCCGAGGCGTAGGCAAACCCCTGGACCCCGCCTTCGAGCAGGGCAATGGCATCTTCGACCTGCTGGCGGCTCGGGTTGCCGCTGCGGGCGTAGTCGTATTCTCCGGACCTGCCTTCGGTGTGGTGATAGGTCGAGGCCTGGTAGATGGGGATTGCCGCCGCGCCGGTCGCCGGGTCACGGTCGGCGCCTTGGTGGACGAGCAGGGTGGAAGGGCGGTAGGTTTGGTCGGTCATATTTATAGTTCCTTAAAGGCGTAATGAGTGATGAGTAATATGTGATCTGAAAGACCCTTGGAGGTTAGGGGGGCACATTACTTATCACATATTACAGATTACGCTTTTGTTATTTTCAGGCCAGAGCCTGCTCAAGGTCCGCGATTATATCCTCTGCCGATTCGATGCCGACTGACAGGCGCAGCAGCGATTCGCAGACCCCCAGGCGCAGTCGCTCCGGTTCGGGGATGTCGCCGTGGGTCTGGACCGCCGGCAGGGTCATCAGCGATTCGACACCACCGAGGCTTTCGGCAAAGGAGATCATCTGCAGCCTCTGCAATACCTGCCGGGCCAGTTCGTTGCTTTCAACCCGGAAGGAGAGCATGCCGCCAAAATCCTTGGCCTGGCGCTGGCTCAGCGCGTGGCCCGGGTGGTCGGGGAGACCTGGAAAGTAAACTGCGGTAACCCTGGGGTGGCGGGCCAACCAGGCTGCGACCTGCCGGGCGTTCTGGCAGTGACGCTCGAGACGCAGGGGCAGGGTCTTGAGGCTGCGCATCAGCAGCCAGCAGTCCTGGGGCGGAAGGATGGCGCCGGTGGAATTCTGCAGAAAATAGAGCCGTTCGCCGAGATCTTCTTCCCGCGCAACCAGCACCCCGGCGCACAGGTCGTTGTGCCCGCCAAGATACTTGGTGCCGGAATGGACCACGATGTCCGCGCCGAGCTCAAGGGGGCGCTGCAGGTAGGGGGTCAAGAAGGTATTGTCGACAATGAACAGCAGTTTGCGGGATTTGCACAGCTCTGAAATAGCGGCAATATCTGCGATCCCAAGCAGGGGATTGCCGGGGGTTTCCACGAGCACCGCCCGGGTCTCGGGGCGGATCGCCTTGGCGATGGCTGCGGTATCGGTTGTGTCGACATAGCTTGAGGCAAGCCCCAATTTGCCGAATATCTGATCGAGCACCCGGTACGTGCCGCCGTAAAGATCTTCGGAGACGACGATGTGGTCGCCGGCGGAAAAGTGCAGAAACAGGGTGGTCAAGGCGGCCATCCCCGAGGAGAAGGCCAACCCCCGCGCGCCCCCTTCGAGGTCGGCGAGGCCTTCTTCGAGAATCTGCCGGGTCGGGTTGCCCGAGCGGGTATAGTCGAAGCCGGTGCTTTCTCCGACCGCCGGGTGGCGATAGGTGGCGCTGGGGTAGATGGGGTAGCTGATAGCGCCGGTGCGATCGTCGCGGCCGACGCCGATCTGGACGATGCGGCTGTCCAGGGTGAGGCGGTCATGTTGTTTCATCGGTCATCCCCCTTGGGTAATTAGTTTCCGTCCGGAAGCGGTTCTTTTGCGCTGTGGCGGCGTCAATCCTCGGCTTTGCTTGTGCGACGTACAATGTACGCCTCCGCGCAAAACCTTGATTTCCTTGCCACAACGAAAAACTCCTCGTTTCCAATCCGAAAACCAATTTATTGTCCATCCGAAGTCCCCGGATGGACAATAAATTGGTCGGGGCAACGAAAAAGCCCCTGCTCATGGGGATGAGAAGGGGCTTCGAAAGCAGCTGCAGGGAGAATGATCCCGGCCTGTCGAAACACCATCCTCATCGTTCCCCGGAAAACCCGGGGCAGGAATTAGCACCTGACATCCATCTTTGCCCAAAAGGCATCGGCGAACCGGTTGCTGTGGCTTCAAAGGGCCTTTCCCTCCACCACTCTCGATAAAGACGTTGCTATTAGTTGAGCAATAACCTAAAGAAAAAAGCCAAAGGTGTCAATCCCAAATGCCGTTGAACCATTTTCAGCACCCAGCACCCAGCACCCAGCACCCAGCACCCAGCACCCAGCACCCAGCACCCAGCACCCAGCACCCAGCAATTCAAAATTCAAAACTAAAAATTAAGAATTGCCTTTTACTATGCCAGTCCTTCGTAGAGCACGCTGGACAGGTACCGTTCTCCCGAGTCGGGGAGGATGACGGCAATCTTCTTGCCGGCGAACTCAGGTTGAGCCGCAAGCCTGGCGGCAACGGCCACTGCGGCCCCGCAGGAGATGCCCGCCAGGATGCCTTCTTCTTTTGCCAGGCGCCGGGCGTAGTCGATCGCTTCGTCGTTGGTGACCAGCTCGACTCTGTCAACCACCGAAAGGTCGAGGGTGTCGGGGATGAATCCCGCCCCGATGCCCTGGATTTTGTGGGGGCCCGGTTGCGGCTTCTGGCCGGAGAGCTGCTGGCTGATCACCGGACTGTCGGCGGGCTCCACGGCAACGGAAAGAATCTGCTTGCCGCGGGTTTGCTTGAAATAGCGGGAGATGCCTGTAATTGTGCCGCCGGTGCCGACTCCGGAAACCAGCACATCGATATCGCCGTCGGTATCTTCCCAGAGCTCAGGGCCGGTGGTCTGTTCGTGGATCGCCGGGTTCGCGGGGTTTTTGAACTGGTGCAGCAACACGTACTTGGGGTCTGTTGCAGCGAGCCGTTCGGCTTCATCCACAGCGCCGACCATCCCCTTGGCTCCGGGGGTGAGAATCAGGTTGGCGCCGAAGGCTTTAAGCACCTTGCGTCGCTCCAGGCTCATGGTCTCCGGCATGGTCAGGGTGATGGGGATACCACGGGCTGCCGCCACAAAGGCCAGGGCGATGCCGGTGTTGCCGCTGGTCGGCTCGACAATCTCCTTGCCCGGTCCAAGCAGGCCTTTCTTTTCGGCGTCCCAGATCATCGAGGCACCGATTCGGCATTTTACCGAATAGGCAGGGTTGCGGCCCTCGATCTTGCCGAGAATTGATGCACCCCCCTCGGGGGCCAGGCGGTTGAGTCGGACCAGCGGCGTGCGTCCGATGGCAAGAGAATTGTCAGCATAGATTGGGCTCATCAGTGACCTCCTGGTTGGAGTGCGGTCGGGGATAAATGGACGAATCGGTTCGTGAAAATTAATCAGCCCCACCTTAAAAGTCAAGAACAAAAAGTAAAAATACGACAAGTTAGTGATGGTGTCCCACCGTTGAACTTTATTGAATTAGTGGGAAAAGGTGCGCTGATCTGATTTGTTATGGGTGTCGCACTTCTGGTGCATTGCATACTCGATTGGGCAGGGGTATAATGACAATGTAAGTTTAAAAAGCAGAAAAAGCGCGGTTTTCCGGGAGGCTGGACGCAGCTTCCCTATTCGCCCTGGACGACTTACCCTCCTGGTCTCCAGGGTGTTTTTTAAGCAAAAAAAGCGGCAGGCACTCTTTTGGGGTACCTGCCGCTTTATGGTTTCTGCGACTTGCTGTCAGGTCTCGGGCTCTGTTTTTTGAGGCCGTTGAGCCCGGGTTCGTTTGATTTGCTCTTTTTCCACAAGGCTGGCAAAACTGTAGCGCCTGAGGATGTTTGTCATTTCTTCGCTGACCTCGTGCCAAACACCGTGGACGGGGCAAAACATATCCCGGTGGCAGGCACCGTCCGGGGACAGGCACTGGTTTAGGTGCAAGGGGCCCTCCTGGGCTTCGACAATGTCGAGCAGGGTGATCTCCTCAGGGTCTTTGACCAGGTAAAATCCGCCACCGACCCCCCTCTGGGAGCCAACAATACCTTTTCGGATGAGTGGTTGGAGGATTTTTGTCAAAAAAGCCGGAGTGATCTCCTGGGCCTCGCAAATGTCCTTTTTAAGAACGACTTCTCCCCGGGGCTGTTGGGCGAGGTACAAAATGGCACGAATGGCATATTCCGTGGCGCGGGTTATGATCAAAGCTTACCTCCCATTAATAACCGTCTGGGTAATAGATACCCGGCTGAAAAACGTTTGTCAATCGGTAAGCTGAAGAAAGTCCGGGATAGGGGAGGCTGGCGGGTTTAACATGGGCTCGCTGCAAAGTTATCCGATTGGCCCATATCTTTGACAGTTTTCGACAATAAACTCTGCTGCTCGCTCTGAAATTCCATAAAACCTGGTCTCGAAGATCCGATTTCTTTAAGGTTGCAGTCACGCGGCCATGGGCTAAGAGTTTCTCGGATGTGAGGAATGGCGAGAAAAGTCCGGCCACTCTTGACAGGGTCGGGGCGCGAGGGCATCATCGGGATATTCAGGTGCGATTGGGTGGTTAAGCAATGACAGATAAATTCGCTTCACGGGCAGTTGTCGGCCGTTTTGCTCCCAGTCCTACGGGGCCTTTGCATATTGGTTCTCTGGTGACAGCGGTGGGCAGTTATTGCCTGGCCCGCCAGGCCGGAGGCCGGTGGCTGCTGCGCATTGAGGATCTCGATCGGCCCCGGGTGGTGCCTGGGGCTGACGCGGTAATCTTAAGCACCCTCGATGGTTTTGGTCTGCACTGGGATGGTGAGGTGCTTTACCAGAGCCGTCGCAGCGCGCGCTATGAAGAGGCCCTGGAGACATTGCGTCGCCGCGGTCTGGTCTTCGACTGTGCATGTTCACGCAAGGAGGTTCTCGCCAGTGCCCCCCATGCCGGCGAAGAGGGCCCCGTCTACCCGGGCACTTGTCGCCATGGCCTGGCCGAAGGGCGTCGCCCCCGCGCTTTGCGGGTCAGGGTGCCTGAGGAGATGGTCTGTTTCAGCGACGGGGTTTTCGGGCCCGTGCAGCAGTGCCTTGCCAGCGCTGTGGGTGATTTTGTGCTGCGCCGAGCCGACGGGCTTTTTGCCTACCAGCTTGCGGTGGTTGTGGACGACGCCGACAGTGGTGTCACCCAGGTCGTTCGTGGCACCGACCTGTTGGGGTCAACGGCGCGCCAGGTCTACCTGCACAGCTGTCTCGGGACAAGCGTGCCCCAGTATGTGCACCTGCCGCTGGCCCTGTCGGCAGCTGGCGAAAAGATCAGTAAGCGGCACGGCGGCCTTGCTTGCCCTGCGCCGTCGCAAGCGGCGGCAACACTTTGCCGGGTGTTCGATTTTCTGGGGCAGCAGCCTGCGGCTGAATTGAGGGATGGAACGGTCGAGGAAATTCTTGCCTGGGGGGTGGCCAACTTCAGTTGCGAGCGGGTGCCGCGGCAGGCCAGTGTGTTTGTCGACCTTCCAGGTTAGCCCTGCCAGTTGTCGGGAAAGTCGAAGCGGGATGTCCGCCCTGCGCGCAGGCTCCAGGCTTCACTGCGGTTGGCATAGCCGGGCCTGACGCCGATATCGCAGACCAGTCGCCCCAGGGGCCGTCGGCTGGAGGTCGCCCTGTCGGGGCGTCTCTTTTGTCGGGATACCCATCCCGGTTGAATTCGTGTAGAATGCTTGCTGTAGTGAAAATAGCCTGGTGTTAAAAGGAGGATGTTCATGTTTCGCTGGCTCGCTTTGTTGATGGCGCTGCTGCTGACCGGTTGTGTCGGGGGGACCTATAAAATCCCCCAGGAGGAGTACCGGCAGCGGGTGCGCACCCTGGGGGTGCTGCCGATTATGGTCGATGAAGATTCGGCCTTCAATCATCCCCAGCGCTCCCGGGTTATCGACCTGCTCCACCGGCACAACGATCAGAAGCAGGAGCCGTTGGTTGAGCTCTTGCGTGGCACCAGGGGATATTTTGACGTTCGGAGCATATCCGCTGACCCCAGGCGGCTCTTCTCTGAGGTGGTGACCGGCAGCCAGGTTGCCGGTGAAGAGGCTTCGCTGGTGCGGCGTTACCGGTTCAGCACGGCAGGCGTAAGCCGGATTGCCGAGGCTAACGTGGTCGATGCCCTGCTGGTGGTGGTGCTTAATGGAGTGGAGCGGCGCGAGAAACGTCGGGACCGGACTCTGATCAGCTACCTTGACGCCGACTACAATGCGGTGCTCGCAACGGCTGCGGTGATCAGCGCAGCTGGAGAAGTTCTCTGGGAGTACACCGGTGATCAGGCCGGGGTCTTTTTGCACCTGCAGTATCCCGATTTTGATGAAGCCTATTACAACAAAGCCGAGGCGGTGAGGATCAAGGATGTCTCAGTTAATGGTCTGGATCGCAGCCTGGGCGAGACGGGCCGTGGGGTCTTTGCCCGCAGCTCCCTCGGGCGACCCTACCGGGAACTTTTCGATGCCCTGGTTGCGGCCCTGAAGCCCGGAGTTCTCACTCCGCTGCAGTCGCGACTTCCGGGGGGTGGCAAGTCGCCTTCAGCCGGGCAATAAGAGTTTTTCGGACCTTGCCGAGGGTCCATTGCAGTGTCCCGGTGCCCGTGGCGGGCGGAATGGTCCCGTGCGCAGACCTTCCGGCTCGGAAATATTTCATTTGACAAGCCCCTGTAAAGGTAGTAAATAAAACAGATACCCTCGAAATACTACAGTCTTAACCAGTCTCCTTTCGGAAAAATAAATCCAGTTCTTGCCATATATAAAAAGCGCCGGCGAAAGAGTTTGAGCGAACAGCACGGGCCGTCTGTGTCCCCGGTGCAGCATGTTCGGGTTTGATGCTCCCCTCTTTCCATTCTTTGCTGCCAGTCTTCTGATGAAGTCCTTATTTGCCATTCTTTTTACATATAAAACAACCAGTATAATACTTACAACACGACCGTGATCAGTCACCCCGGGCGATGGCTCCTTGTTTTTTTCAAGGCCATTGTCCGACGGATTGCGGCCAGGGAGTCACAATGAATCTGAAGGATTTGAAAGAAAAAAAGGCTACGGATCTGGCGGCGATTGCCAAGGATCTGAAAATCGAAGGTGGCTCCGGAATGCGCAAGCAGGACCTGATCTTCGCCATTCTCAATGCTACGGCGGAGAAAAACGGCGCCATATTCGGCGAAGGGGTGCTTGAGATTCTCCCTGACGGGTTCGGCTTTTTGCGGGCTCCAGATGCCAACTATCTTCCCGGGCCTGATGATATATACGTTTCGCCCTCGCAGATCCGTCGTTTCAATCTGCGCACCGGGGATACCGTCTCCGGGCAGATTCGTCCGCCTAAGGAGGGCGAGCGTTATTTTGCCCTGCTCAAGGTGGCCGAGGTCAATTTCGAAAATCCTTCGGTGGCGCGGGACAAGACCCTTTTCGACAATCTCACCCCGCTGTACCCTGAGGACCGGATCGGCCTGGAAACCGAGCCCGACAACCTTTCGATGCGGGTCATGGACCTGGCCGCGCCTATCGGCAAGGGGCAGCGTGGCCTGATCGTGGCGCCGCCGCGTACCGGCAAGACGATGCTGTTGCAGAGTATCGCCAACTCCATCACTGCCAACCACCCCGAGGCTTACCTGATCGTGCTGCTGATCGACGAGCGCCCCGAAGAGGTGACCGACATGCAGCGCAGCGTTAATGGCGAGGTCATCTCCTCGACCTTTGACGAGCCGGCGACCCGTCACGTCCAGGTGGCCGAGATGCACAAGCGCGACGTGGTGATCCTGCTCGATTCCATCACCCGTTTGGCCCGAGCCTACAATACCGTCGTGCCTCCAAGCGGCAAGATCCTCTCCGGTGGTGTCGACTCCAACGCCCTGCACAAGCCGAAGCGCTTTTTCGGTGCGGCCCGCAATATCGAGGAGGGCGGCAGCCTCACCATTATCGCTACTGCGCTGGTTGATACCGGCAGCAAGATGGACGAGGTTATTTTCGAGGAATTCAAGGGGACGGGCAATATGGAGCTGCATCTTGACCGTCGCCTGGTTGACAAGCGGACCTTTCCGGCGATCGACATCAATAAATCCGGCACCCGCCGCGAAGAGTTGCTTATCGATTCAACCAGCCTGCAGCGCATCTGGCTGCTGCGCAAGGTTCTGTCGTCGATGAACGTCGTCGACAGCATGGAGTTTTTGCTGGAGAAGCTTGGTGAAACCAAGACCAACCAGGAGTTTGTCGATTCGATGAACCGGTAGTCTTTGGAATAAATGGCTTGCATCTGTGGGGCAAAAGTGGTAGTTAACTCTTTTTCCCCGCGACAAATTAATACCAAGGCCTGTACCAAGCCAGGCGACAAGGAGAATCAAGATCATGCGTGAAGGAATTCACCCCAATTACGACGCTGCCAATGTCAAGTGCCACTGTGGCAACACCTTCGAAACCCGCTCCACCATCAAGGGCGGCGAGATCACCACGGAGATCTGCTCGGCTTGCCATCCGTTTTTCACCGGCAAGCAGAAACTGATCGACACCGCAGGGCGCATCGAGCGTTTCCGCAAAAAGTACGGCCAGGGCAAGTAATTACTGGAGACGGCCCTTCGGGGCCGTCTCTTTTTGCCCCCAAGGCTGGCTGCACCTGCGGTAGCCGGGGCGTTCGCGGTTGGTATCCAGTGCTGGTGCGGCCAGGCGCCGCAGAGAGTTCCTTGAGGGCGTTATGTTTGTCCAGCTTCTGACCTACACTCCTGACCCCGAGCAGGTTGCCGCCGCCGCTGCGCGACTCTGTTACTCGGCTTCCTCCATCGATCAACTGCTCGATAAAAGCCACGCCGAAGGCGAGGCTTTGCTGCAGAAGATTCTTTCTCTGGGCCATCACTCGGTGCTGGAGCACGCATCTTTTACCTTCGGTATCGAGGGTATCAGCAGGGCCTGCTCGCATCAGCTGGTCCGTCACCGCATTGCCTCCTTTTCTCAGCAGAGCCAGCGGTACGTCTCCCATAAAAAACGTTTTGCAGCGGTGACTCCGCCATCGATTGCCAGCCGGCCGGTCCTCAAAGAACGTTACGAGGCCCTGATGGAAGAGCTTCATCAGGTCTATGGCGAGTTGCTTGACGAAGGCATTCCGGCTGAGGATGCCAGGTTTCTTTTGCCTAATGCCGCAGAGACCAAGCTGGTGATGACCATGAATGCGCGGGAGTTGTGGCATTTCTTCGGCCTGCGCTGCTGCCGCCGGGCCCAATGGGAAATCCGCGCCATGGCTAAGGACATGTTGCGTCTGGTCCGCCGGGCTGCGCCGGTCATCTTTGCCGAGGCCGGTCCCGGGTGCCTGCACGGCAGCTGCCCCGAGGGGCAGATGAGTTGCGGCGCCATGGCCGAGGTCCGTCGCGAATATGAGGGATTGTCGTAGGGGATGGCCTCGTGCCTGCCCAGGGCACACCAGGGCACTCACAAGGGGTGCCCCCACACGGGTAACATGATATGTTCAAAAAACTTGAAGAAGTGGTAGACCGTTTCCGAGAGGTGGAGGGGCTGCTCTCAGACCCCTCGGTGGTCAGCGATCAGGAAAAATTTCGCGGTCTTACCCGTGAACATTCCGAATTGTCTGAAGTCGTCGAGGTTTACGGTGCCTATCAGAAGGTTTCCGAAGATCTCGAGGGCAATCGAGAGCTGCTTCGCGAAACTGATCCCGAAATCAAGGAAATGGCCCGGGCCGAGATTCCCGATCTGGAGTCTCGTCAGCAGGAGCTGGCCCAGCAGTTACAGATTCTGCTGCTGCCCAAGGACCCCAACGACGACAAGAATATCATTCTTGAAATTCGCGCTGGAACCGGTGGCGACGAGGCCGCGCTGTTTGCCGGCGACCTGTTTCGCATGTACTGCCGGTATGCCGATGGCCGCGGCTGGAAGGTTGAACTGATGAGTTCCACCGAGTCGGATGCCGGCGGCTTCAAGGAAGTGATCGCCATGGTCAGCGGCGAGCGGGTCTATTCGCGGCTCAAGTACGAAAGCGGCACCCACCGGGTGCAGCGGGTGCCTGCCACCGAGGCGCAGGGGCGCATCCATACTTCGGCTTGTACCGTTGCCGTATTGCCCGAAGCCGAGGATGTGGACCTGGACATCGATCCCAGTGATCTGCGTATTGATGTCTACCGTGCTTCGGGCGCCGGCGGCCAGCATGTCAACAAGACCGAATCGGCGGTGCGCATCACCCATGTTCCCAGCGGAGTGGTCGTGGCCTGCCAGGACGAAAAGTCTCAGCACAAAAACAAGGCCAAGGCGATGAAGGTGCTCAAGTCCCGCATCCTCGATGCCATGCAGGCCGAGCAGCATGCGCTGATGGCCGCCGACCGCAAAAGCCAGGTCGGCAGCGGCGACCGTTCTGAACGCATCCGCACCTACAACTTTCCCCAAGGTCGCTGCACCGACCACCGCATCAATCTCACCCTCTACCGCCTCGAGGCGATCATGCAGGGGGATATGGACGAGGTCGTCGATGCCTTGACGACCCACTATCAGTCCGAGGCCATGGCTGGCCAGGAAAGCTAGAGTCCCGATGGCCGAAACCTGGACGGTGCTCAAGGTCCTGGAGTGGACCGCGGGTTATTTTAAGCAAAAGGGGATCGAGGGCGGGCGCCTCGACGCGGAACTGCTGCTGGCCGAGACCCTTGGCCTGACCCGGGTGGGGCTCTATCTCAATTACGACCGGCCACTGAATCCCGAGGAACTGCTCGTTTTTCGTCAGCAGGTGGGGCGACGGGCCAAGAGGGAGCCGGTGCAATATATCCTGGGCAGGGCCGAGTTCTGGTCCCTGCCGTTTGTCGTTAATCCCTCGGTGCTCATTCCCCGCCCCGATACCGAGGTTTTGGTTGAAGAGGCCCTGCGCCTGGTTTCCGGGGCCTGTCGGATTCTCGATGTGGGGCTTGGCAGCGGGGCCATCGCGGTGACCCTGGCACACGAGTTGCCCGAAGCCCGGGTCGAAGGGGTCGAGATTTCACCGGAGGCCCTGGCAACCGCATGCGAGAATGCCGAGCTCAACGGGGTCCTGGAAAGGGTCGATTTTCAGCAGGGTGATTTAGGGCAGCTGCCTGTCGGCCCTTATGACCTGTTGGTGTCCAATCCCCCATATATCCCGGCTGACGACATGGGGGGGCTGATGCCTGAAGTCCGGGATTTCGAGCCACACCTGGCCTTGGTCGGCGGTGATGATGACGGCCTTGATTGTTACCGCCTGCTCGCTCTTCAGGCGGTCGACCGGTTGTCTGCCGGCGGCTGGCTGCTGGTCGAGGTCGGTATCGGCCAGGCCGAAGCGGTGCAGGCACTTTTTGAGCAGGCGGGGCTTACCGAGCTCTTTATTCGCGACGATTATGCCGGGGTGCCCCGGGTCGTGGGGGGAAAAAGAGCATAGCTATTATTTACCGCAACGAAGCCAGGGCACTGCAAACATCACCCGGTTCTCTGCGCTCTTCACTATCTCTGCGGTGCATTTTGAGGTTTTTCTTTGGATAAAATTGTCATTCACGGCGGACGCCGTCTCAAGGGGGAGGTCCGGATCAGCGGGGCTAAAAATTCGGCACTGCCGCTGCTTTTTGCCACCCTGCTTGCTCCCGGTACCCACCGGGTTTCAAATGTGCCCCACCTGCGGGATATCAACACCGCAGAAAAACTGTTGAGTATTCTTGGCGCGCGGGTGGTCCGGGAAAACGGTTCCTTTACCGTCGATTCCACTGATATCCGCAGCGTCGAGGCACCCTATGACCTGGTTCGTACCATGCGTGCCTCGGTACTGGTGCTCGGCCCTTTGTTGGCCCGCCTGGGCCACGCGCGGGTGAGCCTGCCAGGAGGTTGCGCCATCGGAGCCCGGCCCATCGGTTTGCATCTCAAGGGCCTTGAGGCCATGGGGGCCACGATTACTCTCGATCACGGGTATGTCGAGGCTCGTGCAAAACGCCTGCAGGGGGCCCAGATCTATCTCGATACTCCCACGGTGGGCGGAACCGAAAACCTGATGATGGCTGCCAGTCTCGCCAAGGGGACCACGGTTTTGAAAAACGCCGCCCGTGAACCGGAGATCGTCGATCTGGCTCAGGCACTAATCAAGATGGGGGCCAGAATCGAGGGTGCCGGAACCGCGACCGTCACCATCGAGGGCGTTGATGAACTGCAGCCCTTTGAACACCAGGTCATGTTTGATCGCATCGAGGCGGGCACTTTCATGGTCGCCGCAGCGATCACCCGCGGCGATGTCTTGCTGAAAGGGATCGGGGTCGGCCATCTCGAGGCGTTGATCAGCAAGTTGCGCGAGGCCGGCGCTGAGGTCCTTGAGGAGGATGGTGCCCTTCGGGTGCTGGGCCCGAGCACACTCTCCGCCGTCGATATCCGGACTCAGCCTCACCCGGGTTTTCCGACCGACATGCAGGCCCAGTTCATGGCCCTGATGTCCCTTTCATCAGGCACCAGCGTCATCAACGAAACGGTTTTCGAAAATCGCTTCATGCACGTGTGCGAGTTGCAGCGCATGGGGGCCGACATCAGCATCGACGGGCACAGCGCTAAGGTCACAGGGGTCAAGGCTCTGCTGGGGGCGCCGGTCATGGCCACTGACCTGCGCGCCAGCGCCTCGCTGATTCTGGCCGGCCTGGCAGCGGACAACACGACAGAAATTTCGCGTATCTATCACCTTGATCGCGGTTATGAGCGCATTGAGGAAAAGCTTAAGGGGTTGGGCGCGGATATCCAACGGGTGCCGGCTTGAAAAACAGGGGCTAGGGACTGGGGACTGGGGGCTGGTGGGCGACGGGTTTTTAATGTTTTTACTGGCCCCTAGTCCCTAGTCACAAATTACGGGGTTTAAAAAATGAGCGACTACATCACCTTCGCCCTGCCCAAGGGGCGTATCATGCAGGATTCCATGGAGCTCTTCGCCAAGGTCGGCATCACTTGTCCCGAGATGGAGAAGGGCAGCCGCAAGCTGGTGTTCGAGAACCATGAGGACAAATACCGTTTCATGGCAGTCAGGGCCACCGATGTGCCGACCTATGTCGAATACGGCTGCGCCGATATCGGTGTGGTGGGCAAGGATACCCTGATGGAACAGGGCAAGGATCTTTACGAGCCCCTCGATCTACGCTTCGGTTACTGCCGCATGGTGGTGGCCGAACCCAAGGCGCTTCGCGAGGAGGACGATCCGGCCAATTGGTCGAACATCCGGGTGGCCACCAAGTATCCCAACGTTACCGAGCGCTTTTTTGCCGCCAAGGGGATCCAGGTCGAGCTGATCAAACTCTACGGTTCCATCGAGCTGGCCCCGCTGGTCGGCCTCTCCGAGCGCATCGTCGATCTGGTCTCCACCGGCGCGACCTTGAAGGAAAACGGCATGGTCGAAGTGGAGACCATCGCAGAGATCACCACCCGCCTGATCGTCAACCGCGCCAGCCTCAAGACCAAGCACCAGCGCATCAGCCGCATTATCGAGGGTTTGGAAAAGGTGATTGGCGACGAGGTGAGAATTTCAAAGTAAGGCAGGAAAAGGCCAAAGGCGTAATGGGTGATGAGTAATGAGTGATGGGTGGTGCCCCTGGTTTTGACCCGTTACACGTCACAAGTTTCTTATCACGCTTTTCAGGTCCCTGGCCCTTAAAGGACTTTCTTATGATCAAAATTCTGAGTTTCAGCGATCCCGGATTTGAGGGCGAGTTCAAGAAGATCGTCGAGCGGGGCGAGACCGCTGCCTCGGACGTGGAGGCGACGGTTGCGGGCATCCTCGCCGATGTGCGCAAGCGCGGCGATCAGGCCGTGTTCGAATACACCTCCCGCTTTGATCGCCTCGATCTGACTGCCGAGTCCATGGAGGTGAGCCAGGCTGAGATCGACCAGGCTCTGGCCGCAGTCGACCAGAAATCGCTCGATGCCCTGAAGCTGGCCGCCAAGCGCATCGCGGCCTACCACCAGAAACAGAAGACCGAGACCTGGCTCTCCACCGACGAGCCCGATGTGCTGCTCGGTCAGATGGTACGGCCGCTGGACAGGGTCGGCATCTATGTGCCCGGCGGCAAGGCCGCCTACCCCTCTTCGGTGCTGATGAATGCGGTACCTGCCAAGGTGGCCGGGGTTGCAGAAGTGGTCATGGTCGTGCCTATGCCAGGCGGCGAGGTCAACCCCCATGTGCTGGCTGCGGCCCATCTGGCCGGCGTCGACAGGATTTTCAAGATCGGCGGCGCCCAGGCCGTTGCCGCCCTGGCCTATGGCACCGAGACCGTGCCGCGGGTCGATAAAATCACCGGACCGGGCAATATCTTTGTGGCGACCGCAAAACAGAAGGTTTTCGGCCTGGTCGACATCGACATGATCGCCGGGCCGAGCGAGATTCTGGTCATCAACGACGGCAGCGGGAACCCCGAGCATATCGCCGCCGACCTGCTCTCCCAGGCTGAGCATGACGAGTTGGCATCCTCGATCCTGATCACCACCGACGGGGCTTTCGGCCGGCAGGTTGCCGCCGCGGTCGAAAGGCAATTGTCTGAGCTTTCGCGGGAGACCATCGCCCGCCAGTCCATCGATCAGTACGGGGCAATTATCGTCGCCGAGGATCTGGGGGAGGCTATTGACTTTTCCAACCGCATCGCCCCTGAGCACCTGGAACTGGCGGTGGACAACCCCTTCGAGATCCTGCCTCGTATCCACCACGCCGGAGCGGTTTTCATGGGCCACCACACCCCCGAGGCGGCTGGCGATTACCTGGCGGGGCCCAACCACACCCTGCCGACCGGCGGCACCGCCCGGTTCTTCTCGCCCCTGGGGGTCGACGATTTCGTGAAAAAATCGAGCATCGTCTCCTTCAGCCGCGAAGGCCTGCAGCGCCTCGGCGAGAGCATCGTCCACATCGCCGAACTCGAAGGGCTCGAGGCCCACGGGAAGTCGGTATCCATAAGGCTGAAAAACTAGGCGATAGTCGATAGGTGATAGGCTGTCCCCTAGCCCCTAGCCCCTAGCCCCTAGCCAGGAGATTTTTTATGTCTCGCAACGCCACCATCGATCGCCAGACCAAAGAGACGCAGATTCATCTTGTTCTCGAACTGGACGGAAAGGGCGAAGCTCAGATCCAGACCCCGGTCCCGTTTCTTGACCATATGCTCGACGCCGTTGCCCGGCACGGGTTTTTCAATCTCAAGGTTCAGGCCGAAGGCGACATCGAAATCGATGCCCACCACACGGTGGAGGATCTCGGCATCTGCCTGGGGGAGGCGTTCAAGAAGGCCCTGGGGGACAAGCAGGGCATTCGCCGCTTCGGTCGCGGCACCATGCCCATGCACGAGGCCCTGGCCTCGGTGATTATCGATTTTTCGGGCCGGCCCTTCCTGGTTTATAATGTCGAC
This sequence comes from uncultured Desulfuromonadales bacterium, assembly GCA_945787465.1. GTDB lineage: Bacteria > Desulfobacterota > Desulfuromonadia > Desulfuromonadales > Trichloromonadaceae > CALZIZ01. Next base: position 26,572 of record CALZIZ010000024.1, read on the forward strand.
ATGCCCAAGGCCCAGGTCGGCAATTTCGACACCGAACTGGTCGAGGAATTCTTTGTGGCCTTCTGCAATCACGCTGGGGCCAACGTACATGTCAACCTGGCCTACGGCGACAACCTGCACCACATTATCGAAGGTGTCTTCAAGGCCTTCGGCCGGGCCCTGGACGAAGCGACCAGCCTTGATCCGCGGGTTGAAGGGGTGCTGTCTACCAAGGGCAAACTGGAATAGGACGAAGACGGATGATCACAATCATCGATTACGGCATGGGCAACCTGCGCAGTGTGCAGAAGGGGTTCGAAAAGGTTGGCTTCGAAGCCAGGGTGACCGACGATCCCAGGGACGTCGAGAAGGCCGAACGGCTGGTGTTGCCGGGCGTCGGGGCCTTCAAGGACTGCATGGACAACCTGCGCAAGGGCGGGTTCGTCGATCCGATCCTCGAGCACGTTGCCAAGGGGCGGCCCTTTCTCGGCATCTGCCTCGGCCTGCAGTTGCTGTTCAGCGAAAGCGAGGAGTTCGGACACCACCAGGGGCTCGGCATCGTCCCAGGCAAGGCGGTGCGCTTTGCCGCCGATATGCGCCAGGGCGGTGAAGAGCTCAAGGTCCCCCACATGGGTTGGAATCAGATCAGCATCGAGCGGCAGGCGCCGATTTACCAGGGGGTGGCCGAGGGGGCCTCGGTCTATTTCGTCCATTCCTATTACGTTGTGCCCGAAGATGCAAAGGTCGTGGCGACGACAACCGACTACGGCATGACCTTCTGCTCAAGCATCTGGCAGGACAATGTCATGGCCACCCAGTTTCACCCGGAGAAAAGCCAGCAGGTCGGGCTGCAAATCCTCAAGAATTTCGGAGACATCTAGATGATAGTTATTCCCGCCATCGATTTGAAGGAAGGGCGCTGCGTCCGTTTGGAGCAGGGCCTGATGGAAAAGGATACCGTCTACTGCGACGATCCTGCCGCCCAGGCAAAAACCTGGCAGGACCAGGGAGGCGAGCTGCTGCACATCGTCGATCTTGACGGGGCCTTTGCCGGCACTCCCCGCAATCGTGAGGCGATCAAGGCTATTGTCGATGCTATCGACATCCCCACTGAACTCGGCGGCGGAGTCCGCGATCTGGCCACCATCGAGGCCTACCTCGATCTGGGCATCGATCGGGTGATCCTTGGGACCGTGGCCAAAGAGAACCCCCAGTTGGTGGCCGAGGCCTGCCGCAAGTTTCCCGGTAAGATCGTCGTCGGCATCGACGCCAATAACGGCTTTGTTGCGGTGCGCGGCTGGGCCGACGTGACCGAGAAAAAGGCCACCGAGCTGGCCAGGGAGATGGAAGGCTTCGGCGTTGAGGCGATCATCTACACCGACATCGCCCGCGACGGCATGATGCAGGGACCCAACCTCGAGGCGACCCGGCAGCTGGCCGAGTCGATCAGCATTCCGGTCATTGCCTCGGGCGGCGTTTCGAGCCTCAAGGATATCGAGAATCTGATGGCCATCGAGGCCTCGGGGGTGGTGGGGGTGATCACCGGCAAGGCGATCTATACCGGCGCTCTTGATCTGCGCGAGGCCGTGGCGCTTACGAAAAAAGGTTCAAGGTAAAAGGGTAAAGGATCAAGGTGTGTAGGGTGGGGCCTGCCCCACCATGACTCCCTCTTTCCTTTCTCCGTGCCTCCGTGGCAATCAAAAACAAAATCGTTGCCTGCCCTTGAAATCCGGGGCAGGCATACTTAACTTATTGGGATAGCCAGATGCTGAGCAAACGAATCATACCCTGCCTCGACGTTAAGGACGGCCGCGTGGTCAAAGGTGTCCAGTTTCTCGAACTGCGCGACGCTGGCGACCCGGTGGAGGCCGCCGAGGCCTACGATGCGCAAGGGGCAGACGAGTTGACGTTTCTTGACATCACCGCTTCGAGCGACAAGCGCGGCATCATTCTCGACGTGGTGGCCAAAACCGCCGAGCGGGTTTTCATGCCCCTGACGGTGGGCGGCGGGGTGCGCGAGATCGCCGATATCCGCAAACTGCTCAATGCCGGGGCAGACAAGGTGTCGATCAATACCGCGGCGGTGCACCGTCCCGAGTTCGTTCGCGAGGCCGCAGAGCGTTTCGGTTCCCAGTGCATCGTGGTGGCTATCGACGCGCGCAGGGTTCCTGAGTCTGCCGAGCCCAAATGGGAGGTTTACACCCACGGCGGGCGCAACCCCACGGGCATCGACGCCGTGGAATGGGCGGCGCGCATGGAAAACTACGGCGCAGGGGAGATCCTGCTGACCTCCATGGACAAGGACGGCACCAAGGACGGCTACGATATCGGCCTGACCCGCGCCATCAGCGATCGGGTAAAGATCCCGGTGATCGCCTCCGGTGGGGTCGGCAACCTCGAGCACATCCGCGAAGGCCTGGTCGAAGGGGGCGCCAGCGCCGCCCTGGCTGCCAGCATCTTCCACTTTCGCGAATACACAATCCGTGAGTGTAAAGAGTATTTGCAAGAGCACAAGGTGCCGGTAAGAATTTAATAAATCAGGCTATGGGCAATGGGCAATGGGAAAAGCAAAATTCCGGCCCCTAGCCCCTAGCCCCTAGCCCCTAGCCCCTAGCCCCAGGTTTTCCCATGTCCCTTGTTGACCAGTTGAAATTTGACCAAAACGGTCTTGTACCTGCCATCACCCGTGACGCCGAAAACGGCGAGGTGCTGATGATGGCCTTCATGAACGCCGAAGCTGTGGAGCTGACCCTTGAGACCGGGCGCGTGCACTACTATTCCCGCTCGCGGCGCAAGTTGTGGATGAAGGGCGAGTCTTCAGGGCATGTTCAGACCGTGCGGGAGATCCGCTACGATTGCGACGCCGACTGTCTGCTGATCAGTATCGACCAGCAGGGGGCGGCCTGTCACACCGGTCACCGCAGCTGCTTTTACCGTAGCTGGGAGGATGGGCAGGTCGTAGAGAGAAGCGAAAAGGTGGTCGATGCCGCTGCCATTTACGGGCAGCAGGATATTCTCGATGCGGTCTACCACGTGATCCAGGAGCGCAAGCAGAAGCCGTCGGAGAAATCCTACGTTGCCTCCCTGTACGAAAAAGGCCTCGACAAGATCCTCGGCAAAATCGGCGAGGAGGCTACCGAAACCGC
>CALZIZ010000025.1 GCA_945787465.1 uncultured Desulfuromonadales bacterium
CAAGGCGGTCAGCAGCACCGCCAGAACCAGCCTCAACCCGAGCATTACCCAGCCGTTGCCGCCGATGACCACGAACAGCAGGGTATCCTCGACCACGGCATGGCAGGTGGCCAGGAACAGGCCCATAAGAAACAGCTCCCGCCTGGGCAGGCGCTTTTCCTGCGCCACCCGGATAATGATCCCGGCGCCGTAGGCGATGCCGAGGAAGATGCCGGTAAACAGAGGCACAGCGGCGTCGCGGGTCAGCCCCATGCCGCGCATCAGAGGGTCGACCGCCCTGCCCGCCCGGCGGAAAATCGGCAGGTAACGCAGCACCTCGAAAATAGTCACCAGAGGTACGATGATCAGCAGCAGCTTAAGGGCCAGGGCGCAGGCCCCCCAGATTGCCGAATAGAGCGCCTCCATCAGCCAAGCTCCATAAGCAGATGAACACCCTGAAGCAGCAGCCCGGCCAAGGCTGCGATCCCTACCCGGCAGAAGGTAAGCACCCCCGCCCTGGCACCGGTGCTACCGAGCACCCCGCCTTCGATGATCAGGTTGTGGGCAATGCCCATCATCAGGCCGCATTGGGTGACTTGCCATGGAGTAAGTTCGAGGGGGACCATTATAGCGATGGCGGCGTAGAGATTGAGCAGAAAGGCGGCGATAAAGGCGAAGGCCGCCTCACCGGGAAGCCCGAAAAGCTTCATCACCGGGAAAAAGGCTGCGCCGAACACCTCGATAGCCGCTGTTCCCTTGAGCAGGTCGACGGCCACATAGAGGGGCAGGACGAATTTGAAGAGTTTGAAGGAGGTGCGCAGGCCATCGGCGGCGCCGGTTCTGATCCGGGCCGGGATATCAGGAATGGGCTGGGACATGCAATACCTCGGGGGTACGGGTGGCAGGCAACCGGCGCATGATACCCTTGCCCGAATCGGTTGTCCATCAACCTCGCCTGCAAAGACGCAAGTTATTGACAAGGCGCCGGCCCCTAACTATAGTGGCGTCCCATGAGAGACATCTTTATTGCCGATGCCCATCTGCTTGACCCGACGGACGAAAACTACCGCCTCCTGCTGGTCTTTCTCGAAGCACAGCGGGGCCAGGTGCGCAACCTGTTTTTGATGGGGGATATTTTCGAGTTCTGGGTCGGTTACCGACATGCGGTCTTCGCCCCTTACGTGCCGATCCTCGAGGCCCTGCGCCAGATGCGCGAGGCCGGAGCCCAGATCATCTATGTGGAAGGTAACCACGACTTCCACATGGGACCCTATTTCGAGCAGACCCTGAGCTGCCAGGTATTGCCGGATGGCGGAGCATTCCAAATCGACGGAAGGCGCATCTACATCGCCCACGGCGACCTGGTCAACCCGCAGGACAAGGGCTACCGCTTGCTGAGACGAGTGCTGCGCAGCGCACCGCTGCGCTGGCTGATGGCATTACTGCCGCCGGACTGGACCTGGGGCATCGCCCGTTGGGCCAGCAGCCTGAGCAATAAGAGTCACGCCACCAAGCAAGAGCGCTGGGTTCCGCGGCAGATGCTGCTTGCCCACGCAAAGGAGCGCTTCGACGAAGGCTATTCAGCCGTGGTCACCGGACACTTTCATGCACCCCTGCACGAAGTGAAGGGCCAGGGGACCATACTCGCCTTGGGAGACTGGATCGATCAGTATTCCTACGGGGTTTATGAGGATGGAAAGTTCTGGCTCGAAAGCTACAAGCCGTAAGGACGGCCCCCACCCTGCCGAGGCCACTATTTGACTTCGTGCACTCCGGTTTTCCCAGGCCCGAGGACCGGCTCTTTTCTCTCCTTTTTCTCCAACATCTGCCCCACCAGATCCTGCAGTGTCATCTCCTCTAGGGCTTGCTTGCCGGCATTTTCGAGCCGCTCTTCGATCCCCCGCACAACATCCCGCTCCGGAGTGTCACTGAGCTTGGTAAAGCTGACGCCGTCCCCTTTTAGCCCCTCGAGGATTTTGGTCAGAGGCAGGTTCTCGGGAGCGCGGCCTGGCTGGTAGGCGAACTGGTCGTATTCGCCGTCGCGGACTTCGGCGACAAAGCCTAGGCGCACCAACTGGCTGAGAATGGTGCGAGCGAGTCGCGGCGGCAGGTCGAGTTCGTTGGCTAGGCGTTTCAAATCCCAACTTTTGCCCCCCCGGTAAAAGGCCTCGGCCACCACCAGCAGCACGGTCAGGGCGATCATCTCGCGGCTGGCGTAATTGACCTTTTCGCCGCGGATATCACTCGGCACACCGCGCATATTCTGCCAGGCGAAGGTCATCTCCAAGCCCAGCAGTACGATCAACCAGCTCACGTAAATCCAGACCATAAGGATCGGCAGAGCGGCCATGGTGCCGTAAATGGCGTTGTACTTGGAAACCCCGACCTGGAAATGAACATAGCCCCACTGGGCCAGCTGCCAGAGGGTACCGCCGAACACCCCGCCGACCAGCGCCGCGGGATAGTGCACCTTGCAGTTGGGCATGAAGATGTAAAGAGCGGTAAAGGCGATCCACATCCCGACGTAGGGAAGGATCTTGAAGGTGGAAAGGACCAGCTCCCCGACGTAGGCCTGCCCCTCCAGGCTGGTCATGAAGGCAGTGCTCTGAAGAGTGGAGGTCATGGAAATGGCCAGAAAAACGAAGATCGGACCGATGAACACCACCGAGAAGTAGTCGGAAAAGCGCCTCAACAGAGGCCGGGTTTCCTCAACGTCCCAGATATAATTGAAGCTCTTTTCAATATTCGAGAGCAGGGTCAGCACCGTCATCAGCAGAACCGCCAGTCCCACGAAACCCAGCCTGCGGACATTCGTGTTGTCGATGTAGTTTATGAGTTGGGAGACGACCTCCTCCGCGCCCAGAGCCAGGTTTTCAAGGATCAGCGGCTCGAGGACGTTCTGCACGCCGAACCCCTTGAGCACAGCGAACATCAGCGCCAGCAGAGGAATGATCGACAGTAGGGTGGTATAGGTCAGGGCTGAGGCACGCAACAGGCAGCGATCAGCAATGAAATCGTGGACCACCATGCTGATCAGCCGCAGCTGACGCACCCCAAAAGCCTTTACAGGCGACAACTGGGCAAGATCGATCTCCCACAGCCCGTGAAGAAAAAATGTCTTGATCCGCTGCCGCAGCTCGCCCAGACGCGTCATGCTCCCTCCATTCAAGTCATCAAGGGTCGATTGAGCCCGCTTCCCTCTTTCGCCCATGAATTCGTGAATTTGTTAATACTGTTCCGATTTTCCACAACCCTGCAGAGGTGCTCTGGTGAGGAGTGAGGGGTGAGGGGTAATCCACCAAAACAAAACAACGCTTGTGTTTTTTCTCCTTACTCCTTACTCCTCACTCCTCACAGATTTATGGCTCTGGCTCTGTCGGCTGCTGCAGGTTCACCAGTCTGACCGGAAGCCCAAGAGTCTCGACAGAACCATCGAATGCCCCGGTTTTGCCGACCAGCACCACCGCCTGCCGCTCGGGATTCAGGTACTTGCGGGCCACCCGCAGCACGTCCTCAACGCTCACCGCTGCAACCTGCTGCCGGTAGGTTTCGAGATAATCTTCAGGATAGTTGAAAAAATCCATGCGCATCCTGCGGGTCACGATGTCGTGGCTGTCGGTAAAGGCGAAGACGAAGGAATTGATCAGGCTCTCCCTGGCCATCTCCAGGTCATCCTGGCTGACCTGCTGCTGCCGCATATTCTCCATTATCTCGCGCATCAGGCGTGCCACCTCGAGGGTCGACTCGCTCTTGGTTTCGCAGCCGGCGATAAACGGACCTGGCAACAACCGGCCAATCTGATAATAGGAATAGACCGAGTAGGCCAGCCCCCGGTTGGAACGCACCTCACGTAACAGCCGGGAGTTGAAGCCCCCTCCTCCGAGAATGTAGTTCATCACCCGCACCGGGTGCAGGTCCGGGCTGTCCTTGTCGATGCCGATTTCACCAAACAGCAAGGTGGTCTGGGGAATATCTTTTTCTGCGACCCAGACAGCTGCCGGCGCTGCAGGTTCGATCGGGGGAATCGTCTGCGAGTTCGACTGCCCCTTGGGCCAGTCGCCCAGCAACTCTTGCAGTTCGGCGATCAACTGGACGGGATCGAAATCACCGCTGATTCCCAGGCTCAGGTTCTGGGGCTTGAAATGCGCAGTGTGAAAGGCAACCAGGTCCTCTCGGGTGATCAAATTGATGGTCTCGACGGTCGGGGTCCGACCCAGGGGATGGTCGCCATACAAGGCCCGCATCAGGGCACGGGATGCCACCGATCCGGGATCATCATCCTGGCGACGAATGCCTTCGATGGCCTGCAACCTGGCCAGCGTGAGGCGGTTGGCGTCGAAGGCGGGGCTGCGCATCACATCGGCAAGGATTTGAAGGCCTCGAGCCAGATCCTCGCTGCGCAGTGACATATCGACGGTAGTGGTGTAGGTATCGCTGGAAGCCGAAACCTGAGCCGCAAGATATTCCAGCTCGTCGTCGAGCTGCTCTGGCCCCAGCGTACCGGCGCCGCCGGTACGCAGCAGGGTCGCAAAGAGCCCCCCCAGGCCTGTCTTTTCTGCAGGATCGCTGATGGCCCCCGCGCCGATCTGGGCGGTCACAGAAACCAGGGGCAGCTCATGATCCTCCCGCAGGTAAAGGTTGATGCCATTGGTCAGCTCGAGTTTCTCGACCTGCGGCAACTCAAACTCCAGAGGCGCGAAGCTCAGCTGGTCAGGGCGAACCGGAACCTTCTGAGCACAGGCTGTCAGCAAAAAAAGTAAAACCAAAGGCAGGATACGATTAAAATTCTTCATAACTCAGTTCCCCTCCTTGGCCAGAACAGCAACGGTTCGATTGGCCTGAACCAGATATTTTTCAGCCGTCTGCATGATATCTTCGGCACTGATCTTCGCCACCGCCGCATCATAGGTGGTCAGGTAACGCCAGTCGCCGGCCAGGGTCTGGTAGTTGGTCAGCATGCGTGCCAGCCCGCCGTTGCCATGCAGATAACGCAGCCGGTCGGTGCGCAGCCGGTTGCGGGCCTTTTCGAGTTCGCGGGGGGCCACCGGTTCGCTGGCCAGCCGCTCCAACTCCTGGTAGACAGCGGCCTCGACCTCGGCGGCGGTATGGGGGTGGCGAGGCACTGCATTGATGACCCACAGGTTGTCGTAGCGCGAGCCAGGCGCCCCGTAGGTTGAAATGGAGGTGGCCAGCTGCTTTTCGGTGACGATCGACTTGTAAAGGCGCGAGGTGCGGCCGTCGCCAATAATGACATCGATGAGATCAAAGATGTAGTCGTCCCGGCTAGGCAGGGTCGGTTTGTGGTAGGCGATGGAAAGTTGCGGCTCGGCATCGAAGCTGATGCCGATACGTTTTTCTCCGCGCTGCTGCGGTTCGACTTCGACCACCTCAGGCACCGGGGTGCCCGGGGGGATATCGCCGAAATACCCCTCGACCATGGCCACGGCCTTTTCGAAACTAAGATCGCCCACCAGGGCGATGACCGTATTGACCGGAGCGTAATATTTTTGGAGGAATTCACGGGTTTCGGCCAGGGTAAGGTTGTCGATGTCCGACTGCCAGCCGATGATCGGGTTGCGATAGGGGTGCACCGTGAAGGCGTTGGCCATGAGGTTTTCGTAGATCAGGCCCCGGGGGCTGCTCTCGTAGGAGCGTCGTCGCTCTTCCTTGATCACCTCGCGCTCGGTGTAAAATTCTCGCAGCACCGGGTTCTTCATCCGGTCGGCCTCGATGGCCGCCCAGAGTTCGAGTTTGTTGGCGGGAAGGGAGATCAGGTAGGTGGTCTGATCTTTACTGGTAAAAGCGTTGTAGCCCACCCCGCCGTTTTCGGCATAGATGCGGGAAAACTCGTCTTTAACCACATATTGCTTGTGCTGCCCCTGCAACTGCTCGAGCTCCTGACGCAGTTCCAAAAGCTTTTGTGGATCGGCATCCTTGCGGTTTTTCAGACTGTCCAGCTCTGAACCGACCCGCTCGATCTCTTCGAGCAAGGGTTTTTCTTTAACAAAGTCGGTGGTTCCCAGGGTTTTGGTCCCCTTGAAGAGCATGTGTTCGAGCAGATGGGCCACGCCGCGGGAGTGGTTGGTCTCGTGCACCGAACCGACCCCGATGGTGATATAGGCTGCGAACGTAGGCGAGTCGGTCCGCTCCACCACCAGCAGTTTCAGGCCGTTGGCCAGGGTGTGTTCACGAACCTTTTCCTCCAGTGTCTGGCCCGAGACGCCCGAAGCCAGCAGAAGCACTACGACAAGGGCCAGGAGATGACAATAAACAGCATATGTTTTCAACACCTTGTTACTCCTTGGTTGGATTTTTTCGAAGCCGGGATTATACAACGATTGACCGGATAGCCATATCGAAAAAGCAGCAGAGGGAGGGAATTCTTTTGTGTTATGCAGGGATTTAAGCTGCCAATATTGTCTTCGCACGACTCTTGACATTGGGTTACTTGGGGTTGCAACCGCGCCCTCAAAGTCTGCGCAGTTATTCTCTCACACCGAACCTGTAAGGCGTCAATGGGAAGGCCTCGTTCACTAAACAAAAGATAGTTCTTCGTTTTCCCTCCTCACACCTTACGCCTCCCCCTCAGGTATTCATGTTCAAGGCTGAACACCGACGGCTGTCGCATCCTGCCCCCCCGGAAACAGCCGGGGGCGCCTGCATTGCCCCTTAAGCAGGATCTGCTCTACCACATCCTCTACGCTGTCGACAAAAAGGATGTTGAGCGCCTCGCGGGAATCTTCATCAACATCCTTGAGGTGCTCCCGGTTACGCGAGGGCAGCAAGACCGTTTTCACCCCCGCCCGGCGGGCCGCAAGCACCTTTTCCTTGACGCCCCCGATAGGCAGAATTCTGCCTGTCAGGGTCAGCTCCCCGGTCATGGCAACGTCCCTTCGCGCGGCTTTGCCGGTAAAGAGCGAAATGATCGCCGCGGCCATGGTCACCCCGGCCGAGGGACCGTCTTTGGGTATGGCCCCCGATGGGACATGCACGTGAATATCGCATTTTTCGAAAAGGCGTACATCGATCCCGAACAGGTCGGCATGGGATCGCACAAATGACAGGGCGGTACGGGCTGACTCCTGCATCACCTCACCAAGACTGCCGGTGAGAATCACCTGCTTGTCGCCGGCCATGCGGGCGGCCTCGATAAAGAGAATATCGCCGCCCGATTCGGTCCAGGCCAGCCCCGTCACCACCCCTATCCGGTCTTCTTCCCCGGCGACGTCGGCAAAAAACTTGCGCGGGCCAAGCAGATCCCGAACATTCTCGGCGTTGATGGAACACCGGGGAGGCTGGTTCAGGGTGATCTCCTTGGCGACTTTGCGGCAGACCGAGGCAATAAGCCGCTCAAGGTTACGCACCCCGGCTTCACGGCTGTAATCCCGAACGATGGTGAGTACCGCTTCGTCCGCGAACTCGAGGGGATGCCCTTCCAGGCCGTTTTCCTGCAACTGTTTGGGGATCAGGTACTTAAAGGCAATCTGCTGCTTTTCTTCCTCGCTGTAGCCGGCCAGATGAATGACCTCCATGCGGTCACGCAATGCGTGAGGAATGGGGTCGAGAAGGTTCGCAGTGGTGATGAACATCACTCTCGACAGATCGAAGGGAACATCGAGGTAGTGGTCAGAAAATGAAAAGTTCTGTTCAGGGTCGAGGACTTCGAGCAACGCCGATGCCGGGTCGCCACGAAAGTCCTGGCCGATCTTGTCGACCTCGTCGAGCATAAAGACCGGGTTGTTGGCCTCGGCCCGTGAGATCTCCTGGATCACCCGCCCCGGGATGGCGCCGATATAGGTGCGTCGGTGGCCGCGGATTTCGGCCTCATCCTTCATCCCGCCAAGTGAGACGCGGATAAACTTGCGCCCCATGGCACGGGCGATGGACTTGCCGAGCGAGGTCTTGCCCACTCCGGGGGGCCCGACAAAGCAGAGGATCGGCCCCTTGGTGGTCGATTTGAGGGAGCGGACCGCAAGGTATTCAAGGATCCGCTCTTTGACCTCTTTCAGATTGTAATGGTCTTCATCGAGGACCGTCTGGGCACGGTTGATTTCGAGCAGATCTTCGGTGCCCTTGTTCCAGGGTACGTTGCAGAGGCATTCGAGGTAGGTGCGCGAAACCGTGTACTCGGGAGAGGACGGATTGATTCTTTCGAGGCGGGTCAGCTCTTTTTCGGCGACCTTTTTCACCGCAGCGGGCATACCGCCACGGGCGATTCTCTTTTTCAGTTCGTTGAGTTCGGCCTGGCGCGGATCTTCATCGCCGAGCTCTTCCTGGATTTCACGCATCTGCTCTCGCAGCAGGTACTCCTTCTGGGTCTTACCCAGGCGTTTGGTCACTTCAGACTGAACATCCCCGCGGACCTGAAGTTTCTGCACCTCGTTGGTCAGGTGCAGGTAAACCTCCTTGAGGCGCTCGGTGGGATCGAGAACCTCCAGCAGGTGCTGTTGTTCTGCCATCTCCAGGTTGAGATAAACTCCCACCAGATCCGCCAGGCGACCGGCATCCTCGATGCGGTCGATCATTTTAAGAACGTCGCCCGGCAGGGGCCGGCCATAAGCCAGGGCAATCTTAAGCAGGGCGTTGACGCTCTGCACCAGGGCCTCGGCGACCAGCCCCCTGCTGTCCATTTCTTCAGCCGCCTTGACGTGGGCGACCAGGTAAGGCAGGCGCTGGGTCGGCTCCATAATACGCACCCGCCTGATCCCCTCGACCACCACCTTGCAGCCACCTTCGGGAAACCGCACGATCTGGTTGATACGGGACATGGTACCGATGCGGTAAAGGTCCTCGAAGCGGCACGGATCCTCCAATTGCGCGCAGGCCACCATCCCCAGCAGATGGTCACCGCGCAACGATTCTTCAACAATCTCCATGTCATCTGCAGCAACGAACAGAGGATAGACCATGTGAGGAAACATGACCTGCTCCCGCATCGGGTAGATGGGCAGAGTCGACGGAATCCGTAACGGGTTCTCGAACATAGACTTCTCCATGCCTTGTCAATCGGCCTCGGGGTTGACCTCCTGTATTATTTTGGACAGTATCTGGGGGTACTGCTCGGCAAAGGTTGGATTCGAAGCGCTGAGAAATTCTCTCAAGGCGAGCAGTTCGTACTTGAGAAAATCAACCTCCGCCCGCATATCGAGAATCCTCCGATCGGTATCATCCCCGACAATCCGAAGCTCTTTCTGCAGACGCCGCAACTGCTCTTCAATAAGGGCAACTTCTTTCATGATGATTCCCCTGCCATCGAGTCCCGCCAGTGATACCGCCCCCCACCGAAAGGCGGCAAATCCCGCCTGGCTCATCATCCGTCGTACAGGCAAAAAAAAACAGCTATAAGCCCGCCGTTTTTCCCGATTCATCCTTACAGAGAAGCATATCAACCGCCGGTAGCCTGTCAAGAAAACTCCCCTTTTGACAAATGTGAAATCAAGTGTTTAACTACATACCGCAAAAGCCAACCGACCCAGCCATATTCGGTATGGGGTTTGCAAATAACAGCATCCCCTGCCCTCTCCCTCCTTTGAGGTATTTATGGATTTTTAGGGGGAGGTGAGCAGAGATTCTCTAACATATCTCAAGTCATTTCAGGCATGCCAAGGTCTTAACAGGTACAACTGTTCCAAACTGCGAACATAAAGGCGCTTTCGCCGCATTTTTTAGGGGGATTTTCAAAACAATGAAACGTATAGCCGTATTGACCAGTGGGGGCGACTGTTCGGGAATGAACGCCGCCATTCGTGCCGTCGTGCGTGCCGGGCTTGCAGCCGGGGCTGAAGTGGTGGGGATCCAGAAGGGTTACCATGGCATTATCGATCGCCACTACGAGATTCTCGACAGCCGCTCAGTCGGCAACAGCCTGCAGCGAGGTGGCACCTTTTTGCAAAGCGCCCGCTGTCAGGAAATGTTCGATGAACCGGGCCAGCGCCTTGCGGCTGACAACCTCAAAGGGCTCGGGGTGGAGGGACTTGTTGTTATCGGCGGGGACGGCTCGCTGAACGGTGGCCTGGCCCTGGCCAAGCGGGGGATCCGGGTCATCGGTATCCCGGCCTCCATCGACAACGACATCCGCTTTACCGACATGTCGCTGGGGGTAGACACGGCTCTGAACAATATCGCCTACGCCGTCGATTGCCTGAAGGACACCGCGTCTTCCCACGACCGGGCCTTTGTGGTCGAGACCATGGGCCGCAACTGCGGCTATCTGGCCGTGGCCTCAGCGATCGCCTGCGGGGCTGAGGCGACGCTGATTCCTGAAGTCTCCTATGAACTTGAGGAGGTCTGCGGCCTGATGCGCAAGCGCTACCAGGAGGGCCGCAGCAACTCCATCGTCATGGTCGCCGAAGGGGCCGGCAATGCCCAGGAAATAGCCAACCAGATCAAGGACAAGGTCGGCTTCGAGGTGCGGGTCATGATCCTTGGTCACTACCAGCGCGGGGGTTCCCCTTCCGTTTTCGACCGTTTGCTGGGGGCCCGTTTCGGAGTTGCCGCTGTCGAGGCCCTGCTCGCCGGAGAACACGGCAAAATGGTCGGCCTTATCAGCAGCAAGCTGCAACTGACCGACCTCGAAGAGGTTCTTACCAAGGGCATGCGCCCCATTGACCCGTCAATGCTGCAGCTGGCTCGAACCTTGGGTATCTGAAGGAAGCAAAAAATCCAAAAGAAAAAGGCCCCGGTTGGGGCCTTTTTCTTTTGCTACGCTTTGCAAGGACAACTATTTCGCGCTTGCGGCGAGCGCCTTGTCGATCATCGCCTTGAACCCTTCAAGGCTGCGTTGTTTGAGTAGCCTGCCGTTGACGAAAACTGTCGGGGTTCCTCGCACGCCGGCGTTACGGCCGACAGCCATGTCCTGGTTGATCCTGCCGGCAGTGGTCGGGTCGTTCAGGCTCTGGTCGAACTTGGCCATATCCAGCCCGACTTCCTCGGCAATCGAACGAATCATCTGATCGTTGAGTCGGTTGTAGTTTTCGAACAATCGATCGTGGTACTCCCAGAACTTGCCCTGGTTCTGCGCTGCGGTGGCCGCCTTGGCCGCCGGCAGGGCAAAGCGATGATTACGCAGGGGCACATGCTTGAAAACAACCTTTACGTCTTTGGGGTACTGCTCGACCACCTGGTCGAGTAGAGGCACAAGCCTCGCACAGTACGGTCATTGAAAATCACTGAAGACCGCCACCACCACCGGTGCATCCGGCGGCCCCATGAAGGGCGATCCTCCGACCTCGATGTCCTGGACGTATTGCACCGAGGCAATCTGCAGCGTCTTGCCCGAAGAACTGGTCAAAAAGAGCAGGTCTCCCTTGGGGGAGACCGCGATCCGGTCGGCTTTGTCCTTGAGCTGCATACGGCCTTCGAGCTTGCCGGAACCGGAATAAATAAGCACCTCGCCGGTCCGGGTCAAAACGAAGGCCCGTTGACCGTCAGGCGACACAGCCAGATCGACCGGGGCTTCGTCGAGGGCCAGGGAGTTAAGAACCTCCCATTCGATGTCCGCCATCGCGTCACCCGGCGGCCCCGCAAAAAGAGCGGCCAGAAGCGATAGAGCGGAAAGAACCTGTTTCATGTAACTCCTCCTTTCAAGAATTAAGTCAAGTCAGTATATCACTGGAAATACAAAAAGCAGCCAGTTTTTTCAAAGACTTCAGTTTGTTTGAATGGCACTATTTATCCCGGTTCATTCGGCTCATGGCAACCAGCAAACCTGCACCGCCGGCAAGCAGCAGAACACCGATCAGCACCCAGGCCTTTGCCCCCAAAGCGGTGCCGACCTGAACAACAAGGTATCCCATGCCCAGGTAGCTTATTAATGCCAAAACGACCACCCAGAAGACCATCATGCTTCACACCTTCAGACAGGTTTTATTTAGTTTTCATCCGGAAACGGCCCTTTTCCGCAATCTCTGCGTCAATCTGCAGGCTTGCTTTTACGACGTACCATGTACGTCTCCGCGCAAACCCTTGATTTTCTTGACCTTGCGAAAAATTGCTCGTTTCCCATATGAAAACGGCACTAGGAGGCTGTCCGACAATAGGGCCGAAGCGAAAATCCAGAAGTTTGAGAACAGATTTTGGGTCGTTTGAGAGCGCATAGCCGTAGCTATGGGCCGAAAAGGAGCCGAAATATGGGCCAAACAGCTGGGTTTGCAGCCGGTCTCTCATTGTCGGACAGCCTCCTAGTTCCATCCATAGTTTCCGGATGGAAACTATTTATAAATATTGGATCTATAACCAAAACAAAGGCTGGAGCTGCCACCAAGGCACCAAGGAGCCCAGGGAATTCAGAAGACAGAAGATAGAATGAAAAGCAAAAAACAACGGGAGACCGGGTCGATGTATTCTGCCTCCTGTATTCTCAATTCTGTATTCTTTCAACATACAAGACACGAAGGCACCAAGAGAGCCTCAAGACCAGGAATTTCAGCATGCATTTGGATCATAAAACCAAGATTTTCTCCGCGTCTTGGTAGCTTGGTGGCTAATATCTGTTTACTTTTTTGGGGTTATAATTCCGATAAATATTGTTCCTCTAAAATGTTCAGGGATACTGTCACCCCAATGCGTTTCAGATTAACGAAACGCCCCCTGTTGCCTATTCAGGCGCATCCTCGGGTTTCATGATGGGTATCCTCAGAAAAAAGGTGCTGCCCTCACCGGGGGCACTACTCACCCATGCATCGCCCTTGTGTGCCTTGACAATCTCCTTGACCAGGGGCAGACCAAGTCCCGTACCGCCGACCCGCCTGCCATCGCTGTTGTCGATACGGTAAAACCGCTCGAAAATTTGCTCCTGGGCCTGTTCGGGGATCCCCATCCCCTGATCCTTCACCCAAAGCACAAGCCGATCCTCCTCGCTGCGGGCCCCCATGGTGACAGTTCCGCCTTCGGGGGAATATTTAATGGCATTGGCGACCAGGTTTTCAAGGGCCTGGTGCAATTGCTCCTCATCTCCACAAAGGCAGGGCAGGTCATCAGGACAACTGATCACAATCCGATGGTTGGGAGACGTCGGAATAAAGACCCCGGCGACCTCGTGAAGCAAGGGCTTGACCGCGACCGCCTGGCGTTTTAGAACCCCGAAACCGGCCCTGAGACGCTGCAGGCTGAGCAGGTTGTCGATAAGGTTTTTCAGGCGCAAGGCTTCCTTGTAGATAATCTGCTGGTATTCGGTCTGCTGCTCAGGCTCGACGGGGTTTTCGAGCATGAACTCGACGAAGCCGATGATGGCGGTCAGGGGAGTGCGCATTTCATGGCTGACCGCCGAGAGCATCTCGTCCTTCATCTTTTCGATCTTCTGCCGCTCGGTGATATCCCTGACGATCCCCACGAACATCCGCCGTCCGCCCCAGGTGAAAGTCCCTGCAGAGATTTCGACCGGAAAGGTTTCGCCGTTGCTTTTTCGGTGCTGAACCAGCGGAATCTGGTTCAGCCGCCCGGCGAGAATCTCGTCGATGCGGGCCATAGACCTGGCGGGCTCAGCCGAAATGTCGGTGACGTGTAAACGGGCCAGCTCTTCGCGGGAATACCCGTACATCAGGGCCGCGGCTTCGTTCGCTTCAATCACCTTACGGGTTTGCGCATCGAAAATAAGAATAGCATCGGACTCGGCCTCAAAAATCAGTCGATATTTTTCCTCCGAATCCTTCAGCGCTCCGACTTTCAGGCTGACTTCCTCCTGGAGGCTGCGGTTCCAGTCAAGCAATATGGAACGGGATTGCGCAAGGGAGCGAGCCATGGTGTTGAGAGAAGCCGAAAGCTGTCCCAGCTCGTCTCTCGAACTGACCTCGCAACTCTGATCGTAATCTCCCTCGGCTATACTTTCGGCAAAAGCAGAGAGACTGCGGATCGGCCCGCTTAAACTGCGGGCCGCAATAATACCCACGATCCCGGCGAGCAACACCAGGGGCAGGCCAAAAAGGCCCAGCGTCCAGCGCAATCTGTCCAGATCGGCATAAAGTGCCGAACGTGGGAAAAATTTGGCCAGGCGCCAGGTCCGTTCTGTGGAGGCATGCACCTCGCCCATGGCCAGGATAATGTCCCCTCGTGATTGGATCAGGCTCTCATCGCCCCCGGCAATCTCAGGTATCGGCCCCTGAAGCAGTGCCTGAAGCGCCTGTCGGTTGCCGGTAGAGAATTTCACCACACCCTCTGCCTGGCCCATATCCACATAACCGTCATCTTCGTTGAGCAGCAGAACCCTGACGCCCGCCTCGGTCCTCAGCTTCCCCAGGGCACGCAGCAACTCTTCACCAAAAAGGTTGATGACCACCAGGCCCCGAGTGCTCCCTGCGGCATCCTGAACCACAGTAGCCATACGTGCCACCAGCCTGGGCGGCTGCTCCGGGCGATCATATTCGATGTTGTAATCGAGGTGGGAAAGATAAATCCGGCCAGGCGGTGTTGCCATCGCCTCCTGAAAATAGTAGCGCTGAGCTTTGTTCTGAAGCTGCTCCGGATCGACCAGACTGAGTTGCCCCCGGTCGTTATTGACCCGAATCACCTCCATTCCCCTGGGGTCGATAAACCTGACCTGGTAATAGCCCTGCTCTGCCTGAACAATACGCAAAAAATCGTCTTTTAGAGCGTCCCAGTTTTTCGTGTTTTTCTCGAGAGATAACCGTTGCTCAAGAAATCGGGCCAGGGATAACACATCCCGAGCAACTCCGCTCAGGTACACCTCCATGGCCTCTGCCGCCGACTCCACCTCGGCACGCAGCTCTTTTGACACCCGGTGCTCAAGAATCTGTTCAGCTCGTAAAAAAATGACCCCTCCCGCCAGAAGCATCGGCACGAGGGCCAGGGCGACAAAGCCGATGAGCAACTTGCTTCGAAGAGAAAATTTTCGCGGGTGGCGAGGCTGTTTTTTTCCGGTGGCAAAGAGTTCCATGGGTCAATTATAGCCAAGAAAAATCAGTCAATTCGTCTAACTTGGCATTTTCGCTCTCTAAAACAAAAAAGCACCCGTAACGGGTGCTTTTTTGTTTTAGAGGACAAAATCTTTGCTTAGCCGGCTCAGGGGTTTTGGTCAGCGGCTTTGCGGCACCGGTTTGGTCCCGACGGGGATTTTCTCGGCGGAATTGCCCGCATCGCCACCGATCTTGTGGAAACCGTCAGGCAGGGAATAATCGACCGTTTCGGGATGATGCTCGAAGATCGGAAAATATTTAGCAATCAGCACGAAGAACAAAATATGCGCCGCGATGATTGCGAGAGTGACCAGGGTCTCGATGATCGACGGAAAGTAGATCTGGTTGGGATCCATCATGCCGATCATCGAAACGTTGAAGCGATTGAGCACCAGGCCAAAGACGACCAGGCCCGCGGCGATGGCCCGGCGACGGTCATTCTCGCGCACCGATTTCTGGGTGAACATGATGAAGGGCAGCACGAAGCCGACGCCAACTTCGAGAACAAAGGCCAGGGTCAATCCGGGCCGGTCGAAGAAGGGGCCCTCGGAAAGGGCCAGCAGGCTGTAGACCCGCAGGGCGAGATAGACGCCCAGAGTCCAGGGCAGAATCTTCGCCAGGGTGCGCAGCAGCACCCCCTCATTGGGCTGCCCCATCCACCGGTGACTTGCGGTCGCTTCGAGAATGATGATGCACATTCCGCTACTGATGGCGCTTGTCCAGAACAGCAGTGGCAGCAGCGGGTTGTACCAGAGATTGTGCAGCTTGTCGACGGCGATCAAAAAGAAGGTTCCAAGCGAGCTCTGATGCAGGGTGGAGATGGACGCTGCGGCAATGACCAGGGGCATCTCCAGCCAGCGCAGCACCCGCAGCGGCAGGTGCAGGCCGAATTTTTCGGCCACCGGCGAAAGAAACTCGAGAAACAGCACTGTGCTATAGGCCATCACGCACATGGAAACCTCGAACATCGGCGAATGCAGGTTCCAGTACCGGAAAACATACCAGCCCCGGTGCGGTTGCCCAAGGTCGAGCAGCAATCCCACGCACACCAGGGAGTAGCCGAGAAACCCGGTAACGATGGCCGGGCGCACCAGCGGCTCGAGCTTTTTTATGTGAAAACAGTGTACGATCGCCCCGAGGGTGAAGGCGCCTGCCGCAAGGGGCACGGCGGTGACTACGTCGAAGGAGATCCACAGCCCCCAGGGATAGGTATCGTTGAGGTTGGTCGTCACTCCCAAACCGAGAACGAAACGAACCAGGCCGGCGAGGGTTCCCACCGCGACCACTCCGATCAGGAACTTGACGAAACCGTGGTACCCTTTAACTTCATTAATGATTGCTTTTACGACGTTCATTTTACATTTCCCCCTTCTCTTCGGACATACTTTCCGATTGGGAATGCTCAGACTGGGCACTGCATGCCGCGCCCCGGCGATCTTTTTCGGCCTTGAGGCGGTCGCGGCGGTGGTTGACCCAGGAGAGGGCAGAGAGGCTGCCACCTACGGTGAGAAAGATCCCCGGCACCAGGCGCAGTGCCTGCCAGGTGTAGGAAGGCAGCGCCCGCATGGTCACCGGCTTGAAGCCGAGTTCGTCAAAGGGGAGGCTGGTCAGGTAGATGACCCCGGTTCCACCAGCTTCGTCCTTGCCATAGACCTTTTGGATGTAGCGTTCGGGATAGGCGGCCAGGCGCCTCTCGGCTTCTTTGATCATTTCGTCCCGGGGGCCGTAGTCGATGGCCGTCGGGCAGGTGTTGGCGCAGGCGGGCTTCATGCCCTCCTTGATGCGGCTGTAACAACCGGTGCACTTTTTCACCAGTGGAAAAGCCTTGCTCCACTCGTACTTGGGCACGCCGAAGGGGCAGGCAATAAAGCAGAAACGGCAACCGATACAGCGTTTGTCCTTGTAGATCACCGGTCCTTCGGCGGTCTTCTCGAAAGCCCCCACCGGGCACGCCGACGCGCATCCCGGCTCGTTGCAGTGCATGCACATCTCTTTATAGAAGGCAAATTCGTTCTGTCCGTTCTTCTGGTAGTCCCTGAACTTGATCCGGGTGAAGGTGTGCTCGGACATGGCCGGGGGGTTCTGGTAGCCTTCGCCGCTGAAGAAGTCGGTCTTTTCGGCCTCCAGTTCGTTCCACTGTTTGCAGGCCACCTGGCAGCCGCGGCAACCGGTGCACTTGGTCATATCGATGAGAAACGTGTTGGTTTTACTCTTATCCACAACGGTGCTCATGCCTTGTTACCCCCCTTCTCGATGTTGCACAGAAACGCCTTGTACTCGGGGATGGTGGTATTTGCGCATCCCACGGCCGTGGTAAGAACGTTGGCGGTATCACCCTTGGCCAGGCCGGCGTAGCCGAAGTGCCAGGGCAGCCCCACCTGCTCCACCAGCTTGCCGCTGACCCGAAGCGGCTTGATGCGGCTGGTGACCAGCGCCCGTGCCTGGATAGTGCCGCGCCCTGAAGAGACCGTCACCATGTCACCGTTCTTAAGCCCCTTCCAGGCCGCCAGCTGTTCGCTGATCTCAATGAACATGTCGGGCACCAGCTCCACCAGCCAGGGGAGGTTGCGTGTCATGGCACCAGCCTGCCAATGCTCTGAGACACGGTAGGTGGTGCCGATGTAGGGGTACTTATCGGCGCTGCTGAGCTTTCCGGGGATGGCAACCGCCGGGTTGCACTGCTGGTGGCTCATCATATTGGATACCGGGCTTTCCATCGGTTCGTAGTGCTCGGGCAAAGGCCCGTCGGCCAGCCCCGCGGCGAACAGCCGCCCGTAGCCTTCGGGGATCATGATAAAGGGATTCTTGGTGCCGTCCTCGCTCATGGGCGCCCAGCCGCCGTCGGGGACATCGCCGTCCCATTTGCGGGTGACGGGATTCCAGACGATGACCGCCTTCCTGGGGTTGAGGGGCTTGCCGTTAAGGTCGACCGAGGCGCGGTTGTAGAGTATCCTGCGGTTGACCGGCCAGCACCAGGCCCAGTTGTGATACATCTCCAGGCCGGTGGGGTCTTCGAGCCCACGGCGCTTCATCATGTTGCCGGCTTCAGTGAAGGAGCCGCAGTAGAGCCAGTTGCCGCTGGTGGTCGAGCCGTCGTCCTGCAGCAAGGCAAAACTCGGAACCTGCTCGCCCTTTTTGTAGCGCTTGCCTTTAATCTTCACGTCGCGCTGGAAGGTTCCGTTGCACTCCCTGGCCACCATTTCGATGTCCGGTTCATGCCCGCCGCCGTAGTTCCACGACAGATTGACGATCGGATCGGGAAAGGCCCCGCCTTTTTGATAAAGGGCCTTGATGTGCTTGAACATCTGGTCAACGATGAAGGCGTCGCTTTCTGCATGGCCCGGTGGTTCGACCGCCTTGTAGCGCCACTGGGCCCAGCGCCCCGAGTTGGAGATTGAGCCTTCCTTTTCCACACTGGAGGCGGCGGGCAGCAGAAAGACCTCGGTATCGATCGATTTGGGATCGACACCCGGGCGCTTCCAGAAGATGGAGGTTTCGGTCTCCCACAGATCGGCGGCGACCATCCACTTGAGCGTGCCGAGCCCTTCGGCGATGGCGCTGGCATCAGGACCGCCGACAATGGGGTTGGTCCCCATGCAGAAGAGGCCTTCGAAACCGCCAGCCTGCAGCCGCTCCATCAGCGGGATGAAGGAGTAATTGCCGCTCTTCTTCGGCAGGTAGTTGTAGCAGAAGCCGTTCTTTTCGGTGGCCGCATCGCCCCAGTAAGCTTTGAGCAAGCTCACCATGTATTTAGAGGTGTTGCTCCACCAGTTGGCACTGTTGGGGTCCTGCGACCTGGGAGTGACCTTATCGAGGTAGGTCGCCAGATCCTCATGCTTGAAGTCGGGGACTTTGAGGTAACCCGGCAGGATGTGGTAAAGGATCGCGTAGTCCGTCGATCCCTGCACGTTCGCCTCGCCGCGCAATGCGTTGATGCCTCCGCCGGCGATGCCGATGTTGCCCAGAAGCAGTTGCAGCATGGCGTAGGAGCGCACGTTCTGGGTGCCGTAGGTGTGCTGGGTGGTGCCCATGGCATACATGATGGTGGCCCCTGAATGGCGGTACCGGTGATCTCGCAGACCTTCTCGGGGGTGTAGCGGCTGTAGTGGTTCTTGAGCAGCTGGTAGACGCAGCGCGGGTCTTGCAGGGTCATGTCCCGCAAGGCGTCGCCGTTCTGATCGGTCTTGTACTTCCAGCTGTCCTTATCATAGCTGAAGGTCTCGGCGTTGTAGCCGGTGAACAGTCCGTCTTCGAACCCGAAACCGTCCTCAACGACGAAAGAGGCATTGGTGTAGTTGGCGACGTAATCCTGCTGAATCAGATCGTTTTGCAGCACATAATTGATCAGACCGCCCATGAAGGCGATGTCTGTGCCCGGACGCAGCTGGGCGTAGAGGTCCGACTTCGACGAGGTCCGGGTGTAGCGGGGATCGACGCTGATCAGCTTGGCGCCGTTGTCCACCGCCCTTTCCACGTACTTGAAGGAAATGGGATGGTTCTCAGCAGGATTTGAGCCGATACAGAGGATGACATCGGCATGCTGGATGTCGTTCCAGTGGTTAGTCATTGCACCGCGACCGAAGGAGGCTGCCAGACCGGCAACCGTAGCGGAGTGTCATATTCGAGCCTGGTGTTCGAGGTAACTGACCCCCATGGCGCGGGCGAACTTGCCCCACAGATAACATTCTTCGTTGTCGAGGGCGGCGGCGCCGAGAAAAGCCATCCCCTCGTTGCGGTTGACAACATATTCCCGGCCGTCACGGGTTTCTTTATGAACGAAGTTGCGGTCCCGCGACTCCTTCATCAACCTGGCAATGCGCTCCATCGCCCAGTCCCAGGATTTTTCCTCCCATTTGTCGCTGCCGGCAGCGCGGTACTGTACCTTGGTCAGGCGACGCTCGTTATTGGCCACCTGGAACAGGGCGCTGCCCTTCGAGCACAGTGCGCCGCGGTTGATGGGGTGGTCCGGGTCCCCCTCGATGTTGACGATCTTGCCGTTGGCATAGTTTCTCGAAACGATCATGCCGCACCCCACGGCGCAGTAGGGGCAGATGGTTGTGCTGGTCTGCAGCCCTTTGATACGCAGCCGCTCCGAGTCGACGCCGGCCTGCGCAGGCTTTCCGGTCACTGCCAGAGTCCCGGCCGCCAGGCCGCTCCCCTTGAGAAAGTTACGTCTTGAAATTCCCATGTGGTTTGCACTCCTTTTTTCAATTTATGTCACCAAAGGTTGCGAACAGTTCGCAACATTAAGCGCAATTGATGTGCCAAGGAGTCAGCGGGAAAGATTAACGGTCGCAAAGGCTTGTTTTTTCCTTAATTCACACTCTTTAAGCAAGCTTCTCCTGGACCACCGGGATTCTGAAATTGTGGGTACTTTGGAAGCAACTGGTTACATGCGACCCACTCCCAAAAGCGCGGACCGGGGCGGGCGTTGGGCATGCTGAATAACAAACAACGTAGGTAAGTTTGGTCTGAAGGCCCAAAAAGAGAAAAGCCCATTTAGCTTTGACAGCCAATGGGCTTAGAGGTAGGAATGTTTTCGATTAGCAGGTGCCGCAAGGGAGAGCGGGATCAGGCTTGGCTGCGTTTGCCCGCGACAACCGGCGGTGTTGCATCTTCGGCCCTTGTGCCGCGCAGGGCGTAGTATTCCTGTGGGGTGTTGATATTGAAAAAGGAGCGTCCTTCGGGGTCTTGCTGCTCGAAGGCCGAGGCTGGCACCTCGTGAACCTGAACGCTGGGAAAGAACTTGACGATCCGCTTGAACCCCTCGTCAAGCACCGCCTCCATGGGTTGCAGGCAGTTTTTATGGTAGAGGGCGTGCAGCGGTTCAAGGCCATAATCGGTTCGCGGTACGACCACGTCGGCCCCGTCTGCGGCGGTGCAGATTTCGCGGATCACCTCAGAAGACAGATAGGGCATATCGCAGGCCACCACAAAGGCCCGCTCGTTTTCGGCATGACAGAGCCCGGAGTGGATGCCGGCAAGGGCGCCCTGGCGGTAATATATATCGGGGACCTTGCGGCAATCGATCTCGCCATAGAGTCCCGGCGAATTGGTCACCAGCACCACCTCGTCGAATAAAGTCGCGAGCTTGCGATGAATATGCTCGATGAAACGGGCGCCTTCCAGGGGCAGGAGCGACTTGTCGCAACCCATGCGTCGGCTTTCGCCGCCGGCCAGGATAACACCGGTGATGCCGGGGATTTTTTCAGGTCTGCCCAGCGCGATTCCTTGAGGATGAGCATAGACCTCAAATGACTCGCCCCGCAGGTAGCCGACAAGGGTGATGCCGGCCTGCTCGCACATGCGGATCGCCATGTCGGTCGGCGAGGTGCGCGAAGCGATCAGGGCAATCCCCAAACGGGCGGCCTTGGCGACCATTTCGGTTGAAACCCGACCGGAGGTCACCAGCATCTTGCCTTTCAGCTCAATGCCTTTGAACAACGCCTCACCGGCGATGCGGTCGATGGTGTTGTGGCGCCCCAGGTCTTCGGCATAGAGCAGCAGGCTGCGCCCGTCCCCGATGGCCGCCGAATGAATTCCGCCGTGGCTGCGGTACTGATCCGCCTGCCGGGCCAGGCCCTTCATCAGCTCGAAAACGGCAGCGGGAGAATAGCTCTTGCGGTCCGCCACGGAGGCTGTCGATGCACCCTCGGCAGGTTGAAAATTAAAGGCGATGCCGGTGCCGCACCCCGAGGTCAGCGTCGGGGTCAGTCGCTCGGGAACAGCGCCCGTGATCCGCACCCGCGCGGCACCGAAATCGTCGCAAACCCCGAGGGTCAGTATGTCGTCCAGGGTTGAAATGAAGCCCTGGTTACGCAAAAACCCCGCGACCAGAAAGTTCAGCTTATGGGGCGACGCGATCAGGGTTGCCAGTTCCCGGTCGTTGACCGTAAGGCGCAGTGGATATTCCTGAACCACGGGTCGCTCTGCAGCCTGCAGCCTGCCCTTTTCAAACCGATGAATGAGACGATCGCCTTGCTTTTTCATTTATCTGCTCTCCCAAAGAAAATTAACCACCCGCTAGCATTGCTCGCTGGAGGCAAAGTGGACGTTAAAATCTTTGCTGGCAAACCTGTAGGATGGGGTCAAGGAGCGCAGCGACGGACCCATCTGCCTTTCATTCAGCATGGGCATCGCAAGCTCTGCCCATCCTACGGTACTGGGGACATCAAAACCTTTGTCGCAACCGGTAGGATGGGTCAAGGAGCGCAGCGACGGACCCATCGAGCCTCTTTCAGCATGGGCATCGCATGCTCTGCCCATCCTACGGAAAAACAGAACTGTCCCCTCCCCCTTAACGGGGGAGGGTCAGGGTGGAGGTGAGAGAATTTACCGGCGGTCCGAAACGGGCTTGGCAGAAACCGGAACCCCGGCTTCAAGCGAATCGCCGTCGATCTTGTGAAAATGATCGGGGATCGCGTAATCGACCGTCTCCGGGTGATGCTCGAAGATCGGGAAGTAGCGCGCGATCAGGACAAAGAAGAGAATATGTCCCGCGATGATCCCGATGGTGACGAGCGACTCGATGATCGAGGGGTAATAGATCTCGTTGGGATCCATCATGCCGAACATCGAGACGTTGAACCGGTTGAGCACCAGGCCGAATACGACCAGGCAGGCCGCGATCACCCGGCGCCGGTCGTTTTCACGCACCGACTGCTGAGTGAACATGACAAAGGGGACGATGAAACCGAGCCCCAGTTCGAGAATAAAAGACAGGCTCAGGGCCGGGCGGTCGAAAAACGGCCCATCGGAAAGGGCCAGCAGGCTGAACACCCGCAAGAAGATATACAGTCCGAGGGTCCAGGGAGCAGCGGCAGCAGCGGGTTGTACCAGAGGTTGTGCAGCTTGTCGACGGCGATCAAAAAGAAGGTCCCCAGGGTCGACTGGTGCAGGGTCGAGATGGCCGCGGCAGCAATGACCAGAGGCATCTCCAGCCAGCGCAGCACCCTCAGGGGGAAGTGCCAGCCGAACCGCTCGGCCACCGGCGAGAGGAACTCGAGGAAGAGCACCGTGCTATAGGCCATGACGCACATGGAAACCTCAAACATAGGTGATTCAGTGTTCCAGTAGCGCAGCACGTGCCAGCCCTTGTGGGGCTGGCCGAGGTCGAGTAGCAAGCCAATCGAAACCAGCGAGTAGCCGAGGAACCCGGTGACGATAGCCGGGCGCACCAGCGGCTCGAGCTTCTTGATATGAAAGACGTGAACAATCGCCCCGAGGGTGAAGGCGCCGGCGGCAAGGGGCACGGCGGTCACCACGTCGAAAGAGATCCACAGTCCCCAGGGATAAGTGTCATTAAGATTGGTGGTCGCCCCCAGGCCGAAGATGAATCGAGCCAGGGAGGCCACCGCGGCGACGGCCACCAGCAATATCAGAAACTTGATAAAGCCGTGGTAGCCTTTTACTTCATTGGCAATCCGACGTGCAACGGTCATTCCTGGCCCTCCTTCGGCTCGGCGTTGTTTTGTTCAGCATCTTTTTCAGCCTTCAGGCGGTCGCGGCGGTGGTTGACCCAGGAGATCGCCGAGAGGCCGCCGCCGACGGTGAGGAAAATCCCCGGCACCAGGCGCAGTGCCTGCCAGGTGTAGCCAGGCAGGGGACGCATGGTGACCGGCTTGAAGCCGAGCTCGTCAAACGGCAGGCTGGTCAGGTAGATGACGGTGGTGCCGCCCGCTTCCTCCTTGCCGTAGACCTTGTTGATGTACTTGTCGGGGTAGCGGGCCAGGCGCCGTTCG